>CADBPR010000043.1 GCA_902796555.1 uncultured Bacteroidia bacterium
CTTGTCAATCTTTTCGAGAATGCCGTGATGCTGCTCGCTCCACCAGCGGTTGTAGATGCTGTTGTCGTGGTTGCCGGCGCAGGAAACGGCCACTTTGAAGAAATCGGGATAGGTCAGCAGGGCCGCCGTGGACATGAAACCGCCGCCGGAATGGCCATGGATGCCCACCCGTTCCCCGTCGATAAAGGAATGGCGCGCCGCCAGCTGCTGGATGGCATATTTCTGGTCCTCCAGGCCATAGTCGCGCAGGTTGCCGTAGCCATAGTTGTGATACCATTTGGAACGGTTCGGATGGCCGCCGCGGTTCCCCACCGTGATGACGATGAAGCCCAGCTGGGCCAGGCGGTCGGTGCGGGTGAAGCCCCGGCTCCAGGAGATGTTGTTGGCCTCCACCTGCGGACCGGGATAGACATAGTCGCAGATGGGATAGACCCGGGTGGAGTCGAAGTCGAAGGGTTTGTACATGGCCCCGTAGAGGTCGGTGATGCCGTCGGCCGCCTTTACTTTGAAACGCTCCGGGAAACGGTAGCCCGCTTCGAACAGCAGGCTGAAATCCGCCTCTTCCAGCTGGGTGACCAGGCGTCCGCGGGCCGCGTCGTACAGGGCGACCGCCGGCTTGGCATCCACGCGGGAGTAATTGGCTACAAAGTATTTACCGTCATAGCTCGGCGCCGCCATCACATCCATGTCGTCCATGTCCAGCTGCTGCAGTTTGCCGCCGGAAAGGGAGACTTTGTAGGTGTGCATCTGGTAGGGATTTTCGTCCGGCTGCACGCCGCAGGCGCTCAGCAGCACATAACCCGCCGCCTCGTTCACGGCCAGGACATCCTCCACATGGAAGGCCCCTTCGGTGAGGTTCCGGACCAGGGTGCCGGCCGCATTGTAGAGGTACAGGTTGGCCCAGCCGTTGCGCTCGGACCAGTGAATCAGCTGCTGACCGTCCTTGATGAGCACGGGGGTGCGGTTTTCCACATAGGTATTCATCCTTTCTTTGATGACCACATGGGTGGAGTCGCCGTCCACGGGGACGTAGCAGATATCGTGACGCTTCAGGTCGCGGCTCATGCGGAGCAGCCAGAAGCCCTTTTCATCTCCCAGCCAGCGGGCGCCGTAGAAGTCGGCATAGCGCTCCGCCGGGGAGGGCTCGGCCTGGTAGAGCTGCAGGTCCTGGTCCTTGAAGGCATGGGACGCGATTTTCCGGCGGCTGCCGTCGGTGGCGTCGAACACATAGATATCGCCCGAGGGGCCGGGCTCGCCGGGCATCTGGTATTTGTAGGTTTCCAGTTCCGGACGGGGACGGGCCGTGTTGTGGATGACCCAGAAGTCCTGCAGTTTCGCCATGTCCCAGCGCAGCGTAGCGAAATGCCGGGAGTCGGGCGACCAGACCACCGTGTAGGGGAAACGGCGGGCGGTGCTGTCTTTCTCCGTGTCGCCTTTGTAATTGTCGCCGAGCCAGGACCAGTCGCGGGTGCCGTCGGTGGTCAGCGGACGTTCCACCAGGGTGCTGTCCTTGGGGTCCTTGGCGGCTTTGCGCAGCGACGTGGAGTCCATGCAGAAGAGGTTGTGGTTCTTCAGATAGACGCCCATCGTGCCGTCCGGGGAGACGTTCGCCCAGTCGGGATATTTCTTTTCGGGGGCTTCTTCCATTTCAGTAAGTTCTTTTGAATCAATCATATACTTGAAATGGAACACCTTTTTGACCGTCTTGGTACTGTCTTTCTTGTCGGGGACGTCGGCCGTGCTCGGGATGTCGAAGGTGAAGTAACTGTCCTCGTGCAGGGTCAGGTCGCGAATCGGAATGTGCCGGGCGTCGAAGGGGTCGCGCACCGTCTCGGAGAGCTGCATCGCGAGTTTGTCCCGGTCGAAGAGTTCGGTTTTGCGGCCGGTGGCGGGGTCGACGATATAATAGCGGGTTCCTTCCGAGGTCTTCCAGCTATACCAGAAGCGGTTCGAGTCGCGGAACCAGGCGGGGCGCAGCTGGGTGCTGAACACCATCTGGCCCACCCGTTTGGCGGAAAAGCGGCTGGCGAGGTCATAGTTGGGCGTGGTGACGTGCGGGTCTTGTCCGACGGCTGTCAGGGCCCATAACAGGGCGGCAATCAGGGAAAACGTTCGTTTCATCAGTCAAAATATTTTTCACGCAGCGCAAAGACGCGCTCCGGTGCATTCGTGGTGATATAATCGGCGCCCAGCTGGATGGCGAGTTTGATGTCTTCGTCCTTGTCCAAGGTCCACATATTCACCAGCATCCCGTTCGCATGGGCCGTCCGGATCCACTCCGGATGGAAGGTGAAAGGACTGGTCTGGTAGTCCAGCTGCATGATGCCCATCTCCTTGAGCGTCAAGGGGTCCAGGTCGCCGTTCAGATAGCCGACCATCGCGCCCGGGCGGGCCTTGGCAATGCGCCGGCAGTTCTCCAGGTCGAAGGCGATGTACTGGACATGGTCCGCCAGGCCGTGGCGGTCGACCGCGGCGAGGGCGGCATCCACGCAGGCATCGTTGCGGGCCCGTGAAGCATGGGTTTTCACTTCTATGACAAGGGTGGTCGCCGTGTTGCGGGCGTGCTGGTCCAGGTATTGGTCCAGGGTGGGAATCGGCTCGCCGTTGGTCAGGGTCAGCCGGCCCACCGTCTCGCTGGTGGAATTTTCGATACGGACCCCGTCCAGGGTGCCGTCATGGTTGACATAGACCTCCCCGTCGGTGGTGATCCAGATATCCATTTCTGCCGCTTCGCAGCCCCCGTCCTGGGCGGCTTTCAGCGCGGCGACGGAGTTCTCGGGAACGGCCGTGGAGAGCCACCAGCCCCGGTGGGCGACAGCCGCGGGACGGCGGGGTTCTTCCGCATCGGCAGCCACGGTCAGCCGTACGTTGCCGACCGGCGCGAGCTGCCGGCCGCGTCCCACCAGCAGGGCGTATTCTTCCGCCTGCAGTTCGGTTGTAACCGGAGCGGACAGGAAGCCGCGGGCAGGATGGAATGTCGCCGGCAGGTCAACGGTTTTACCACCGGCCGCAAAGAGCAGCCGGTCCCCTTCCTGCAGGCCGTCGGCAAAGAAGCGGAACGCCGACCCGGGACGCAGGGAAATATCTGTCAGATAATCGGTTGCCGTAATTCGCATGGTATAGGGTTCGCAGGCGGGCGCCGCTTGGGACAAGGCCGCGGCATGGGCATCCGTCAATGCGTTGTCATAGATGCGCGGGGCGATGATGTCGCCGCTCCAGGCTCCGGTCGCCAGGCCGCTCGGGGTGGCATCCACGCCGATTCCGTACCAGCAGGCCGCCTTGGTGGGCGGGACGGCAAAACGTCCTTCGGCCGGGGCCGACCCTTTCAGGACCCCGTCCACATAGATGCGGACTTCGGCCCGGTCGGCATCGTAGACCCCGAGCAGGTGGTAATAGACGCCCCGCTGCGGGATGACGCCGCTGTCGGCAATGACGGAAACGCCGCCGGACAGCCCGACTTCAAAACAGAAGGTTTTTTTGACATACAGGCCGCTGCCGCCCCGTTCCAGGCCGCTGAAGGCGGAAACCGTCGCGTCCGGCAGGCGGGCTGCGTCGAAGTCGCACATCAGCACACATTCCAGGCTGTGGCCGTCCGCCAGTCCCTGGGCAAAGGGGGTCCCGGAGGCATAACGCGCCCGGTAAAAGCCGGTGCCGACCGATGTGCCCGGCGCTGCCCAGAAGCGCGGCGCATAGACCTCGGCATCGGGCTGGAGATAGGCCATCACCGTACCGCCCGATACCGTATTCATCGTCAGGGCCTGCGGGGACGTGTCGGCTGCCGTCCCGTCCGGAGCGAAGACCACGTCCAGCAGCCGTTCTCCGACCGGGCCGGGGTCCACCGGGACGACCGGTTCGACGGAAGGCTCCGCGGAGGGCTCGTCAGATGGCTGCACGGACGGCTGCGGCGCCGGTGCCTGCGTACAGGCAGTCAGCGCCAACAAAATGAATATCAACTTCTTGGCTCGCATAATCGTTTATTTTCCGGTCCTGTCTTGCCGGGCGGCCGCTTTGGCATTTGCAACCGCATCGCGGAGCACGCCGTACAGGGACGGATCCTTGAAGCAGGCGTCCAGGGCAAAGAAGGAGATGCCGGCGGTTTCGCGGTACATCAGTTCAAAGGCTTCGGAGAGATTGGCTTCGGTGCCGACGGAACCGACGAAGGTACAGACGCCGTTGTTCAGGGCTTTGCCGCGGATGACGGCATATTCCATCGAATCGGGGTCGTCCTTGCCATAGGCCATGGGCAGATAGGCGCCCAGTTCGTAGATATCCAGCAGGTCGGCAAAGCCGGTTTTCTCGTAGTCCGGCGTGGTAAAGTCAAATTCGTCCCGGTGTTCGGCAATCCAGGAGGTGGTGGTGCTGCCCCAGTTCTGGCCGTTTCCCTGAATCCAGGGCCACCAGGAGGCGGTCCAGACGACAACATCGGTCTTCGGGGAGACTTCTTTGACCGCTTTGGCGCAGTCGGCAATCAGGTCGCGAATCAGCGTGGCGCGCCATTCCATCCAGCGGCGGTAGTATTTCCCGGGGACGATTTCCCATTCATTGTCGCCCGGATAGGTATAAATGCAGGCCGGAAAATCCTCCACCGGCTCGCCGATATAGGCCTCGAACGCCTGGCGGGAGGCTTCGGAGAAGTCGCTGTGGTAGTTGTTGAAACGGCAGTAGTCCATCATGAAGCCGTCCGGATGGTATTTTCCGCACACTTCCTTGACATGGGCCACCATCAGTTCGCGGACTTCGGGCAGGGCCGGATTGAGGAAGGCGAAGATTCCGTGTTCGCGGCTGTCCTTGATGTCCCGCAGACCGCCAGGAAGATATTCCACGCAGGTCATGGCGCCGAATTCCGGCACGGTGTAGGCCGGTCCGTCCACTTCCAGCGGCCAGGCGCCCATGCTCAGCATAGCGGAGCTCAGGGTCACTTTGAGATGGCGCTTGCGGCCTTCTTCCAGGAAGGCGGCGGCCATGTCGAAGTCCGTTTTTTCGTGGTTGGGATAGGTCTTTGCGTGGCGGACGTTGGGAATCAGGTCGCTTTCGTAATAGGTATAGCCGACCGGCGGTTTGATATCGACGACAATGGCGTTGAACCCCATCGAGACGACGCTGTCCAGCGTAGCCTGCACGGTGGCCAGGTCAGGATAACGGCAGAGATTGCCGTCGTTGGGCAGGTGAATTTCGATGAGTTTGTCTTCCGGCCGCGGGGCGCAGGCCACCAGGACGGTCATCAGGGTCAGGGTAAGTAGAATCAGTCTCTTCATTTCAATAAGATTACTTTGTACAAATATAGCCAATTTTTTCTTGTCATTTGAAAATATTTTTCTAACTTGCATCTTTAATGAAAAACAGATTCAATTAATTTTATAGACGCGTATGAAAAAGTTTATTCCTATCGCTTTGATTGCCCTGGTGCTTCTGCCGGGCTGCGGAACATGGTCCAAAACGGCCGCCGGTACCGGTATCGGTAGCGGAGCCGGCGCTGTAGTAGGCGGCCTGATCGGCGGTCTCATCTCCAAGGATGCCAAGGGTGCCGCTATCGGCGCTGCCATCGGTACGGCCGTGGGTGCCGGCACCGGTGCCATCATCGGCAACCAGATGGACAAGAAGGCCGAGGAGCTTGCCGCCCTGGAGAACGCCAAGGTGGAGACTGTGACCGACCAGAATGGCCTTGAGGCCATCAAGGTCACGTTCGACAGCGGTATCCTCTTCCCGACCAACGGCATTAAGCTCAACAAGACCTCCCAGGCCGAGCTGAAGGAGTTCGCCAGCAAGATGGCCGACTTCAAGGATACCGACATTACCATCTATGGCCACACCGACAATACCGGTACCGCCGAGGTGAACGAGCGTATCTCCCAGCAGCGCGCAGAGGCTGTCCAGAAGTACCTGACCAGCTGTGGCATCGCCGCCGACCGGATGGTCGCCCAGGGCCTCTCCTACACGATGCCCGTGGCTGACAACGCCACCAAGGAAGGCCGTGCCGCCAACCGCCGTGTCGAGATTTACATCTCCGCGAACGAGGCGATGATCAAGGCCGCCGAGGCCGCTGCCGCCAAGCAGCAGTAATCCTGCGGACACACGGATTGATAAGGGGCCGGCCAAAATTTCTTTTTGGTCGGCCCCTTCGGGTCTCCTAACCCCCTCAGACTATTGTCTGAACCCCCTATTAGGGGGTATTTCGGCCTCCGGCCGGTCGCTGAAGCGACTTTTTAGCCACCCACCTTTTTGTGGGCGGCGGAGCGAAAACAAAAAATGTAAAAAAAATTTGCAGTTTCTGAAAATTGTCGTAACTTTGCAATCCCGAATCACCAAAACGGGTATAACAATGCGGAAATAGCTCAGTTGGTAGAGCACGACCTTGCCAAGGTCGGGGTCGCGAGTTCGAGTCTCGTTTTCCGCTCCAAAGATGAAAGGCAGTCCTCGTGACTGCCTTTCGGCTTTGTAGGAGGACGACGGCTCGACCGAGCGACCCCGGCCCCCCCCCGAGGGGGCAGCTGGCGACAGCCAGCGGGGGGTAACGTATATGGCGCGATTCTGCCCGAGGCGCCGCCTCGGGTCAAGTCTCGTTTTTGTTTGTCAGAGAGATTTGTGTTGTCATAATGATTCGTTA
>CADBPR010000044.1 GCA_902796555.1 uncultured Bacteroidia bacterium
CCGACGATGGTGTTCACGTCGCGGAGGTTGCCGTAGGTGAAGGGGTCGGGACCGAAGGAAGTGATGACCGCCTTGGTGCCGTCAGCGAGTTCTTCGATGATATCCACGGTCGGGAAGTTGTCACCCACGAAGCTGCGGGGCTCGTTCTGGTGGGACCAGGTAACACGGAAGAGGTTGGTCAGTTTGCCGTCCAGGAAACGGGAGTTGAGCTCACCGGCGAGGGACATGAAGTTCTGCTCCTGGAAGTAACGGTTGCTCTCGAAATACATAGCGTAGTTCGAAGTACGGCCGAATTTGTTGCGGTCCGCGTTGTCATAAGCGGGGTTGCCAATCGGGTTGACGGAGCTGGACGGGTTGTTGGAGTCCTTGTTCATCGTCTGGGAATACCGGATGTTGAACCGGTGGTTGTCATTGATATTCCAGTCGATACGGGCCATGAGTTTCCAGTCGGGGGTGCTCAGGGAGTAGTCCTGATAGCGGCCGGGATCATAGTTGTAGGTCGTCTTGAGATAGTCCTTCACCTCGTTGAGGAAGGTCTCTGTCGGACGGTGGAGCGTAGCGGAAATCTCTTCGGTACCGGTGGTACGGGCGCGGAAGTTGGCACCCGGGGTCGTATCGAGCGCATACTCGAAGTTGACGAAGAAGAAGAGTTTGTTCTTGATGATAGGACCGCCGACGGTAGCACCAATCACGTTGTTCAGATAGGTGGTCGGGGTGATGTCTTCACCCGCTACTTTGTAACCGGTCACGTGGTTGCTCTTATAATAATCATATACGGAAGCGTGCCACTCGTTGGTACCGCTCTTGGTCACGGCATTGATGGCGCCACCGGTGAAGCCGGACTGACGGACATCGTACGGAGTGATGTTGACGCTCATCTGCTCCAAGGCATCCATGGAAATCGGCGTACCGCCGGCAGGAAGGTTGGAACCGATACCGAAGGCGTTGTTGAACGCAGCACCGTCAACGGTCACATAGGAAGAACGATAGTTACCGCCGCCGATGGCCAGACCGTTGGACGTCACCACCGCCTGCGGGGTGAGTTTCAGCACGTCGTTCAGGGAACGGCTGGAAGTCGGGAGGGTCTGCATGGTCCGCTGGCTGATGGCCGTACCGGCGCCGGGGCGGGTCATGCTGGTGTTGTTGTTCGCCTCAGCTGTGAAAACAGCAGCGTCAAGGCCCATGCTTTCCACTTCAAGGATGGCATTGACCGTAACGACGTCACCCAGGGTGGCGTAAACATCGGTCGTTTCCACCTTGCGGTAACCGAGCATATCGACGGTAACCGTGTAGGGGCCGCCAGGGGTAATGGCGTTGATACGATAGTTACCGTTGGCATCCGTCACCGTGTAATAGTTGGAGCCGGACGGTACATGCGTAGCAATCACAGGGGCACCGGCAATGGCACCTTCCGCATCGGTGACGCGGCCTGCGATAGAAGAAGTGGTCACCTGGGCAAAGGCGACAGTACCCGCGATCATCGAAATGAGGGCGAGCAGCACAAACTTAATTGACTTTTTCATATAGGGTTTGAAAATTTTGCAGTGCAAAGATAATATAATCTGACAAACCTGAAAAATTAAAAACGTTAAAGTTATAAAAAATCACACCGACCTTTTTTTTATTTGCAAATGTTAAGGATTGTGCCTAACTTTGCACTCATTACACGTTTGAAAACCAGGTGGAGAGATTTGAGAGCCCGTCCCCTTTCGAAACCCCGGGTTCGCTGCTTGCAACCACCTAAAAAAATGCTAAAAACATGAATTACCTGTTTACTTCAGAATCCGTTTCCGAAGGCCATCCGGATAAAGTGGCCGACCAGATTTCCGACGCCATCCTGGACGAGTTCCTGCGCCAGGACGCCCACGCCAAAGTCGCTTGCGAGACGTTCTGCTCCACGGGATTGACCGTAGTGGGCGGAGAGGTCCGCTCCGATGACGCGTATGTCGACATCCAGCAGGTGGTCCGGCGGGTCATCAACGGAATCGGGTACAACCGCGCCGAATATATGTTCGACGGCAATTCCTGCGGCGTCCTGTCCGCCATCCATGAGCAAAGCCAGGACATCAACCGGGGCGTGGTCCGCGAGGATCCCGACAACCAGGGTGCCGGCGACCAGGGCATGATGTTCGGCTACGCCTGCCGCGACACGCAGGAGTACATGCCCCTTCCCCTGGCCTTGTCGCACCTGACCCTGCGCACACTGGCCGATATCCGCAAAAACACCCCCGAAGTGATGCCCTACCTGCGGCCCGACAGCAAGTCGCAGTTCACGATTGAATACGACGGACAGACCCGCCGTCCCGTGCGTGTGCATACGATTGTGGTATCCACCCAGCACGACGAGTTTACGGCACCCGAACTGGGCCGGATGCCCTATGCCGACGCCGTCGCCCAGTATGGTCAGCGGCGCGTGGACGAGGCCATGCATGCCCGGATTGAGGCGGACATCCGTTCCATCCTGCTGCCCAAGGTCATCGCCCGGCTCCCGAAAGAAACCGCGGCCCTGTTCGACGACTCCTATATATTGCATGTCAATCCGACAGGGAAATTCGTCATCGGCGGCCCCCACGGCGACACCGGCCTGACCGGCCGTAAAATCATCGTGGACACCTACGGCGGAAAAGGCGCGCACGGCGGCGGCGCATTCTCGGGCAAGGACCCGTCCAAAGTTGACCGCAGCGCCGCTTATGCCGCCCGTTACATCGCCAAGAACATGGTGGCGGCCGGATTGGCGGACGAGATGCTGGTCCAGGTGTCCTATGCCATCGGCATCGCCCGCCCGGTCAGCATTTTTGTCGACACCTACGGCACCGCCCGGACCGGACTCAGCGACGCGGAGATTGCCGCGCGCATTCCCGAACTGTTCGACCTGCGTCCCGCCCGGATTATCCGGAAATTCCAGTTGGACAACCCCATCTACGAACCGACGGCCTCCTACGGCCATTTCGGCCGCGAGCCCTATACCCGCCGGATGAAACTGCACCGGGACGGGAAGGAGGTGGAGCGCACCGTCCAGTTCTTCGGCTGGGAAAAGCTCGATGCGGTGGCGGACATCCGCCGCGCCTTCGGGTTATAAAACAGCCCGCATCATTGTCGCCACCCTCGGCAGGAACAATGATGCTCGGAATCCGTAACGAAAAAAGCCGCCCGGCATGGGGCGGCTCTTCTTTTTTGCTGCGGTACGACTTACTTCTTGATGGCGTCCTTCGCGGCGTTGGCGGCATTGTCGATTGCCTCGACAGCCTTGTCCTTCGCGGTCTCGGCAGCGGTGTTGGCAACATCCTGGGCGGCGTCCTTGACAGCCTCGCCGAGGTCCTTGGCAGCATCCTCTACTTTCGTAGCGGCATCTTTGCACTCAGTGCCCTCACAAGCTTTGCCTTCGCACTTCTTGTCAGCGTCCTTGCACTCCGTGCAGGTAGCGCAGTCACCGGTGCAGTTCTCGCAAACGCAGGTCTCACATTCGCAAGCCTTGGCGTCTGCCTTCTTGTTGGAGCACTTGCAGGAAGCAGCGGCGAATACCATCGCACAAGCTGCAGCAATCACTAAAATCTTTTTCATAAGCTTTTTATTTTAATCAAAATCTTTTTTCCGGGTGCAAAATTACAGCAGTTCAATGAAAAAACAAAGCAGAATTTCAATTTTTTACTAAAATTTTGCATTTTGGCTACCGGGGCAGTTTAAACACTTCCATATCATGGATTTTTCCATTGTCAATATGAAAGCGCAACGCCGTCCGATAGACCTGCCACCCCTGCAGCCCGGCGGCACCGGGGTTGAGCGCCATCAGATGATAGTGCGGGTCGTACATGACTTTGAGGATGTGAGAGTGGCCGCAGACGAAGATGTCCGGATGGTGCCGGTCCAGCAGGGCGGCGACATTCAGCGGGTAATGGCCCGGATAACCGCCGATATGGGTCATCAGTACCTTGGCTCCGTCGCAGTTCCAGAGCTGCACCAGCGGACATTCGAAGCGGATTTCCTGGGCGTCGCAATTGCCATAGACCCCGACCAGGGGCTTGAACGCAGAAAACGTATGAACGAAATCGATGCCCCCGCCGAAGTCGCCGGCATGCCAGATTTCATCCACCGGCGCGAAGAACTGCCGGAACTCGTCGCTGAAGACGCCGTGCGTATCTGAAATCAGTCCGATAAACATGGAGCAAAGTTACCCCGGCGGACGGATATTTCCAAATTTTTCCCGATATTTGCGGACATGGAACTGTTTTACGGAATCTTTACGGGCGCCTCTGTCACCCTGGACGCCGAAGAGAGCGGACACTGCATCCGCGTGCTGCGGCATCGTGCCGGCGATGAAATCAACGTCATCGACGGCGCTGGACTGATGGCCCGCTGCCGCCTGGTGGACGACAACCCCAAAGGTGCTGTCGCACAGGTACTGGAGCGTTTCGACGGATGGGGCGCACATCCCTACCGGCTCACGCTCGCCTGCTGCCCCACCAAGAACAACGACCGTTTTGAATGGTTTGTCGAAAAGGCTACGGAACTGGGGGTCGACCGGATTGTACCCCTGATCGGGGAGCGGTCCGAGCGGCGCATCTTCAAGGCCGACCGCGCCCGGAAAATCGCCCTGTCCGCCACCAAACAGTCCCTCAAGGCCACCATCCCCGCCGTCACGGAACCCGTGTCCGTCAAGGCATTTCTGCAGGCGGAGGAGAACGCCGGGCCGAAGATGATTGCCTGCTGCTTCGAAGGAGAAACGCCGCGCACGTCCATCCTGGATGTGTTGAAAGGCTGCCCCGAGGCTTGCCCGGACATTACCGTTCTGATTGGTCCTGAAGGGGATTTTTCCCCGGAAGAGGTGGCGCTGGCCGTTGCGCGGGGATATACGCCCATTCACCTGGGGCCGTCCCGGCTCCGGACCGAAACCGCCGCCGTCACGGCCGTGGAAGCCGTTTATCTGGCGTTTATCTAAGGTATTTAAAAAGCTGATTATCAGCCGCTACCCCGTAAGCGGGTCATTTCCGTATAATTGCAATTTCTCCCCGCAGGCCGACCTTGATGATTTGGCTGGCCGAGCCGGTGGACTCCCGCTCCAGACGCGGCTCCACGACGTAGTCGACGGCCTCCACGATAGCCTGCGGAATCTCCTGGAACCGCCGGGGCGTGGGTTCGCCGGAGATATTGGCCGAGGTCGACACCAGCGGCCGGCCCAGTTTGTAGACCAGGTCCCGGCAGAAGGCCATCATCGGCACCCGGATGCCGACCGTACCGTCTTCCGCCACCGTATTCCAGGCCAGGAAATGCCGGTCCGCCTCGGGCTGCCGGCCGTCTTCGGGTTTTTTCCCGACATAGGCCCCCGGATAGATGACGGTCATCGGCGCGTCGTTCACCTCAACCAGCTGAATCGCGGCATCGGGGATTTCCCGTACATAGCGGGCCACCATATCCAGGCTGTCGGCCAGCAGGACCAGCGCCTTGCTGTCCGCGCGTTTTTTAATCTCGTAAATCCGGGCCACCGCCGTCGGATTCGTGGCATCGCAACCGAGTCCCCAGACGGTATCGGTCGGATAAAGGATGACGCCCCCCTCGCGGAGGACTTGTACGGTTTCTGTCAGAAGGGTCTTCAGGTCTTTCATGGCTGTATGCTGGCTATCACAGGATAATGGTCCGAATACCGGCAATGCGGCACCTGGTGGGCAACCGCATGGTAGGCGTCCGGATAGAGGATATAATCGATGCGCAGGAAGGGGCGCAGCAGCGCGTAGGTGGCGCCGGAGCCTTTTCCCGCCTCCACAAAGCTGTCTTTTCGTCCGTGGGAAAGCCGCCGATAGGTGTAGGACAGCGGATTGTCGTTGAAATCCCCCGTGATGACGGAAGGAACCGGGGCGCCCGCAATGTCATTGAGGACGGCATTCACCTGTTCGGGGCGGAGGATGATGGAGGCCTTCATCCGTTCCTCGGTGTCCCGGACGGTCTGCTTGTAGTCGCTCCGCAACGCGCGGAGGATACGGGAGAAGGAAATATTATAGCTTTGGAAATGGCAGTTGTACACCCGCATCCGGGTCCCGTCGACGTCGTATTCGGACCAGATGGCCAGGTTGGAGGACTTGTCGAAGTCCAGTTTTCCCTTCCCGCGGGACGGGAAACGGCTCAGGGTCACGTTCCCATAGCAGCCGGACGGGTCGGTAAACACGAAATACTCAGCATTATAGCCGGGGAATTCTTTGGCCAGCCGGGCCTTGATTTCGCCGGCATCGCGCCAATGGAACTCCTGCAGGCAGATGATATCGGCCTGCTGGGCGCGCAGGAAGCGGAATACCGAATCGGCGCAGGCCTGCCGGTTTTCCAGATGCAAGCGCTTGGCACTCAGGGCGAAACGGCCGACATTGTAGGAGACGATTTTAATGCCGTCGCCGGCGGTCTCTTCCGGTTCGGTGAACTGAATGAAACGGCCGGTCAGGAAAAACGCCGGAATCAGGGCCAGCAGCGGAATCAGGATGGCGCGGGAACGCCGGACGGCCGCCCAGACCAGCAGAAACACATTCAGCAGCAGGAGCGGCACGAAGAACAGGCCGAAAAGGGTCATGAACCAGGCCTTGGCGGGATTGACAAAGACGGAAAGATAGCTCAGCACCAGGCAGCCCGCCGCCACGAGCATCAGTGCCCGGGAGGTCCAGCCCAACAGTCCGACACGCTTCTTGTCCTTGCCTTTCATGGGTCAAATCCAGTTGTCCCGCTCGTAAATCCGGCCGGTTTTCTTCCACCACAGCATCAGCAGCCAGCCGAAGAGCATACCGCCCAGATGGGCGAAGTGGGCGACGCCGTCCAGGGTTCCCGTGACGCCGGTCAGCAGTTCGATACCCGCAAAAATCAGCACGAACCACTTGGCTTTCAGCGTAATCGGCGGGAATAGCAAGGTCAGTTCCGACTCCGGATACATCATGGCGAAACCAATCAGGATACCGTAAATGGCACCGGACGCGCCGACGGTCGGGGTATAGAGCACCTGCTGGACGGCCTGCAGATTGTCCGCGGACAGGGCAGCCTGCATCTGGAAATACTGGACGCCGGTATGAAGGGCGACCGCACCCAGGCCGGTCACAAAATAGAATACCAGGAATTTGCGGGAGCCGATGGCCCTTTCCAGCACGATGCCGAACATGGCCAGCGTATACATATTGAAGAAGATATGCCAAAAGCCCCCGTGCATGAACATATGGGTCAGAATCTGCCACGGATGGAAGAAGGGGGATTTGGGATAGAACATCGCGAACTTTTCAATCATAAAGTTCTCGTTGATGCAGGTCGCGATGAACATCAGAATATTGATGGCCAGCAGGTTACGGGTCACTTCTGGAATCTGGTTCCACAGATACCCGAGCCGGGTGTTACGAAATGAATTCATACAAACAATTTGTCTAAGTCGTCCCAGGAGAGGACGGTGATGGTTTTATGCCCCCGGGGCGTATATTCCGCGCTGTCGCAGCTCAGCAGGGCGTCGACCAGGCGCTGGGCTTCCAGCGGAGAGGAGGGCGCCTTTCCCGAAGCGGACGCGGCCCGGGCAAACTGCTCCGCCAGCGCGCTCTCCAGCATGCCGGGCAGGGCGGTGTGGTCTTCGGCCAGGGCGGCCGTCACCTCGCGAATCAGGGTCTCCACCTGCTGCTCATCGCAGGAACATCCGTCCGGAACGCCGTTGACGACGACCGTATCGTTCCCGAAGGGCGTGATATCAAAGCCCAGCTGCTCCAGCAGCGCGGCGTGTTCGTCCAGCAGCAGGCGGTCCTGCACGCCGACGGTCAGCCGGACGGGAATCAGGGCGGTCTGGGAGACATGGCCGCCGGCGGAAATGGCTTTGAGGAACCGCTCGTACAGCACCCGTTCCCGGGCCCGCCGGATATGGACCAGCATCAGTCCGTCCCGGGCCGGCGCGGCGATAAAGCGGCCTTGCAGGGTCAGGATAGACGTCAGCGGAACCGTCTGGCTCTCAAATAGTTTTCCGTAATCTTCGCGTTTTTCCGTGAATACGCCGGTCGGATAGTCCCGCTCTTCCGGAGCCGTCCCGCCATCCGGCGAGAAGGGGTTGTAGTCGCTGTCCAGCCCGATTTCGGGGGTATAATCCACCGGCCGGTACTGGTCGAAACGCGGCCCCATCACGGGCATTTGCGGCGCATCGGCCGGGTCGAACTCGATGCGGGAGCCGAAGGAATTCCGGCCCAGCGCTTCTTTGACCGCTGCCGAAAGAATCTGGAACACAACGCCTTCGTCTTCGAATTTGATTTCTGTCTTGGTCGGATGGATGTTGACGTCAATCGCGTGCGGGTCGATGTCCAGATAGATGAAATAGGACGGAATCATCCCGTCGGGAATCAGCCCGTCATAGGCGTTCATCACCGCTTTGTGGAGATACGGGCTGCGGAAAAACCGGCCGTTGACGAAGAAAAACTGGTTCCCGGCGGTTTTGCGGGCCAGGTCGGGCCGGCAGACAAAACCGGTGATATTCAGGACGGTCGTTTCGACGGACAAATCGACCACCTTGTCCACGGCGGCCGTTCCCAGCAGGTCCTGAATCCGGAATTTCAGCGACTTCGCCGGCCGGAGCACATAGATATCCCGGTCGTTGTGAATCAGGGTGAAGCCGATTTCAGGCCGGGTCAGGGCCACGCGGGTGAATTCCTCCACGATATGCTTGAATTCCACATTGTCGGATTTGAGGAATTTCCGGCGGGCCGGCACATTGTAGAACAGGTTGCGGACGGCGAAGTTGGCGCCCCGTGGGCAGGCCGTTTCTTCCGTCGCCATGTGCTGCGACGCGGCGAATTCCACCTGACAGCCCACCGGGTCCTCTTCCCGCCGGGTCTTCAGCGTCACCTGCGCGACGGCGGCAATGGAGGCCAGGGCTTCCCCGCGGAACCCGAAGGTAAGGATGTTGCCCAGGTCTTCCGCCCGTGCGATTTTCGAGGTGGCGTGCCGTTCGAAGCACAGCACCGCGTCGTCGGGAGAGAGGCCGCAGCCGTCGTCAATCACCTGGATGAGGGTCCTGCCTGCATCTTTCACCGCAACGGTCACCCGGGTAGCGCCGGCGTCGACGGCATTTTCCATCAGTTCTTTGACGACGGAGGCGGGCCGCTGGACGACCTCCCCCGCCGCAATCAGGTTGGCGATATTTCCGGGTAATATTCTCAGGTCCATATCCTTACCTTAGCATCCCGTAGAATTTGGCGATATAAATCAGAATCACGAAAACCAGCAGCAGGCCCACCAGGCCGATGATGGTCTGGGCACGGCCGGGACCCCGGCGGCGGGCATAGTTGCCGTCGCGGAAAGAGCCCTGGATATAGGAGCCGGGGGCATAAGGCTTCTCTTCTTTTCCCTTGCCGTCCTGCGTGCCGTCTACCGCCCCAAACATCCGCTTGCGCGCTTCTTTTTCAGGGTCATAATAGCGGGGTTTGTAATTGAACACCCTGTGTTCCTGGTCACCGAACCATCCGAATGTTGCCATAATCGTGTTATATAATGGGCAAATTTACATATTTTTTCGTTACTTTGCAGAAAAATGATGCCTTATGATTCAATTCAGAGTGGGAAACGGATATGACGTCCACGCCCTGGCGGAAGGACTCCCGATGTGGCTGGGCGGCGTGCGGATTGACGCCCCGACCGGTTTTGTGGCACATTCCGACGGAGATGTGGCCATCCATGCCTTGTGCGACGCCCTCTTGGGCGCACTTGCGCTGGGCGACATCGGCCACCACTTCCCGGACACGGACCCGCAGTGGAAAGGCGTGGACAGCAAGCGGCTCCTCACCCGGGTCTGCGCCCTGGTGCGGTCGAAAGGCTGGCAGGTCGGCAATGCCGATATCACCATCGCTTTGCAGAAGCCCAAAATCGCTGCCTATGTCCCCGTGATGCGTTCCACCCTGGCCGCCGTCATGGACATCCCGGAAGATGCCGTCTCGGTCAAGGCGACAACCACTGAAAAACTCGGGTTCGTCGGGCGATGCGAAGGGTGCCAAGTTTGGGCCACCGTGCTGGTTTTCCGCGAATAACGTTGATTTTTCGGATTTTTTGCCAGAAAAATTTGGCGGATTCCCAAAACTGTTGTACATTTGCAGTCCCGTTTGAAGAAAACGGCCATTGAGATATGGTGTAATGGTAGCACTACAGATTCTGGCTCTGTCAGTGAGGGTTCGAATCCTTCTATCTCAACAAACTGATGGCGAGGTAGCTCAGCTGGTTAGAGCGTCGGATTCATAATCCGGAGGTCGTGGGATCATGCCCCACTCTCGCTACCGCGACATTCAAAACTCTCTATATATTTCCCGGCGCATTACACTGCGGCGGTTTTTTTATTTATAGGGACCACTGTTATGACACCAAATGAACTGGATTTCTGTGC
>CADBPR010000045.1 GCA_902796555.1 uncultured Bacteroidia bacterium
ACGAGGATGCCCGTACCAGCGGCAACTGGCTCATCATCAGCGCCATGGGCCGCAGCGCCGGCCATCTCGCCCTCGGAATCGGCGAGGCCACGCACTGCCCGATGACCATCATCCCGGAAATGTTCAACAAGACGGAGATTTCCCTTGACAAGATTGTCCGCCTGGCCCTTTCCGCCATCATCAAACGCAACATTCTCGGCATCCCTTACGGTACCATCGTGGTGGCCGAAGGCGTTTTCCATGACCTGAATCCCCAGGAAATCAAGGACGCCGGCGTGAGCCTGACTTACGATGAGCACGGCCATCCCGAGCTGGGCAAGATTTCCAAAGCGGTCCTCTTCAATGACATTCTGGAGAAAGAGTTCAAGAAACTCGGCATGAAGGTGAAGACTCGTCCGGTGGAAATCGGTTACGATGTCCGCTGCCAGGATCCGATTGCCTTCGACCTGACGTATTGCACCGAACTGGCCATGGGCGCCTACGAGCTCTTCACCAAGGGTGAGACGGGCTGCATGGTCTATGTCGACGCCAACGGCGAGGCCCATCCCCTCTACCTGAAAGACCTTCAGGGCGCAGACGGCAAGATTCCGCCCCGCCGGGTCAACATCGACGGCGGCACGGCCCAGAACTATTTCAGCCATATCTGCCATTACGTTACGGAGGCTGACTACGAAGCCGCGAAGAAGTATGTCTCCTGCCCCGAAGACTACGACTTCAAGAAGATTCTGAATTGGTAAAAGAAATCATCTATCAGATTCTGCCCAGGCTGTGGGGCCCGGCGCGCGGTGAAAACCGCAAGGGAGGCAGCCTGGCGCAGAACGGATGCGGCACCTTCGCCGACATAGATACGCGTACCCTCGACTACCTGGCGTCGTTGGGGGTGACCGCGGTTTGGTATACGGGCGTCATCCGGCATGCAACCCGTTGCCGTACGAACGGATGCAAACCCTCCAGCGCCGCCTTTGTAAAGGGCCGCGCGGGGTCACCCTATTGCGTGACGGACTGGTTTGACGTAAACCCGTACCTGGCGCAGGACCCGGCGCAGCGGATGCAGGAGTTTTCCCGTCTGGTGCGGCGTACGCACCGGGCCGGCATGAAGGTCCTGCTGGATTTCGTGCCCAATCATGTTTCCCGTGATTACGGGGCCTTCTCGCCCCGGCCGCTGCGGGACGGGCGCGATGCCCTGGGACATCCGGTCCTGGGTGCCTGTGACGACCCGACCGTCCATTGGAAACCCGAGAACGATTTCTACTATTATCCCGGGGAGCCTTTGCGTCTGCCGGTGCCGGGCAACTGGCAGGAAATGCCGGCCAAGGCTTCCGGCAACTGTTTCGGACCGGCGCCGGGGCTGACGGACTGGTATGATACGATTCGTCTGAACTACTGCGATTTCCATACGCCCACCTGGGACAAGATGCGGGAAGTGGTGCTGTTCTGGGCCGGCAAAGGCGTGGACGGGGTCCGCTGCGATATGGTGGAAATGGTTCCGCCCGCCTTCTTTGCCTGGCTGATTCCGCAAGTGAAAGCGGAATATCCTGATTTCCTGTTTATTGCAGAGGTTTATGAGAAGTCCCGCTATCAGCAGTTTGCCGCAGCCGGCTTCGATGCCCTGTATGATAAGTCCGGGCGTTATGACGCCTTGTTCGACATCGTGGTTCACGGCGGTAGTGCCCGTCAGCTGACCTGGAACTGGCAGTCCCTGGGCTCCCTGCAGTCCCGGATGCTGCATTTTCTGGAGAACCATGACGAGGTCCGTCTGGCCTCCGATGCGTTTGCCGGTTCCGCCCGTCGCGGCATGGCTGCCCTGTACGCCAGCCTGCTGTTCGACACCGCGCCGTTCCTGCTCTATTTCGGGCAGGAAGCCGGTGAAAGGGGCATGGATGAAGAAGGCTTCAGCGGACGGAACGGCCGCACGACCATTTTCGACTGGTGGTCTCCCGCCACACCCCGCCGGATCTGGCAGTATATTCATGGAAAGGGAGCGCTGCTGCCGGAAGAACAGGCGGCGCTGGGTCGTTATATGGAGTTGCTGAACCTGGCGCGGCGGCCGCTGATTCGCCAGGGCGGTACCTATGACCTGTGCTACTGCTGCCGGGAAGTTGACGGTTTTGATCCGGACCGGCATTTCGTCTTCCTGCGCGGGGACGGCAAAGACCTGTTGCTGGTCGCCTGCAATTTCAGCGACAGTCCGGCCGAATGGACCGTCACGATACCCGCCGAAGCCCTGCGGATGCTGGGATTCAGCGGTGAAGGCATGCGCCAGACCGTCAGTGTAGCGCCGCAGGACGGAACCGTCCTCAGCCTCTTCTGCGGAACTCTGCCACGGTAACGGCCGTCGCGATGGCCACGTTCAGGGATTCCGAACCGGGATCGTCCGGGGGATAGGGAGGAATATACAGCCGCCTGTCAATGCAGGACGCCAATGCGGAAGAGATGCCCTCCGATTCATTGCCCATCACAATGACGGAGGGTTTTTCGTGGCCGGTATCCAACGCGGTCTCGTACAGGTTTGTTCCATTGAGGAAGGTCCCGTACAGCTTGCCGTTCTGCTGCAAGACATCGTGCGCAAACGACAGTAAATCAATATATTGAAACTTTACCCGGAAGATGGCGCCCATCGATGCCTGCACCACTTTCGGATTGTAGGGGTCGACGGTGTCGGGGGAGGCGAAGACCCCGTCGATGCCGAACCAGTCGGCGATGCGGAGAATCGTGCCCAGATTGCCGGGGTCCCGGACGCTGTCCAGGGCGAGGAACAATCCCCGTCCGGGTATTCCGGGAAAGGGCGGAGCGGAGGGTTTGCGCACGACCGCCAGGGCAGGAGAAGGGGAGGACAGGGCCGAGATACGCGCCATGGTCTGCTCCCCGATTTCTTCCCGGCGGTATCGTTCGACCACCTCAAAACCGGAGCGTTCCGCTTCGGAAACCAGTTTCTCGCCTTCTACCGTAAAAAGGCCGTACTGATCGCGGAATTTTTTGGAAGACAGCGATTTGATTAATTTGATTTGGGCGTTGCTGATGCTCGTCATGGTTTCCATTCATAGGGTTGGACCCGCGAAGTTACAAAATATTTGAGTTTGTCGGACGAAATTCGTATTTTTGTTTGTTGTTTCTATGGGAAAACGTTGTCATATCCTGCTTCTTGTACTGGTGCTCCTGCTGGAATCCGCATGCAGTACGACCCGGACGTTGCGTCAGGGCGAGTATCGCCTGACCGATGTCAAGGTGAAAGTGGTGAATGACCGTAAATTCAAAACCGACCGGGTCGAATCCTATATCCAGCAGAAACCTGGTTCCTGGAACCCGATGCTGTATGTCTACAACTGGTCCGGCCAGACCGTGGACAATGCATTCGACCGCTTTTTCCGCAAAATCGGCACGGCGCCGGTCGTCTATAATCCGGACCTGGTGAACGGGTCGGTCGAGAACCTGAGCAAGCGCCTGGAGTACCTGGGCTATTACCATTCCCACGTGGACACGCAAATCAAAGTGCGGGGCAAGAAAGTGAAAGTCACGTACGTGATTACCCTGGGCAAGCAGTATCCCATCTCCTCCCTGCAATATGAAATCCCGTCCCGGGGCGATTTTGCCGAGGATTTCTACAAAGACACGGCCCAGGTGACCGTCCGGCCGGGACAATTCCTGGCGGAAGAGCGTCTGGAAGAGGAGTCGGTCAGGGGCGCGGCCCATTTTCGTCAGATTGGCTATTACGGATTTAACAAGAATTATTACTTCTTCGAAGCGGATACCCTGACCCGGCCCGGTCAGGCCGCCCTGACGATGCGGGTCCGGGAATATACCCGCAATGAAACCGCCAAGGAGGCGCAGCCCCTGCGCCGTTTCCACTTCGGAAATGTCGATATCTTCTATCCCAAGAGTTTGAGATTCCGCGAGCGTTTCCTGCGGAAAATCAATACGATACATCCCGGGGACCCTTACAGCGAAGTAGAAGTGAACCGGGCGTACAACCGCCTGTCCTCCCTGCGCGCCTTCAGCAGCGTGAATGTGGAACTGGAAAAGGTGGACAGCAACGTCGTGGACTGCCGGATTGACTTGACGCCGTCCCGGCTCCAGGGCTTCAAAATCAAGTTGGAGGCTTCTTCCAATTCGACCGGACTGCTGGGCATTTCGCCCGAATTGTCATACTATCACAAGAATGTGTTTCACGGCAGCGAGATGCTGAATCTCAGCTTTATGGGCAATTTCCAGTTCCGTCCCAGCGACAAAGTCAAGGCGACGGAATACGGTGTGTCGGCCGGTATCACTTTCCCGCGTTTCGTGGGCCTGCCGTACAGCTCTTTCGCCGGGGCGATTCCCAGTACCGAGGTGAAGGCCTCCTATAACTACCAGAACCGGCCTGAATACGTGCGGAACATCATTTCCACCTCCTTCGGTTACATCGGGTCCCACAAGCGCCTGCACTACCAGCTGTATCCGATGAAACTCAGCATCGTCCGCCTGATGAGCATCGACGACGCCTTCCTGAAGTCCTTGCTCCTGAATCCCTTCATGGCTTCGTCCTACATCGACCACTTCGACCTGGGCGCCGGCGGAAACCTGTATTATACCACCAACGCCGACCTGAATCCGAAAACGTCCTACAAATACGTCCTGTTCCAGTTCAACGTGGCCGGCAACCTGCTCAGCCTGTTCAATCCGCTGATGAAGACCGACCCTGAAACGGGACACCGGATGCTCTGGCAGACCCCGTATTCCCAATATATCCGCGGCGAACTGACCCTCGGCCAGACTTTCTGTTTCGGAAAGAATGACAACCAGTCCGTTGCGATGCGCTTCCTGATCGGCGCCGGTTTTGCCTACGGCAACTCAAACTCCCTGCCCTTCGAGCAGCATTTCTATGCCGGCGGTGCCAACAGTATGCGTGGCTGGCAGGCCCGCAGTGTCGGTCCGGGCTTCAGTGAGACCTCCAATCTCTTCGTGATTCCCAACCAGACCGGCGATATGAAACTGGAAGCCGATATCGAGTATCGTTTCCCGCTGATATGGAAATTCAAAGGCGCGCTGTTTGCTGAAACCGGCAATGTCTGGAACCTGCAGGATTCCACCGACAAAACCTCCGAACTGCGACTGGAGAATTTCTACGAGAGTTTGGCGGTCGACTGGGGTGTCGGCTTGCGGCTGGACCTGGATTTCATTCTGGTCCGTCTGGATATGGGTATGAAAGTCTACGAGCCCTCGCGCAAAGCCGGTGCCCGCTGGGTAGCTCCGCGTACCTGGCTGAACCAAGGCAATTTCGCCGTTCATTTCGGGGTGGGTTATCCCTTCTGATTTTCTTCTTTAGATAAGCTGCCGTAATATTTTGGCCAGCAGGATTGCAGGTATGACTTCAATCCCGCTTCGTGCCGGTTCTCGGCAGGCTCGTACAGGACCGTCCCCTCCAGCGATTGGGGCATGAATTCCAGGTCGGCGAAATGCCCGGGGTAGTCATGGGCATACTTGTAGCCGTCGCTGTAGCCCAGCTCTTCCATCAGTTTTGTCGGTGCGTTCCGAAGGTACAGGGGCACGGAAGCAGCCTGTGTGTTTTTGGCCAGTTCCAAGCCTTTGGCAATGGCCATGTAGGCGGAATTGCTTTTGGGGGAGGATGCCAGATAGATGGCTGTTTCCGCCAGGGGAATCCGGCCTTCGGGCATACCGATGTTCTGGACGACCTGGAAACAGGCATTGGCCAGCAGGAGGGCGTTGGGATTGGCCAGTCCGATGTCTTCTGCCGCCAGAATGCAGAGCCGGCGGGCGATGAAGAGCGGGTCTTCTCCGCCGTCAATCATCCGGGCCATATAATAGACGGCCGCATTCGGGTCGGAGCCCCGGACGCTTTTGATAAATGCGGAGATGATGTCATAATGCATCTCCCCACCTTTGTCGTATCGAGCGGAATTGCTTTGAAGACAGGTGGTTACCGTCTCGTTGCTGATAATGACGGGCTGGTCTTTCGGCAGGGAATCGATTACGATTTCCAACAGGTTTAGCAGTTTGCGGGCGTCTCCACCGCTCATCCGAAGCAGGGCCTGGGTTTCTTCCACGCGGATATCCAGGTTCCGGAGGACTTCGTCCTGGCTCAGAGCCCTTTCCAGCAGCGCCTGCAAATCCTCGACGTCCAGGGATTTGAGCACGTACACCTGGCAGCGGGAGAGCAGGGGATTGATGACCTCAAAGGACGGGTTCTCCGTCGTGGCCCCAATCAGCACCACGGTTCCGTCTTCGACGGCACCCAGCAGTGCGTCCTGCTGCGACTTGCTGAAACGGTGGATTTCATCGATGAATAGAATGGGCGCGCCTTTTTGGGTCCCGAAGACGGATGCCCTGTCCGCGCGGGCCTTGTCCAGAATGTCCCGGATGTCTTTGACACCGGAAGAAATGGCGGAGAGGGGATAGAACTCCCGGTCCAGCGTCCCGGCAATAATCCGGGCCAGCGTCGTCTTTCCGACCCCGGGCGGACCCCACAGGATGAAGGAGGTCAGGTTCCCCGATTCTATCATGTTCCGCAGGACGGCTCCGGCTCCGACCAAGTGTTTCTGGCCTACATATTCATCCAAATTCCGGGGGCGCATCCGCTCCGGAAGGGGTGGTAGGACCCGGGAACGAGCCGAAAAGTCATCCTGTGGCATATATTACTATAATATATTGATTGTTAGGAAGTAAAACAAAAATGTTAAAAGTGGTAACATTTTTGTTACCCCCTTATTTGAGCGATTTTTTGTAGATCCGACGGCGTTTGGTCTGCTCTTTTTCAAAGGAATCCCACTGGGACTGCATCGCCACGTTCGTCTCCAGTTCGGCATTGGTTTCCGCATACTGGAAACCGGCTTTCACATAGCGGGGAATCAGGTCGTTGAAAATCATGGCAAGCAGCCCTTGGTTCTTGTGTTCGGGCAGCACGCCGACCAGCATCAGTTCTACGGATTCCTCATGTTTGGCATAGAGTGAACGGAGCACATGGTACCAGCCGAAAGGGAAGAGGTGCCCGCCGCATTTCTTGAGGGCACGGGTAATGGAGGGCATGCTGACGGCGAAGGCAGCGATTTCATCCTTTTCGTCCACAATCAGGGTGATGAAATTCATGTCCAGGACTCCGAGGTAGGTGTTGACGTAGTGGTCAATCACATCTTCGGGCAGAAGGGTGAAATTGTACAGGTGCTGGTACGTGTCATTCACGGCCCGGAAGATTTTCCGCCCATAGCCGTTCTCCCGGATGCTTTTCTTGGTCGGCTTGACTACTTTGTAGCCGGTTTTCCGGGCGACGATGTCGGCCAGACGGGCAATCCGGTCGGGAACGGTGCGGGGAATGTAGATTTTGTACTCGACCCAGTCGATTTCTTTGCTGTATCCCAATTCTTCCAGATGCCTGGAATAGTAGGGATAGTTGTAAATCAGGGCCATTGTATTGATGTACTGGAATCCTTCTACCAGCATCCCTTCCGGGTCGAAGTCGGTGAAACCCAGCGGGCCGACGATATCGGTCATGCCGTGTTCCCGTCCGAACGCCTCCACTTTCTCCAACAGC
Source organism: uncultured Bacteroidia bacterium (assembly GCA_902796555.1). GTDB lineage: Bacteria > Bacteroidota > Bacteroidia > Bacteroidales > UBA932 > Cryptobacteroides. The sequence continues at coordinate 7,523 of CADBPR010000045.1, forward strand.
GCAGCGGATACGGCCGGGTCATCGATGAAATCAATCCAGCCGAAGCGGACTTCCTGGTGCTGCCAGCGCTCGTTGGCCAGTCGGTTGATGATGGCGGCGACCCTGCCGACAATCTCCCCGTCACGGTAGGCGAGGAAAAGCGCCAAGTCGCTGAAGCGGCAAGCCGGATTCTCCTTCTCTGAAAGGGTATCCATCTCGTCCGCTACCAGTTTGGGAACATATCCCTCCACGCCTTTGTACAAGCGATTGGGGAATTCGACAAATGCCCGTAAGGAGCGTGTGTCGCGCACTTGTTCGACAATGATAGCCATAGTTTATGGTCGGTTTTTGTAAACGTATAGCAAAATTACGAAAACTGTTGAACATTCGCAAAAATGGGACGTTTTTTTCGCGTTAGGAAGGATTGTCCCCGAAAAATGGCGTAATTCCTTGAATAATTATTAAATTTGTAGAATAGATGCTATGAAGAAGACCGTTGTACTAATCATTGCCTGCCTGTGTGCCATGGAAATGCTGATGGCACAGGACCGGTATGTCAGCGTAGGCGGTTACTTTTCACCCAAGGCATGCGGTATATCCCTAACCAACTATCGCCCCGGAAGTTTCAGCGACATCCGGCTGACAGCCGACCTGGAGAAAGTCCTGTTGGGGCAAACGGCCATGCCCGGTATCCGGGCGGACTGGCATCTGAATTTCATACTGCTTCAGCGTGCTATTAATCAAGGACTTACAGCCAATTTCTACGCAGGTCCCGGGGCCATGTTGGGCTATGTGGAAGACGGGAAGAGCGGAAGGGGAGTGACGGCCGCTTTGAGCGGGAATATCGGTGTACTGTTCCATTTTGCCGGCCCTTTGTCGGTCAGCGTCGGCTTTTCCGGCAATGTCGGAGCGCATATCACCTGGTCGGACAAGAGCGGCAGCACCATGAACTGGTACCGCTCAGGGCTGAAAAATATCCTGATGCCTGAAGTGGGTATCCGATATCGTTATTGATGGGAAAGAAAGCTTATATGTTGCTGATATTCAGTATGTTATGCTACGTAAATGCGGGGGCAGGGGAGCGCCTGCGTTTCACGTGGGGACTGGATTGGGGCATCTGTGCAAATGCCTATTTCCAGGAGCATAGTGTATTTTACAGCGAAGAACAGTCCCTGGTGGAAACAGACCGGGCCGGATGGCGGTATCATACCAACGGCCATATTTTCGGACAGGTCGGCGTGGATATCGCACAGAAAGTAAATCTTTCCTTATACAGCGGTTATATGGGACTGGGCCGCGGGATGCGCGCCATTCCGCTGGCGGCCCGAGCTACGTATTATTTCCGCTCAGCACCGGTTTCAGGGCCGTTTGTGTCTTTGGCCGGCGGTTGGGCTTTTGACGAGAAGTGGAAACAAAAATCCGGCTATACGGGCCAGGCCGGTCTGGGATACCGCTGGGCCGTCGGGTCCGGCCTGATGATGGACCTGTCGGCCGGAGTGCGCCTGTCGCAGTATCATCCGCGTGAATTCGTCGATTTTTTTACAGGAAGCCTGGTCAGCGGAGAACGGTATGTATCCGCCCGTTCCTTTGTCGGCGGGCTGTATCTGTCGCTGGCGCTTCATTTATGAGATTTGTTACACAATTTATATTATGTTAAGTAGTGTCCATTTAAAAGACTACCCTGTCGCATGAGCAAGAAGAAAACTGATTTGGAATTGAACGACATTCTGATTGAATCCGTGGCTGCCGAAGGCAAAGCCCTCGCGCATGTCGACGGAACCGTTCTCTTTGTGGAGTTTGCCGTGCCGGGTGACGTCGTGGATGTTCGGGTGTATAAGAAGAAAAAAAATTATATGGAAGGCTATATCACACGGATTGTAAAGCCTTCTGAACACCGTCTGGCGCCCTTCTGCCCCCATTTCGGCGTCTGCGGCGGCTGTCGCTGGCAACCTTTGCCCTATGCGATGCAGCTGCAGGCCAAGCAACAGCAGGTGTATGACCAGCTGGTCCGTATCGGTCACCTGGAGATTCCCCCGATTTCGCCGATTCTGGCTTCGGAACGGACCGAATACTACCGGAACAAGTTGGAGTTTTCCTTCTCCTCCAAACGCTGGATTCTGCGGGATGAGGACCCGGATGCCATTCCGCCCGAAGATGCCTGCGGATTGGGTTTCCATGTCGGAAAATTTTTCGATAAAGTATTGGATATCAAGGACTGCCATCTTCAGCGCGACCCTTCGAATGCCATCCGCCTCTTCATCAAACGTTATGCGGTGGAACACGGGCTGTCCTTCTATGATATCCGGGAAAACCGGGGTTTTCTGCGCAATATGTTCATCCGGACGACGGAAACGGACCAGCTGATGCTGATTCTGTGTTTCGGATATGAGGACACACCCGCCCGGACGCAGCTGCTGGATGCCGTCGCAGCCGCGTTCCCGGCCATCACTTCCCTGTATTATGTAATCAATACCAAGCAGAACGACTCCATTTCGGACCAGGAATGTCATCTGTACCGCGGTGATGCCACCATTTATGAGACGATGGAGAACCTGCGCTTCAGCATCGGCCCGAAATCTTTTTATCAGACCAACAGCCGGCAGGCCTATCGCCTGTATTGCACAGTCCGCGACCTGGCGGCCCTGACGGGTAACGAAGTCGTATATGACCTCTATACCGGGACGGGAACGATAGCCCAGTTCGTCTCTTCCAAAGCATCGCAAGTGATTGGTATTGAATATGTTCCGGAAGCTATTGAAGATGCGCGCAAGAATACGGAATACAACGGCATCACCAACTGCCGTTTCTTTGCGGGTGACATGAAGGACATCCTGACTGCCGGCTTTATCCGGGAGCAAGGCCGTCCGGACGTCATCATCCTGGACCCGCCCCGTGCCGGCATCCATCCCGATGTGGCCCGGGTCATTCTGGAGGCCTCCCCTGCCCGGATGGTCTATGTCAGCTGCAACCCGGCCTCGCAGGCCCGCGACCTGGCCCTTTTTGCGCAGGAGTATGCCATCACGGCCGTGCAGCCGGTGGATATGTTTCCGCATACCCAACATGTAGAAAATGTTTGTCAACTCATCAAGAAATGATTCTGAATATTTTGCTTTTACTGGCCGGTCTGGTCATGATTGTCGGCGGCGCGGAATTCCTGGTGAACGGTTCTTCCCAGGTGGCGCGTCGGGCCGGCATCAGTGAGTTTGTGATTGGCCTGACCATCGTGGGGATGGGTACATCCGCCCCGGAAATGGTCGTAAGCCTGATGGGAGCCATCAAGGGAAATGCCGATATCGCTGTCGGTAATGTGCTGGGCTCCAACATTTTCAACACCCTGTTCATCCTCGGCCTGACGGCCCTTCTTGCCCCGATGGCCATTACGGGCAGCAACAAAAAGAAGGATATCCCCGTGAACATCCTGATTACGGTACTGCTGCTGGCCCTGGGGATGACCCACCGCTTTTTCGGGGTCGGTAACGACATCCTCTCCCGCCAGGACGGTCTCCTTCTGGTCGCCTTGTTCATCGCCTATATGATCTGGTCCTTTGTCAAAGACAAACCGGAAACGGCGGATGATGCGGACAGCGGAAAACGCGTCTCCGTCTGGCTGTCCATCTTGATGGTTATCGGTGGCCTGGCGGCCTTGATTTTCGGCGGAAGGCTTTTCGTGGATGCTGCGACCGATATTGCCAAAGCCTTGGGTATCAGCAATAAATTCATCGCCATCACCATTCTGGCCGGCGGCACTTCCCTCCCCGAGCTGGCGACTTGCGTCGTGGCGGCTGCCAAAAAGAAAGGTCAGCTGGCCCTGGGCAATATCATCGGTTCCAATATTTTCAACATCCTCCTGATTTTGGGCGGATCCGCCATCATCTGCCCCCTGTCTTTCGCGGATATCGACCTGGTGGACGCCGGCATCCTCCTGCTGAGTGCTTTGCTGGTGCTGACCGCTGCGTTTACCGGGCGGAAAAACGAGCTGGACCGTTTTGACGGCGGCGTGATGCTCCTTTGCGGCATCGGCTACTTCGTTTGGCTGTTTATGAATCTTTAAATCCCTGATACACATGAATTTCAAACCCACGTTATACCGATTGGAAAACGTTGCCGACGGCCGCATTTTCGAAGATGAAGGATGGATGCTGGCCGACCCCAAGGCAAGCTCTCCTTCCCTGATCCGGGCCCAGTATGCCAACCGTTTCTTCACCCCGCGCGAAGACTTGAAGGGTTTGTACCGCTATGCGGAATGGCTCCCTATCCAGCGCGTCCTGCGCCATTCCCATGCGCCTGTCACGTACAAGAGCAAGGGTCTGGCTTCCCTGCTGGATATGTCCGACCTCTATATTACCTTCTCCGGATACTGGCCCAAGATTGGCGCCCGGATGGAAACCTGTTCTTTTAAGGAGACGGAAGCGTTTGCGGTCTGTGCCCGTCTTCCCAAGCGACAGAACCGGGTTCTGGTCGTCCAGTCTGCCGGCAATACGGCCCGCGCCTTTGCCCGCGTCTGCTCAGACAACAATATCCCGCTGGTCATCTGCATCCCTTTGGACAATATCCATGACCTGTGGTTCCGCAAGCCCTTGAAATCCTGTGTGAAGGTACTTGCAACGCCTTTTGGCTCAGATTATTACGACGCGATTCAACTGGGTGAGAAACTATGCCGGAACCCGCGTTTCTTCGCCGAAGGCGGCGCCAAGAATGTCGCCCGGCGCGACGGAATGGGCACGACCGTATTATCTGCCGTGGAGACCATCGGCCGTATTCCCGACGCCTATTTCCAGGCGGTCGGCAGCGGAACCGGGGCCATCGCCGCGTGGGAGAATGCCTGCCGATTGGAACAGGACGGCCGTTTCGGCAAGAACGGCATGAAGATTTTCGCTTGCCAGAACGCCCCGTTTACCATTATGTATGATTCCTGGAGAGCAGGGTCGCGGGAACTGCTGCCGCTCACGGCCGAGCAGTCTCGGCGCAATTCGGAGGTGATTCTGGCCAAGGTGTTGTCCAACCGCAAACCGCCCTACAGCATTGCCGGCGGTCTGTTCGATGCCCTGACCGCTTCGGGCGGAGACATGTTCAAGGTCACCAACGAAGAAATCGTCTACTGGATGCTGCAGGTCTACCACAAAGAAGGCGTGGACATTTTCCCCGCTGCTGCCTGTGCGGTGGCCGGGCTGAAAAAAGCCTTGGACGAAGGGAAAGTGGCCCATCATGATACCGTGATGCTGAATCTCACCGGCGGCGGGCTGATCAATGCCACGCGGGAAGGCTTTGTAACAAAAGAACCGGACCTGGTATTGGATCCGGAACTTCCTGAGGAAGAAATCATTGCGGCGGTTGACCGCTTGTATTGATAATTATTCCCGGGCCGCCTTTTCTTCGGCGAGGCGGGCTTTTTCCGCCACCGGGTTGCCATAGATGCGAAGGAGGATTTCCCGCAAGTCATTGCGGTTCAAGTCCTCCTGAATCGTATCCAGCTGGTGCTCGATATAGGCGGTGAACTGTTCCAGGTCTTCGGGTGTGTACCGGTCGCTGTACTTGAAGCTGTGGTTGGCCAGGTCGTAGCCCATGTAATTGGTCTTCCACAGCATATATCCTTCAATCACGCGGGAGTCTACGGCGTGACGGATGGCCTGGTAGCGGTCGTTCTTGTTGCAGACGGAAGCCTTTTCGATTTCTTCGCGGGTCAGCGGCTCGCCGATATTCAGGTGGATATTGCCTTTCTGCTGCTTGATGCCGGTCACAATGCTGATGAAATCCTCGTTGGGCGCCTTGACATACTTCTGGCTGCGGCTGATCAGCAGTTCGCGCGCCTTCAGGATATCGCAGGGCTCGTATTCATAGGAAATGCTGAGCGGAACAATATTCAATTCCAGGAAATTGCTGACGAAATCTCCTGTGCCGCTCATATCCAGCATTTTGAGCAGGCCCTGTTCGGTGCTGTCGATTCCGTTTTTGGCCCGGCCTTCCCGCTGGGCAATCCAGATGGAACTGTTGCCGGTCGTAATGCTTTGGCGGATATATTTGGACAGCAGCTGGGAGGACAGATAGAGGCTTCGGGCGCTGATGCCGCGAATCACCTTGATCATCCGGTTGGACCGGATCAGATACTCGATATACTTGTTGGACAGAAGGTTGTCTCCGACAGCGATTTCCGTCATCGGGAGACCGTTGCGGAACAGCACAATCTGGGTGATGGCCGGATCCAGGACAATATCCCTGTGATTGGAAAGGAAGAGGCACTTCCCGGCAATCTTCTTGATTTGCTCTATTCCATCGTAGGAAAAATTGTGTGCCGTGTTGGTTATCACCCATTCTACAGCCTTGGTCATCACCTGGTTCTGGAAATCATCCACGCCCTTCAGGCTGTAAAAAGCCTCTCGGAGGAATTCGGGTTTTTCCTCCGGGAAGAGATACTTGGACACAGAGATAACGGCCGGATGCTCCGCGATTTTGGCAAAAGCTTCTACCGCTTCGGCATCGCTGTAAGGTCTGATGTCACTGAATTCGTTATCGTTTTCCATCATTGTACACGTTCTTATCCTACAAAATTAAGAAAAAAAGCGGAAATAGGCAAACTAATGCACTCTTTTCAGCAAGGAACTGTCTCCGTAGCTCAGGAATCGGAAGTCGTGACTGAGCGCATAACGGTAAATCCGTTGCCAATCACCTTTCACGAAGGCGGATACCAGCAGAATCAGCGTACTCTCGGGCTGGTGGAAATTGGTCACCAGCCAATCGGTCATGCGGAACCGGAATCCGGGGACAATGATGATGCGGGTGCCCAGTTTCAGTTCTTCCAGCTGCCGTGATTCCAGGTAGTGAATCAGGGCCTCCAGGGCTTCTTCCCGCGTCGGCGCATAGTCCCGCTCATAGGGGCACCACTGAGGGATGTCTTCCGGCGCTCCTTGCTCCAGGCATTGTACACCGGCATAGTAGAGGGATTCCAGGGTGCGGACGGAGGTGGTTCCGACTGCAATGACGGGCCGGTCGGTCCGCAGGAGTTTGCGCAGCAGTTCCAAGCGGACGACAAAGGGTTCCCGATGCATCGGATGGTGGGAGACGTCCGCGTCTTTGACCGGCAGGAAGGTCCCGGCGCCCACATGCAGGCAGACCTGTTCCATCTCAATCCCCCGTGCTCGTATCCCGTCCAGCACGGCTTCGGTAAAGTGCAGACCGGCTGTGGGGGCGGCTACGGACCCGCGGATGCGGGCATAAAGGGTCTGATAGCGCTCGGTGTCAATGGCTTCCGTATCCCGGTTCAGGTAAGGCGGAATCGGAACGGTACCGCAGAGCTCCAGCACCCGGGAAAAAGCCGAACCGTCCGCCCAGGTGAAGCGGACCCGGCCGGTCTGTCCCTCGCGGCCGAGCAGTTCGGCGCGCAGGTCCATCGCATGAATCAAGTTGTTATCCAACGGGTTATACAGGCGCAGGATATCATCTTTCCAGCGTTTGGCATTTCCGATGACGCATTTCCAAACGCAGGTGCCTGTGGCGGCGAAAGCCTGGTTGTATTCTCCCGGCTCCTCCGGCTGCAGGCAGAAAATCTCGATATGCGCACCGCTTTCACGCTGGAAATGCAGACGCGCCGGCACCACCTTGGTATCATTGAATACCATTAAAGCGCCGGAAGGCAGCAGCTCCGGGATGCGGTTGAACACAGTTTCACCCACCTGGCCATCGTTATAGGTAAGGAGTTTGGAGGCGTCCCGCTGCGGCAGCGGATATTTGGCTATCCGACTGTCCGGCAGAGGGTAGTTGTAATCTTCTATATTGATCTGCGGAATCATTCCTGATTTTCTCAAATTTTTGCAAAGGTACGAATACTTCTTCGGATTTTGAAATCTCAGCGACATCGGGCTTTCAACAGTCGGTGAACGTTTATCCACAACTTATTCACAGGCCACATTCGTTAATTCACAAGTCAGAAATGTAAAATTTACAAAAATAACATCATGTTTACAATAGTTTTATTCATTTGTTTAACTTTGTAAAATAAGCAAAAGTTATAAGAATGTTGTACTGTTGCTAAGTTGTTAATAATCAGATAGTAACATATGTCTATTTTAATATTTGAATAAAATAAATGATGGAACGATGGCGCGAGTTATGTAACAAGACTGTTTCTTAGCACTGTTAAAATGTGTTTAATATTATTATAATCAGATAATTAGATAATTGTACCTAAAGTAAATTATTATATAAAACGTAGCACAATACTCTCCTCTCGCTCCCCTGTCGCCTGTTGTTGTCATTTGGAAATCCCCGATTTGTTTGCTACATTTGTAATATCAAAGGTAAGAAAAATGAACAACCGTTTGCAGCAGTTTTTAGGTGCAGAGAACATCTCGCAATCCCAGTTCGCTGAAGAACTGGGCGTCGCACGCGCCAGCGTTTCCCATATCCTCGCCGGACGCAACAAACCGGGATACGATTTCCTGACTAGCCTGATGGCGCGCTATCCCCGTTTGAATATGGAGTGGCTGCTGGCCGGTAAGGGTAAGATGTACAAGGAGAATTCCCAAACCGAGGAACGGCCGGTACAGGAAACGACTCCTGCTCCGGACTTGTTCACATCCCTTCCAGAATCGCCGATTTCCATGCCCGAACCGGTGCCGGAGGCAAATCCGGCCCTCACGGACGCTCCGACGGCCCCTTCCGTCACCTCTGAAACAACTGATAATCAAAAGACTATTACCAAGATTATCGTATTTTACAGCGACCATACTTTTCAGGAAATCCGCTGACATCCTCGCCGGAGACGCGTCAAGAAACTTGCCTGTTTTCTTGAGAATGATTACCTTTGTACCGATATGTTGTACAGCCGCGTCATACGGCCTCTGGCCAGAAAGATGAACCGGGAGAAAGCGATGAACCTCGTTTTCGGCTTTTATCGTGTCCTGGCCTACCTCCCGTTGGGACGTCAGTTGATTCACCTGTTGTATAAGCGGGATTACCCGTCTTTGCATCATGGGGCTTTCGGATTGGATTTCACCGGCCCGGTGGCACTGGGGGCAGGATTCGACCCGCAGGGAAAAATCTTCGACCTTCTGCTGGATGCGGGTTTTGCCTATGTGCAGGTCGGTCCCTTTTCCGGGAAGGCGGATATTTTCCGGGCCATCGAACATCTCAAGGGAACCCCGCATAACGGCATTGTCGCAGCATGTCTCGCCGAACGCAATACGCTGGATGAGCAGGTCGTAAAAGATTATGACACAGCCTTTACGCTCCTGTATGACTTTGTCGACATGTTCATTGTCCGGATAGACCAGCCGGATACCGATTTGGACATCATCCTGAACAAACGCATGTGTATGGATGTGTACAAGCCGGTCCTCTTCCATCTGTCCGATGAACTGAACCGCCAAGACCTGGCGGATATCTTGCGCTATGCGCAGCTCTCCGGCGTGGACGGCGTGGTTGTCGGGCGCCCGGACTACGACAAAACCCTGGCCTTGCTGAAGGATGTCCATGCTCTGTGCCAGGGACGCATGCCGGTCGTGGCCGCCGGCGGCATTTATACGCCCGAACAGGCTGCCGGGCTGCTGCAGGGCGGCGCGGTGATGGTGGAGCTTTACGACGGAATCCTGGAGCAGGGCCCGACACTGCTGCGTAAAATCCTGAAATATTTGAATAAAAATATATGACAACAGCTTCTGTTTGTACGATTGGTGATGAAATCCTGATAGGTCAGATTGTAGATACCAATTCTTCCGCCATTGCCCGGGCGCTCGGGCGCATCGGCGTACAGGTAACCCGTATGGTTTCAATCGGAGACCGGCGGGAAGATATTCTCGATACCCTGTCCCGCGAGCTGAAACTGGCGGATATCGTCATTACGACCGGCGGACTGGGTCCCACCAAGGATGATATTACCAAAGCGGCCCTGGCGGAGCTTTCCGGCAGCCACGCGTATGTGGAACATCCGGGACAGTTGGAGATGGTCTACGAGATTCTTCATTCCCGCGGACTGGATGTGCTGGATATCAACCGGGCGCAGGCGCTTGTCCCGGAAACATGCGAAGTCATTGTCAATCATCGCGGTACGGCACCTATCATGGTGTTCCGCATGGGAAAGGCTACGCTGTATGCGATGCCGGGAGTTCCTTTCGAGACAGAAGCGGCTCTGCCGGATGTGCTCGACGACATTTCGGCACACTATCCCCTGTCCGCCATCAGCCACCGGCACTTGATGACCTACGGCATGGCGGAATCGGCCCTGTCAAAAGCCATTGCCCCTTGGGAAGATGCCTTGCCTGCGGATATGCACCTGGCCTACCTCCCCAATCCCTTGACCGGTGTCAAACTGCGCCTGTCCGTCTATGGCGGTAATCCGGACGAAACGGCAGCGCGCCTCGACCGCGAAGTCGCCCGCCTGAAGGCCTTGCTGGGCGATGTCATTTATGCGGAAGGCGAACGGAGCCTGGAAGAAGAACTGGGCCGGGTGTTGGCCGACAACGGGAAAACCCTTTCCGTTGCCGAATCCTGTACCGGCGGTGAAATCGCCCACCTGATAACAGGCGTCCCCGGCTCTTCCCGCTATTTCCTGGGGTCGGTCACATCGTACGCCATCCCGGTCAAAGAAAAGGTACTGGGGGTGCCGGACACAATCATCCGCGACAAAGGAGTCGTCAGTGCGGAAGTCGCCGAAGCGATGGCCGAAGGCGTGCTCCGTCTGACCGGGAGCGACTATGCCGTTGCTACGACAGGCCTGGCCGGACCGGGCGGCGACGGCGTCTATCCGGACGGAACAGTCTGGGTCGCGGTCTGCTCGAAAACGGATAAAAAGAGCCGTCTTTTCCAGTATCACAATGACAGAAAACGCAATATTCAACGTTTTTCGGCTTCCGCGCTCTATTTTTTGCTCACATTTGTAAATTCTGAGTTAAGTCGCTGATATATAATAAAAGAAACAAAAATGTTAAATAGTGTAACATTTTTGTTTCTCGACTTATTTATAGCAAAATTGCCTATTTTGATATATCCCTGAAGACGCGCAGGAAATTCTTCCCTGCGATTTTCTCGACGGCCTCTTCGGTGTAACCCCGACGGCGCAACGCATCGAAAACCCGTCCGATTTGAGCGATGTTTTCCACCCCGTCGGGGGTCACGTTGATGCCGTCGAAATCGGAACCGATACCGACATGCTCGATTCCGCCGACCTGCACGGCGTGGTCGATATGGTCGACGATGACATCGACCCCGGGGCGTGGCAGTTCGGCCAGCCGGTCTTCCATCCGGTACCAGGCCGCGCGCGCCGCAGCATCGTCGGGATGGGCGATAAAGGCCGCTTCCGCTTCATCCGCCGGATCTTCCAGTCCGGAATCGGCAAGTGTCCGGGCGAAGGTGTCTGACAGAAAAACGGGATATAAGTTGATTTGGATAACCCCACCTTTGTCGGCCATCTTGCGGATCATGTCATCGGTCATGTTCCGGCGGTGGGAAGCCAGGGCCCTGCAGCAGGAATGGGTCGACACCACAGGTGCCTGAGATGCCTCCAGGACATCATAAAAGGTCTTGTCTGAACAGTGGGCCACATCAATCATCATCCCGATGCGGTTCATTTCGGCCACCACTTCCCTGCCGAACGGGCTCAGCCCGCCCCAACGCCCTTCTCCTGCCGCCGAGTCGGCGATGTCGTTGTCGCCGTTGTGGGTCAAGGTCAGATACCGGACCCCCTGCCGGTAAAACTCCCGCAGCAATGCGAGGGAATGTTGGATGGGAAGGCCGTTTTCCATGCCCAGAAGGATGGAAATCAAGCCTTTTTCGCGGTTGTCCAGGATATCCTGTACCGAAGCGGCCATCGCGGCGAATTCCGGTGCAGCCGCCACCTGGTCATGTACCCCGGCCAGCATTTCCAGGGCATATCGGGTTGCGGCATCCGGTGCCATGCTCTGCGGCGTAAACAACGCGAAAAAAGACGCGTCGACGTTTCCGGCGCGAAGCTTGGGAAAGTCGACGTGTCCTCTGGCATTGTTCTCGCGCAGGTTCCGCAGCCGGATAATTTGCGACGGCGTATCGCAGTGAGAATCAATCGTCAGCATAAGGCAATCCTGTTACTGATGGGCAACGGTTGCTTTGCTGAGGCTGACAATCTTGATGTCCGGGTTGCCGGAGAAGGTCAGGGATGCACCGTCCATCTCCAGGGACAGGTTGCTGCTGACATTGCCGTTGAACTTGCTGTTGTTCTTCATGTTGACCGTCAGGTCCTTGACCGGGAAACGCGTTGCGTCCACCTCGGCGCGGTCCTTGGCAATCAGGTTGATGGACGTGGCGCTGCCGCTGAGGTTGGTCTTGGAGGCGTTCTTGCATTCGATTTCCACGGCATTGGAACCGCCGGTAAGGGTCAGGACTGCGTTCTGTTCCGCCTGAATCTTCAGGTTCTTGGAATCCTGGTTCAGGTTCAGCACCGCATTGTTTTTAAGTTCGATTTCCAGGTCATTGGCCGTCAGGTTCATCGTGACGACGGCACTCTTCTGCATCTTGATGCTCCCCTTCTTCGCATTGACAGTCAAGTTGTTGACCTTTGCATTCCCGGTCGCTTCCAAGTTGAAGTCGTTGTTCTCGAAGTTGGTGCCCATCGCATCGACCACCGCGTCATCCGTAATCTTGAGCGTCTGGAAAGCCGGGACTTTGATGATGACATTGAGGACGGGTTTGGCTGCATTGCGTCCCTTGTACAGGGCTTTGACCTCCTTGTCCTTGTTCATCGCACGCTCGTCCAGGTCGACATACAGGGTCTTGTTTTTCACATAAACCGCCACATAGTTTTCGAGTACGGTGTCGATGGTCCACTCGGCCATGTAGTTGCCGCTTTCGGAAGGTTTGAAGGACACGTTGAAAGAATCCCCGACCTCAATCGTGTTGAAGGCGGAATACTCCTGCGATTTGGTAATCGTCTGTGCCTGGAGTGTCATTGCTAAAGCAGTGATTCCGATAATCGTAGCAAAAAACTTTTTACTCATAATATTACGATTTAAAAATTAGTATTCAATTTGTTCCATCAGGCTCCCCCATTCGCCGGTCATCTCGTCTGCATCACGCTTACATTCGAGGTACTCCCGCGTCCGCTCCAGGATATCCTCCTGCGGGGACGGATGCGATAGGATTTCCTCCAATTGTTTCATGCGGCTCTCGCGTTTGCCGATTTCCTTTTCCAGGAAAGCAATCCGGTTCCGCAGCTTCCGCTCGTCCTTGCTCGCCATCTTCCGGGCCTGGAAATCCTGCCGGGCAGCCGTCTGGGGTTTCTCTTCCGGAACCGGCGGCGAAAAATGGCGCTCCAGCTCCTGCAGGGTCTCCAGCTTGCGCTTCTGCAGGAAGTCGTCCACTCCGCCCAGGTGCTCGCGCACCCGGCCGTCCCGGAACTCGTAGAGCTTGTCGACCAGTCCGTCCAGGAAATCCCTGTCGTGGGAGACTACAACCAGCGTGCCGTCATAGGTTTTCAGGGCCTGTTTCAGGATATCTTTCGACTTGATATCCATATGGTTCGTTGGTTCGTCGAGTGCCAGGAGGTTATAGGGCTGGAGCATCAGGCGGGCCATTCCCAGCCGCGCCCTTTCCCCGCCGCTCAGCACGGATACCTTCTTGTCGATATCTTCTCCGCGGAAGAGGAACTGGGCAAGGATGTCCCGCAAACGGGTCCGGATATCCCCTACGGCAATCCGGTCCAGGGTCTCGAAGACCGTCAGGTTCTTGTCCAGGACGTCATCCTGATTCTGGGCATAGTACCCGATTTTGACCTGGTGACCGATCCGTGCTTCTCCGGCCATCGGCGCCAGCTCGCCCATGATGATGCGCATCAGGGTGGTTTTTCCCTCGCCGTTCCGTCCGATGAACGCGACTTTCTCCCCCCGCCGAATCTCAATCTCTGCATCGCGGAAGACCACTTTGGGCGGATAGCCCGCCGTCAGGCCGGTCGCCTTGAAAGCGACGTCCCCAGAGCGGGGTGCCGGCGGAAATTTGACGGTCAGGGTCGCGTTGTCCGTCTCGTCTATCTGGATACGGTCCATTTTTTCCAGGGCCTTGATGCGCGACTGCACCTGGTTGGACTTGGTCGGTTTGTACCGGAAACGGGCGATAAAGTCCTCCGTCTTGTCTATCATCCGCTGCTGGTTCTCCCATGCGGCCAGCTGGGTCGCCATCCGCTCCTGCCGCAACTGGACGTACTGGCTGTAGTTGACCTTGTAATCATGGATGTGCCCCAGCAGAATTTCCACCGTGCGGTTGGTTACATGGTCCAGGAAGCGCCGGTCGTGCGAGACCAGCATCAGGGCTCCCCGGTAATTCTTCAGGTAGTCTTCCAACCATTCTATGGACTCGATGTCCAGGTGGTTGGTCGGCTCGTCAAGTAACAGTAAATCAGGACTTTGCAAAAGGATTTTAGCCAGTTCGACACGCATGTTCCAACCTTGGCTGAACGTCTCGGTCGGCCGGTCGAAATCCGTTTCCCGGAAGCCCAGGCCGAGGAGGGTTTTTTGCGCCCGTACGGCCGGCGGTTCGCTGCTTTCCAGCGCGAGGTGGTCGTTGATTTCGTTCAGGCGGTCAATCAGGGCCAGGTAGGCGGCGGATTCATAATCCGTTCGCTGCGTCAGTTCCGTCGCAATGGCCTGGCTCTCCTTTTCCAGGGAATTGCTGGCGGCAAAGGCCGTCATCGTCTCTTCCATGACCGTATGTCCACTGTGATGCTCCATGACCTGCGGCAGATAACCAATCGTATAGTGGGCCGGGCGGTCGACTCTTCCGGTGGTCGGCTGCTGCAGCCCGCACAGGATTTTCATCACGGTCGACTTCCCCGCCCCGTTTTTACCGACCAGGCCGATTCGTTCCCGCTCGCTGATATGAAAAGAGATATCATCCAGGAGCGTGAACCCGCCGAAGGCGACCGTGAGGTGGTTAATCGATATCATCCGTTTTGCTGACTTCGTTGCGGCAGACCAGGATGCTGCCTTCGTAAAGCAGATAGAGCGGCAGGGCCGCCACCATCATCGAGAAAGGGTCTGCCGGGGTAATCACTGCGGCCAGCACCAGAATCACGACAAAGGCGTGCTTCCGATACTTTTTGAGCATATCCCGGGTCACGAGGCCGATGCGCGAAAGCACGGCAATGACGGCGGGAAACTCGAAAACGATGCCGAACAGCAGCACCATGGAGGTGAAGGTGGAGATATACGAGGTCAGGGAAATGGTATTCTCCACCGCTTCGCTGACGCGGTAGCTCTGGAAGAAGTTCAGGGTCACCGGAAGGATGATGGCATAGCCGACGACAAGTCCGATATAGAACAGGATGCCGGCGAAGAAAAAGGCGGATTTGCAGGCCTTTTTCTCATGCTCATACAGCGCCGGGGCGATGAATTTCCAGACTTCGAAACAAATCAAGGGGAAGGCCAGGATGAAGCCCAGCAGCAGCGAGGTCTTGAGGTGAATGAAGAACTGTGCGGACAGTTCGATGTTCACCAGGGACATGCTGAACGGAATTCCAAGCCATCTGTACAGGAAGAAATCGCTCCGGGTCGGTGCCAGGAGCAATTCGTCGAATACAAAGGACTTGAAACAAAAGACCAGGATGCTCACCAGGAGAACCGCGCCGATACAGCGCCACAACGTTCCTCTGAGGACATCCAGATGGTCCCAGAAGCTCATCTCAGCGTTTTCCGCCATTTAGTCTTCTTTCTTTACCTCTCCGGTGGTTTCGATTTTCTTGGCAGGTTCGGGCTTCTCGACATCTTTCTTGATGTCGTTGATTTCGTCGGCTACCTCACTGTATCCCTGTTTGAAACTCTTGACACCTTTGCCGATGCCCTTCATGAGCTCGGGAATCTTTTTTCCGCCAAACAGCAGAACGATGACCAGTGCGATGATGACGACCTCCCAGGGGCCAATCACGCCTAAAGGATAAACTGTCATAAAATCAAATATTTAGTTCAATCATTTTTAATAATTTCTCGGGGCAGCGTACGGGATGTCCCGTCTCTTTGTTCAGAAAGCCCAGAATCACCTGCCCCTCGGCGCACAATTGCCCTTCCTGGTTGTAAACAGCCTGTTTGACAACCAGTTTGGCCAGCGGCACCTTGTCGATGTCGGCCGTGACGGTCACCGTATCCCCCATGCGGGCAGGATGGCGGAACCGACACTCCACCGATACGATGGGAATGGTCACCCCGTCCTTTTCACATTCCTGGATGGGGTAACCGTTATCGGCAATCAACCCGTTCCGGGCGCACTCGAAATAACGGATGTAATTCGAGTGATGGACCACGCCCATCTGGTCGGTCTCGTAATACCGAACGGGGAATGAGATTTCGTAATGCATTATTGCTGCTCCTTCAGGGATTTGATTTGGGCGCGGAAACTCTCGATTTTGGCGAGCGAATCAGCCTCTTTCTTGCGCTCCGTGGCCACCACTTTCTCCGGGGCATGCGCGACGAAGTTCTCGTTGGCCAGTTTGGCCCGTACCCGTGCCAGGAAATCCTCCTGATACTGCAGCTGTTCCTCCAATTTGGCCAGTTCCTGGGCTACGTCCACCAGGCCGGACAGGACGACGAATACTTCCGCCGTGCGGACCAGGAAGGAAACACCGTTGTCTTCGCCGAAATCGCTGACAAAGCGGATATCGCCCGTACAGGCCAGTTTGGCAACCACCGGTGCCATTTCTTCGGGATAACCGGTCTTGATGCGGATTTCCACCGGTTCCTTCGGCGGCAGATTCTTCTGGTTGCGGGTGGCGCGGATGCCGATGACGGTCTCCTTGGCCATCTCGAAAGCATCGATGCAGGCGGGGTCATAGGGCTGTACGGCCGGGGTCCGGGCGGTCATGATGGTTTCCTGCGCGCCACGGGGACGAATCGCGTGCCAGAGTTCTTCGGTGATGAACGGCATCACCGGGTGAATCAGTTTCAGCAAGTCCTCGAAGAATCCCAGGGTGCGCTCGTACGTTTCCGCGTCAATCGCGGCGCCGAAAGCCGGTTTGACCAGTTCCAGATACCAGGAGCAGTAATCATCCCAGAAGAGCTTGTAAATGGTCATCAAGGCATCGGAGATGCGGAACTTGGCATAATGGTCCTCCACCGTCTCGACAGCTTGCGCGAGTTTGTTTTGGAACCATTTGACAGCCACCTTGTTAACTTCGCTCGGTTGAAGGGATGCGTCCACTTTGAATCCGGAGACAAGCCGATAGGAATTCCAGATTTTTCCGCAGAAATTCCGGCCCTGCTCCACCTGTGCTTCGTCGTACAGAATGTCGTTGCCGGCGGAAGAACAGAGCAGCATACCCAGCCGGACGGCATCAGCGCCATATTTGGCGATCAGGTCCAGCGGGTCCGGGCTGTTGCCCAGGGTCTTGCTCATCTTGCGCCCCAGCTTGTCGCGCACGATACCGGTGAAATACACATTGTGGAAGGGCTCTTCCTTCATGAATTCATTGCCGGCCATAATCATGCGGGCCACCCAGAAGAAGATGATGTCCGGGCCGGTGACCAGGTCGTTGGTTGGATAGTAAGAGGCCAGGTCCGCATTGGGCTTGTGTTCCGGATGACCGGGCATCTCGGGGTCGAATACGGAAATCGGCCACAGCCAGCTGGAGAACCAGGTGTCCAGCACGTCTTCATCCTGCCGCAGATCCTCCATTTTCAACGCCGGATTGATGGCCTGTGCTGCCTTCAAAGCAGCTTCAGGGGTGGCTTCTACGACGAAACTGCCGTCCGGCAGGTACCAGGCGGGAATCCGCTGGCCCCACCACAACTGGCGGGAGATGCACCAGTCGCGGACATTTTCCATCCAGTGCTTGTAGGTGTTGCGGTATTTGTCGGGAATCAGTTTGACCTTTCCGCTTTCCACGCTTTCGAGGGCATCCTTCGCCAGGGCGTCCATCTTGAGGAACCACTGGGCGGAGAGTTTCGGCTCGATGACGGCGTTGGTCCTTTCGGAATAACCGATCGGGGAGGTGTAATCGACCGTTTTTTCCAAGTTGCCCGCTTCCTCCAGCATTTTGGCGATTTTCTTCCGGGCGACGAAACGGTCTTCGCCGACCAGAATCTGCGCGTCGGCGGTCAGGCGGCCGTGGTCGTCGATGATGTCGATGACGGGCAGGTGATGCCGCAGGCCGATTTCATAGTCGTTGACGTCGTGGGCGGGGGTCACTTTCAGGCAGCCCGTTCCGAAATCCATTTCGACATAACTGTCTTCGATGATGGGGATCTCCTTGTTGATGAGGGGGATGAGCACTTTCTTGCCTTTCAGCCAGTGGTAGCGTTCGTCGGCCGGGTTGATACAGACGGCGGCATCCGCCATAATCGTTTCCGGACGGGTGGTGGCCACGATGATGTATTTGTCGGTCGCATTTCCCTTGCCGTCGGAGATGAAATAGCGCATATGGTAGAACTTGCTCGGGGTGTCGCGGTGGATGACCTCTTCGTCGCTGACGGCGGTCAGTCCTTCCGGGTCCCAGTTGACCATACGGACGCCTTTGTAGATGTATCCTTTCTTATAGAAATAGACGAAGGTGTTGATGACGGCTTCGCTCAGGTCGGGGTCCATCGTGAACTTGGTGCGGTCCCAGTCGCAACTGGCGCCGAGTTTGCGCAGCTGGCTGAGGATGATGCCGCCGTGCTTTTCCTTCCATTCCCAGGCGTGTTTGAGGAATTCTTCGCGGGTGAGGTCTTCCTTGCTGATGCCTTCGGCCTTGAGTTTGGCGACAACCTTGCTTTCGGTGGCGATGCTGGCGTGGTCCGTGCCCGGGACCCAGCAGGCGTTCTTGCCGTCCATCCGCGCCTTGCGGATGAGCACGTCGTTGAGCGTGTTGTTGAGCACGTGTCCCATATGCAGGATGCCCGTGACGTTGGGCGGGGGAATCACGATGGTGTAGGCCGGCCGATTGTCGGGCTCGGAGTGGAAAAACTTATGTTGCAGCCAGTAGGCGTACCATTTGTCTTCGACCTTCGAGGGGTCATAGTGCTTCGCTTGGGTGTCCATCTTCTCAATAAATACAGTTTCTTTCTATCTTGCGCCGCATCCTCGCGCGCAATCTTGCAAAGATACGGGCAAGCCGAGAGAAAAGCAAATTTATTTGCTCTTCCGAGGCGAAAGTATCAGCCCGCGAAGCGGGAACATTCCCCATTCGTCAAACGATGTCGTGCAGTAATGTGCCATTGACGCACGTATAAGGCAGATGCCGCAACGACATCGGGGTCCGCAAGGCGGGTGTCGTGCTGGATGTGCCCCTACAGGCCCTTCTGCGGGGGTGTCCTGCGCGACATCGTTTGAGAAAGCCTTCTTGTTGCTTCCCTTTACTCTGTCAACCAGCCACTTGAGTTCGCATTGCGGTCGTTCCCGGAGGAGGGGATTTTCGGACCATTACCCGACAGGGCTTGCCTGGCCCGAAAAGACTATCTCCGGAAACGCGCTGCCTTCGGCACGGCAGCGCCGGCAAACGCCTCATCCGGTCGGGAATGAGCGTCTCTCTAAAGATGGAGTTTTTTTGATGGAGGGGCTATCCTTATGCACGATTTTTTGTATTTTTGCAATTATGTTTGTACTCGATTCTCATTGCGATACGCCTTCGCAGCTTGTGCGGCTGCGCGACCTCTCCCTGGATAACGACCACGCCCAACTTGACTTCCCCAAGATGCGCCGGGGCGGTGTGGACGGGGCATTCTTCGCTCTCTATACCTCCAATTCGCTCTCCGTGGAGGCGGGACGGAAAAAGGTTGAAGAAATGCTTCAAGCGGTGGATGCTACCTTGCAGTCCAATAAGGATATAGCCGCTATGGCAAAGACGCCCGACGAGGCCTTGGCCAACCGGAAGGCGGGCTTGCTGACGGTGTTTCTGGGGTTGGAAAACGGACAGCCTATCGGGGACAGCCTGGACGAGATTGACCGCTATTTTGAAAGGGGAGTTCGCTATGTCACCCTGACCCACGGCAACCACAACCAGATTTGCGATAGTTGTACACCCAAACAGGCGCGTTGGGCGGGGAGTGCGGCTATTGGTCCCAGGGGATCAGGGTTGAGTGCCGTACGCAAAAGCGGTGTCAGCCCTTTCGGGGAGGAGGTTATCGGACGGATGAATGAACTGGGGATGCTGGTGGATGTCTCGCATACATCCGCC
>CADBPR010000046.1 GCA_902796555.1 uncultured Bacteroidia bacterium
GTTGAGCCGACTTCGAGGTCTGCCTGATGCAAGGCCTCCAGGTACTCCTTCTTTCCGCGGCTGCGGACAACAATCATGGGGTAGTCGTGACGGGCGAGGATGTAGTTCACGATAAGCCTGGCGATTCGGCCGTTGCCGTCCTCAAAGGGGTGAATCCGGATATAGCGATAGTGGAACAGCGCGGCCAGTTCGACGGGGGAGAGCTTACCCTTGGCTTCCTCCTCATTATACCAGTCCACGAGGTCGGCCATCAATGCAGCGGTTTCTTCCGGAGCGGCATACTCAAAGCGGTCTCCATAGCGTGTAATAACGCTGTTGGGCCGAGTCTTATATCTGCCTGCGTGGATGACATAGCTGGTCTGCTGTCCGCCGGGTAATTCACGATAAACCGTGTAATCCTCGCGCAGCAGCGTCTTATGCAACTGACGGATGAAATTCTGAGTCAGCGGCATATCCTTGAAGCCGGCCTGTTCCTGCATCATCTTGAGACCCACATTGCTGGCTTTCATTTCCTCCAGGTCTTTCATCTCGGCTTCACCTACAACCTTGCCGAACAGCAGCAGCAGTTCGGTCTGGCCATAGGTCAGCGTATTGCCTTCAATGTGGTTGCTGTTGAAGTTGAAATCCACAGTAAACTTACGGCTGAGACGCTCGCGGTCCATGTCGGAAAGTGGCTGTATGGCATTCCAAGCGGCTATCGCCTTGGGTACATTCAGATACTTCATCGCATAAATGTTGTCTAATTGGTGGTAAAGATACCACTTTTTTGCCAACATTTACAAATAATCCTGAAAAAAGATGGAAAAAAGTGCGGCAAAGCAAGTTAACTTGTTTTGAGGTGGCATAAAAACAAATCGTAGCCCCGGATGGAGGGCTACGGTGGGTTGTTTCAAAATGCTCCTTACCGGATGACGGAGCCGTCGAGGGCGACGTCGAAGCGATGGAAGGGGTCGAGGTATTTGTCAATCAGCCGGGCGGCCGCGATGCGGGTCACCAGGCTCTTGCCGGCGAGGTCGGATTCAATCTCCTGCCCGGAGAGGCGCCCGACCAGTTCTATCAGCTCGTCTCCGGTCACGTTCGTGGCATCGCTGCGGTCCGTGACATCGTAGTAATCCGCCAGGAAGAGGTCGTTCCACTTCAGCGGGTCGCTCACCCGGAAACGCATCTCGTTGGACCAGCCGATGGTCTGCCCCAGTCCTTTCATGATACCGGTACAGCCAATCCGCTGCAGGATGATGAAATCGCTGCTGCCGGGTTCCCGGTCCAGATAGGGCTGCAGGCGCGCACCGCTTTCCAGCAGGGCCTGCTGGACCTTGCGCACGGACGTCTGCCGCAACGGCTTCTCCCACAGGATGCTGAGGGCTGCGAGGGCGCCGGCCGCCTGGCCCAGCTCCATGGTAATGGGCTGCAGACGGGTGGTCCCGTTGACCAGGTTGCTGACCGAAATGGATTTCTCCGCCACCAGCAGGTCTTCGACCTCCAGCGGAATCAGCACGCCCAGGGGCAGGGTGAACGGAACGATATTCCCGAAACTGATCAGGCCGGAAGTCCATCCCGGATACTGCCAGTGATGGTGGTCCACCGGATAGTCGCCCACGGCGATGCCGGTCCGGTAACCGGGGGTCTTGTAGGTGTACGGCGACTCGGCTTCATCGAAGGTAAACAGGTACTCTCCCTCAATCCGGCGGGACTCGCGGTGGTAGGGGATGAAGGGGAAGCGGTCCTCTGAGGGATACTGGTCGTCGGCCAGCCCCAGGGTGTTGTAGCCCAGTTTCGTCTGGATGAAATACAGGAATCCCAACGAATGCAGTTTGGCCTTGCGGACGGCTTCCTCCCGCTCCTCCCGGCTCATGTCAATCATGTTGACATAGTAATCGTTGCCGTGAATCGGCCAGTTGATCATATATTCCCCGCCCGGCAGCAGACCATAGGAAAGCATCTGACTGGCGGGCCAGATGGTCTGTCCCGTGACGTTGTCCTTGTCGCCGGTCACGTTCACATTGTACGGATTCTTGCAGCAGTTGTAGAACAGGGTCTCATCGTAACCTTCCGGCTCGGGAATCGTCACGTCGTAGCCGTAGTCCTTCAGCGTCATGCACATGGTGAGGTCCTGGACGATGTCGTTCGGACCGATGGCGCGGCTCTCGCCCGTGTAGGAAGGGCTGTCCATGCCGACATGGTATTTTACGCCGGCCGCTTTGGCCACGTCGCCCAGTTCCGTGCAGTCAATGACCCGGTCGGCCGACACGGTGAAACTGCCGGATTCGCCGGTAAAGGTGGCTGTCCAGCCGGAAGCGTCCTTGCTGATACCCTCGAAACGGGCGTTCTTGATGACAGTCAGTTTCGGCTCGGCCGCGGCCCATTCCTCGAAAATTTCCTCTCCTACCTTCGGTTCGAACAAGGTGTTGCTGACCCAGCCGGTTTTGAGGGCTCCCACGCTTCCATAGTGCCGGGCCAGGGCGTCAATAAAGGCGCCGAACATGCCCTGACGCATCTTGTGGTTGCCGTCCGTAGCCGTGACGCCGGCGCTGGTGAGCATACCGCCCAGCCAGGGCGTTTCCTCCACGATGGTCGTTTCAATCCCCATGCGGGCGGCCTGCAGGCCGGCGCACATGCCGCTGGAACCGCCGCCGATGACCAGAATCGTACCGCTGCCGGTCGGAAGCGGTTCCACGGACGGGTCAGGAGAAGGTTCGGGGTCCGGAGACGGGTCGGGTGACGGGTCCGGAGAGGGCTCGGTCGAAGGGTCGGCGGAGGGTTCGGCCGACGGCTCTTCAGACGGGCTGGCGGAGGGCTCTTCGGAAGGGTCCTCCGAAGCGGTCCATTGGGGAATTTCACGGGGCTGTTGGCAAGCGACGGCCAGCAGCAAGGTCAGCAGCAAAAGGGGCTTTTTCATGGTGTTATGTCATCCTAATCTGAAGCAACTTATTTTTTTATCATTCCTATAGCAATTTGGCGGCGATATCAGACAGTTCGCTCCGTTCCCCTTTGAGCAGGAAAACGTGCTCGAACAGGGGTTGCCCGGCCATTTTTTCGCCCAGGTGGGTGAGGCCGTTGGACCACTGGTCCAGGTAAGGCTGGTCAATCTGGAAAATATCGCCGGTAAACACCATCTTGGTGCCTTCTCCGGCACGGGTGATGATGGTTTTGATTTCATGCGGGGTGAGGTTCTGGGCCTCGTCGATGATGAAGAACACCTTGCCCAGGGAACGGCCGCGGATGTAGGCCAGGGGCGTAATGAGCAGCTTCTCGCTGGTCACCAGGGCGTCCAGCCGCTGGGCTTCCTTGCTGGAAGGACGGAACTGGGCTTTGATGACCCCCAGGTTGTCCATCAGCGGCTGCAGATAGGGGCTCATCTTGGTTTTCTGGTCACCCGGCAGGAAACCGATGTCCTGGTTGCCCAGAATCACGGTCGGACGGGTCAGGATAATCTGGTCGTAGTCCCGTTCCTGCTCCAGGGCGGCGGCCAGGGCAATCAGGGTCTTGCCGGTGCCGGCGCCTCCGGTCAGAGACACCAGGGGAATCTTCGGGTTGAGGCAGGCGTCGATGGCAAATTTCTGCTCGGCGTTGCGGGGCCGGATACCATAGGCCTGCCGCATCTTGACCAGCACCACCTTGCCGCGCGACTTGTCATAGCGGCCGCAGACGGTCTCGTGTTCCCAGTCGAATTTGAACAGTTTGTTTGCCGCCGGTTCCGTGTCAAACAGGTCCTGCCAGTCTACGGCCGTTTCGTTGCCGTAGGCCAGGTGCTGCAGCGCCTCGGAAGGGGCGTTATCCACCACCGGGATTTCCCGCTGGGTATCCTCCACCTTCTCTTCTTCCACCCGGTCGGTGAGGTAGTCCTGTGCCTCCATGCCGGCGGCCTTGGCCTTCATCCGCAGGTTGATGTCCTTGGTCACCAGGGCGGTGAAACGTCCGGGATGGTTGTCTCGCACCCAGATGGCCGTGGCCAGGATGCGGTGGTCAGGCGTATCGTCGAAAAAGAGGTCGGCCAGCTCGGGCGGGAAAGGATGGCTGGGCTCGATTTTGAAATTGCCCTTCTTGGGACCCAGGGAGATGCCGTCCCGGCCGAACATCTTGCCGTCCAGGAGTTTATCCGCCTCCCGCATGAAGCCGCGGGCATTGAAACTCAGAGCGTCCGTCCCTTTTTTGAACTTGTCCAGTTCCTCGATGACGGCCATCGGGACGATGACGTCGTTGTCCTGGAATTTGCGGATGCTCATGAAATCGTGCAGGATGATATTGGTGTCCAGCACAAAGATTTTCGGTTTACCTCCCTTTTTCCGGTGGGAGGGCACATTTGCATAGGCCATAGGAATGTCGCACTAGTCTTCCCCCTCTGAGGCTTCGCCCAGGAGCGACTGGAGGATGCCGGAAATCGCCGAAGCATCCGCCGGTGCAATCCGGAGCCCTTCTCCGTCGGGGTGGCCGAGGGGATAATAAGCCACATCCTGAAGAAGGAATTCCGCGTCGATATAATCGTAATCTGCGTCTTTGAATTCAAGAATGACACCGGGCACTTCGCCCAGCAGCAGCCGGACGGGGTCTTCTTCGCCGTAGGAACGCTGCATGCCGCCCAGGTCGATGGCCATGCCCTTGCCTTCCAGCATCTGGGACAGGGCCCGGAGAATACCGCCGTCTCCGACCGTCACCCCCGCCGTCACAATTCCGTCCTCCACCAGTTCGCGGACCACTTCGAAGCAGTCCATGAAATAGTCCGGGTCCAGGATTTCCGGGGCGGTGCCGCCGGGCGTACCGGTGGCCTGCGACAACAGGGAACCGCCGAGCCGGAAACGGCAGGTGTCGAAGGGAACGAAGACAATCCAGTCCTGCGGGCCGCCGACAGCGGTGGCGCTGCACTTGCGGCGCCGGCTCATCCGTGGCGGGTTCTTGCGGATGGGACTGTAGTTGATGGTAATCTTGTCGTCATCTGCAAAGTCCTCTTCTTCAGGGATTTCCTGCGCAGTGGCCAGGGTGGCGCGGGCGCTGAAGACACAATTCTTCGCTTCGCTGAAGCCACATTCCTTCAGCCGGATGCCCAGGCTGTCCATATAGTCGCAGGCCGCCTCGACCGAAGCATAAAAGGCAGCCGGCATTCCGATACGGGACATATCCCATTTCCAACCCGCCGTCAGCGACAGGTCTTCCAGCTTGAAATGGCCTTTGAGCCACAGGGCGTCGGTCAGGGCCCGGGCGATGCCGGCCTTGGTATAAGCCGCCGCAAAGCCGGTGGGAAACTTCCGGACGCAGTCCTGCATCTGCTGCAGGTAGTCCATGATTCGCCCGGCGGGAAAATCTCCCGCGGCAGGGTCCGGGTCCAGGGTCTCATCCACGACCGGTTCCCAGTTTCCGGAGGGCTGGGCCGGTCCTCCGCCGGCTGACGCAAGCATCTCCATCGGCGTGGCATCCATCCGGATACCGTCAATGATGTAGGGGGACTGCAGATAATCTTTCATTCGCTGTTCATTATCTCCGTAAAATTAAGTAATTTTGGGGTGAGTTCAAAATTTATGGACAAGATTATGTTCGATGCAACCCGATATGAGGCGGAAATCCGTGCTCTTTTCCAGCGTTTTCCGTCCGTTCAGAATGTTCCCTTCGGGGAGGCCTACAAGCCCGGCCTGGAGCGGATGGAAGCCTTCGCCGAGCGGCTGGGCCATCCTGAGCGCCGTTATCAGACCCTGCATGTCGCCGGGACCAACGGCAAGGGGTCCGTGTCTTCGATGCTGGCCTCGGTTCTGATGGCAAAAGGCTATAAAACAGGACTTTATACGTCTCCGCACCTGATTGATTTCCGGGAACGGATGAAGGTGGACGGGCAGATGCCGCCCCGGGAATGGGTGTATGCTTTCATCGAGCGGCACCGGGCCGATTTCGAGGAACTGTCCCTTTCCTTTTTTGAGATTACGACCGGCATGGCTTTCCAATGGTTTGCCGATGCGGGCTGCGACTGGGCCGTTATCGAGGTGGGCCTGGGCGGCCGGCTGGACAGTACCAATATCATCACGCCGCGGGTGAGCATCGTGACCTCCATCGGACTGGACCATTGCCAGTATCTGGGGAATACCCTTGCGGCCATCGCCGGTGAAAAAGCCGGCATCTTCAAACCGGGCGTGCCGGCCGTGGTAGGGGAGTTCCTGCCCGAGACGGAGCCGGTTTTCCGGGAAAAGGCCCTCGGCCCCCTGTATGCGGCCCAGGATGCGGTGTTGCCGCCGGATATCCTGCCGCGGATGGATTTGAAAGGGGACTGCCAGGCGGCCAACCTGCGGACCGTGCTGGCTACGCTCCGGATTCTGAAGATGGAGCCGGATTTCGATGCGATTGCCCACACGGCGGCCCGGACCGGACTGCGCGGACGCTGGGATATTCTGCGGGAGAAGCCCCTTGTCATTGCCGACATCGGCCACAATGCTGCTGCCCTGAAGGGCAATTTCCGGCAGTTGGAAGACCTGCACCGGCCGCTGTCCATCGTCTATGCCGTCATGGCCGACAAGGATTTGGAGGCCATTCTGCCCCTGATGCCCCGCCGGGCCCGCTATTTCTTTGCGACGCCCGCCACGCCCCGGGCCCTGCCTTCCGGCCGGATTCTGGAGGCGGCAGCCGCCTTCCGGGGCTCCTGGGCGGGGCTGACCGATGCCGGCACCGTGGCCCATGCCGTGGAACTGGCCCTGGAAAGCGCCGGCGAAGACAGTGTGATTTATATCGGTGGCAGTACTTTTGCAGTAGCCGAAGCGATTAACCTTTTTTAATATGAAAGCCCTTGCTTTGCTTGCCCTCCTGGCGAGCCTGACCGTAAACCTTAACGCCATGAAACCTAAACCGCAAACCCCCGAAAAGCCTTCGCTGGCTGAGAAGTGGGCGGCCTATAACGAGGCTGCCGCCGCCGACCGGCCGCAGTTGCAACTGGATATCCTCGCTGAAATCCGTGAACTGGCCATTGCCCAGCGCGCGCCACGGGATTTCTATTTGGCATCCACCCGGTATATCACGGTGGCTGAAAGGCGGAATTGGAAAGTGCGGGACAGCGTCCGCGCCGATTTCGCCCGCCAGGTCCAAGCGTTCGACGAACCCATCGTCACCTACCATTGGATGCGCTTTTACGCCAACCGTTCTTCGGACTACCTGCTGGAATACGTCCAGAAGGAGGCGGACCGCTTCAAGGGACAGCACAATCCCGCTTTTTACAGCACGGACGCTTTGGGCGGACAGCTGAAAAAACACATCGCAGACGACTATGAATACGTGCTGTGGAACCTGCTCCCGATGCGTTCCATGGATTACGACAAACCGGAAAAAGATGCGCTCTGGCAGGCCCTGGATGCCTGTCTTACCTGCGCGTATCCTTCCCGGGCCTATCTGCGCTATTATACGCTTTCCCATCAGGGTGACAGCCCGGCCAAACGCGGGGCCCTGCAGGCCATGGCCGACCAGTACGCCGGCAAAGGCCTGTCATTCTATCCGCGGGCGGACCTGTGCCGGCTGCGGGAAGGCGACCTGAACCGGGACCCGAAGTCCACGAGCGAACAGTACCGTGAACTGTATGAGCAGTGTCTGCGTTTCGAATCCGACCGGGCGGCGCTGCAAGGCGAGGAGGCGGAGATGGCCGAGCCCTGCAAGGGACCGAAGCAGACGATTGACCGCCTGACCGCCCGGGATTTGTCGGTGCTGGCCGGCGGCGACTCCATCCTGGTCCGTTTCCGCAACCTGGACAAGGCCAAAGTCAGCCTGCATGCCCAGACGGATAAGGGACTGGGCCGGGCTCTGAAAAGATGGCGGGTGAAGAACGGGACCGGCAGTTTCTATCTGGTGGATACGGAAAAACTGGCCATTCCCGTCCTGGAGGACGGTGCCTATGTCATCAAAGCCCGTTCCGACGACGATGAGGCGGCTGTCGAATACCGGCAGTATACCCTGTCCATGGCCAAGCGCAACGACGCGGACGGATACCGGGTCTATGTGACCGATTTTATCACCGGAAAACCCATTCCTTCCGCTACGTTCACCCTGGTGGAAGCCGGCAAGAAAGTTCTTACGCAGACCTTGAAACTGGACGGCTTTACCTTGCTGCCGGAGGCGTTCAACGTACGCATCGACCGGGACAACGACCAGTACCGGTATCTGTACTGTACCTGGAAGGATGCGGACGGAATCCTGCGCCGCTGCGAGAACATGACCGTCACCCTGCCTTGGCGGATGGACGGCCGGTTCCGGGACCGCATGATTGACGATGCCGGATGCCGGGTCCTGCGCGACCGGGGTGCCTACAATCCGGGTGACGAAATGCAGCTTAAAATCATCCTGTTCCGGGGCAACTATGTCGACCAGATGGCCGTCCAGCCCAATGAGAAACTGGTCGTGACCCTGCTGAATGCCGAAGACAAGGAAGTTGAGAAAAAAGAACTGGTAACCAATGAATTCGGTTCGGCAGCCACCTCTTTCATCCTGCCGGTGGACCAGAAGAACGGCATGTTCTCCGTGCGGGTCAGCAACGATTCCCGGACCTTGGCGCGGCAGTCATTCCGCGTGGATGAATTCGTTCTGCCCACTTTCGGCCTGACCTTTGACCCGCAGGACAAACTCTATCTGCCCGGAAGCGACGTCCGCGTGAGCGGCAAAGTGTTCGCCTATTCGGGCCACAGCCTGAAGGGGGCGACGCTCCGGTTCCACGTCAAACGTTATTCGACCGTGGTATACGAGACCCTGACCCACCCGTCGGACGACGGCAGTTTTACATGCTGGTTCCCGGCTGCCGGCCCCGGCTACTATGAGGTGACAGCCCTGGTCGCCGACGCAACCGGGGAAACCCAGGAATTCACGAATTATTATTACATCAACAACAATATTCGGGTGACGGTCGATCCGCAGGACGGTGCGGATGGAGAATTCGTCCTGAAGAGCGACAACGATAACGCCGGTCTGTATCGCTGGGGCTGGCGGAATCCCATGCAGGAACCGACCCGCGCCATCGTGAAGGGTACTGCCGGCCGCTACACCCTGACGGTCCGGGATGCGGACGGGAACCAGGTTCCCAATCCGCTGTCCTGGCAGCTGAAGAATGAGCAGGATGCGGTCCTGTCCAGCGGTTCCGCCACCTCGGGCGAAACGGTGGAACTGGATTTCAGCAGCTTGCCCGGCGGTTTGTATACCCTGCTGGCCACGTCGGCCGTAGAAGGCACGGATGTTCATGCCGAAAATGCATGTAAGATTTTGTATATCAAGGATAAAGTCGTGGATGCACCGGTCCGGCGGGTCTACCTGAACGGCCCGGCCGAGGTGGAAGCCGGCGGAGATATCGCCCTGGACTTCGGGACAGCGGACGGCCCCGTATGGGCGGTCGTGACCCTCTTCGACAACCACCGGAAAATCCTGGAGACCCGGCAGATGTATCTTGACGGTGCCCGTGGAACGGCCGACACCATGGCCGCGATTGCATTCCCGTACCTGGATACCTATCCCGACGCCGTACGCCTTTCCATCTTCTATTTCAAATATGGACAGGCGGTCAGTTATGACCGTCAGTATACGCGCCGGCGGACCCTGCTGGACCTGCCGCTGCGTCTGCAGGCCTATACCAACCCGGCCTTGCCCGGCACCCGGTACACGCTGACGCTGGAGACGGCACCGGGGACGGAAGCCCTGGCCGCCGTATACGACAAGAGCATCGACGCCATCGCACCCAACAACTGGAGCCCGGTCCTGCTGCACGGCTTCTCGGCCGACGATATTGACCTGGACAGTTCCTGCGGCTACATTACCGGCCTGAATCCCGAGACCCGCGTCCAGACCCAGGAGGAAAATGCCTATCGCGAACCGGTCGGCACGAAAGGCCTGCTTCGCAAGGCAGGGGGGGTGGTCGAAGAAGCCCCGCTTCCCATGATGCTCGAGGCCAATGCCGTGGAAAGGTCAGCTGCGACGTATGATATGGAAGACGCCGTGGAAGAGTCAGACGCGGTATCCGATGTTCCGATCCGGTCCAAGTTCGAGACGGCCCTGACCTTCCAGCCTTTCCTGCAGGCGGATGCCGATGGTCGGATTACCTTCTCTTTCCGGACATCCGACAAACTGTCCACCTATTACATCCATGTGTATGCGCATGACAAAGCCATGCGGAATGCCGTGCTGCGGGAAGAGATGGTCGTATCCCTGCCCGTCAAGGTATCCCTGCTCGACCCGGGCTACTTGTATGAGGGCGATGTGCTGCGTCCCTCCGTTTCGGTGTCCAACCATGCGGACGAGGCGGTCAGCGGAACGCTCCGGCTCTATGTTTATCCCGGCGGCGATACACAGGCCCTCAAGCCTGTTTCCGTCCAATCGGTGCCGTTGACCCTGGCGCCCGGCGACGAGACGGCGGCCAGTTTCGAGGTGCAGGCCCAAGGCGCTTCCGTCGGTTTGAAAGCGGTTTTTGAAGCGGACCGTTATTCTGACGCCCTCTTCGTGGAGGTGCCGGTCCGGGGCCGCATGCAGACGCTGACGGAGAGCCATTCCGCGGTCGTGCTGCCCGGCATGTCTGAAAAAGAGGTGCTTGCGCGGCTGCGCAAGGCATTTGTCAACGTCAAGGGTTCCGCGGCGGATTATTCTGAAATCACGGTGCTGGATATGGTACGGGATGCGATTCCGGGCAAGGTGGAACCGGCCGGGAAAGATGTCCTGTCCCTCTCCGAGGCTTATTATATGCGGCTACTGGCCGCTACGCTGGACCAGCGGAAGGACCCGGCGGATGACCTGCTGACGAAAATCATGGCCTGTCGCAACGCCGACGGCGGTTTCGGCTGGTTCGAGGGAATGCAATCTTCCCGGATGATAACGGCCGTGATGCTGGAACGCTTCGCCCGTCTGCGCGACCGGGGCTATGATGTCCCGGATATGGAAGAGACGGTCCGTTATCTGGACCGGACCCATTTCGACCGGAAACTGCCTTACTGGTGCGGCTGGATTTCCGATGCCCAGTATATGTATATCCGTTCCTTCTATACCGAAGTGCCGTTTGCCGCGAAGGGAGACGCCAAGCTCCTGAAAACCTTCCGGGCGGATGCAGCGGAGTACCTGACCCCTTCCGGGAAGGAAGGCCGCGGGCTGGTCGGCCAGATTCTGGCCAAGGCGCGCCGGCTGCGGACCTTGCAGAACCTCGCGGCGGACCCGGCCGGCAACAAGCTGGCGGAAGCCTGGGGCATCAAGGGACTGACCGGGCAGAAATTGACCGACTCCCGCAAGGCCGACCTGCTGTCCCTGACGGAATATGCCGTGGCTCATCAGAACGGCGGTATGTATTACCCCAATGCCGTCATGCCCTGGCGCGGTCTGCTGGAGACGGAGGCCTATGCCCATTCGGTGCTGGCCGACCTGCTGTCCGCCAACGGACAGGAGTCCATCGCAGACGGTATCCGCATCTGGCTGATGCTCCAGAAGGAGACGCAGCACTGGGATACCGAACCGGCCTTCGTGGACGCCGTCACATCCATCATGGATGCCTCTGATGAGGTCCTGGCCACCAAGGTGATGGTCCTGAAAGCCACGTATACCAAGCCCTATGTCGAAGTCAAGGCATCCGGCAACGGATTTACCCTGGAACGGCGTTTCTACCGCATTGTGACGGAGGAAGAAGTGTATAACGACCGTACCGAGGAGCAGAACCGCCAGGTGGATGTCCGGCAGGAAATCCGTCCCGGAGACCTGCTGCACCGGGGTGAGAAGATTGTGGCGGAATACCGGATCTGGAATGAGGAAAACCGCAGTTTCGTCCGGCTCCAGGCCTTCCGTGAAGCGACCCTGCGTCCGGTGGACCAGCTGTCGGGTTATTATGGCTGGCGTTTCCGCCCCTTCTATGTCGGCGGCTACAGCTTCTCCCCGCAGGGGTACCGCGAGGTCAAGGCTGACCGGACCCTGTACTCCTTCGACAGCTATCCCGAAGAGAACACCACGGTCACCGAGGAATTCTTCGTGACCCAGGACGGCGTGTTTACGGCCCCTGTCATTGAAATTGAATCCCTGTATGCCCCCCACTACCGGGCCAACGCCGGCTATACCCGGCCGTTGGAAGTCCGGTAGGGGAGGCTTCGCAAGCGTCCTTGTGCCGGAACCGCGCGCCCTTTCCTCCTTGCGGGGAAAGGGAACGCCGGTCTTCCGGTGTCAGGAAGAATGTAAGTCATTCCTAAAAAAATTTGCAGGGTCAGATTTTTTGACTACCTTTGCATTCCCGTTCGGAAGGACGGATGCCGGGCGCATAGCTCAGTCGGTTCAGAGCATCTGCCTTACAAGCAGAGGGTCGGCGGTTCGAATCCGTCTGCGCCCACCTGGTGAGAAAATGACCCAATTCAGAGTGATGAAACGATGGATATGGGCACTTTTTTTGTGCCTTGGCCTGTTGGCCTGTACCAAAAACCCTGCGGCAGCGCCGCCGCATGAATATACGGATGTCGAGCTGGCCAAGTTCCAGCTGGACAGTCTCGTATACCACATTCTGGATGCGTCCGGGACACCTTCCCTGGACCGTCTTCCGGCTTATCTGCGCAGTCACGGAAAACTGACGTTCCGTTTGGACGGTACCCTGCACTATATTCTCTCCGGTACCGGCACGCAGCCCGTGGTGGAACTCCAAATCAGACCGGATCTCGGAAAGTTCCGGGTAGATGCCGCGTTCCCGGGCGAGATGGAACTGACCGGTTATGTCCAACCGGAGGCTGCGGGCGATAAGCTGTTGAAGCAGATTACGAATCTGTTGCCTTCCGACTTTTCATCCCCCATGGAGATTGAGCTGAGCCTGAAAGACACCCGTACGAAGGAGCGGGTCGAAGCGATGGACGCTGCCTGCAATCTGACCCTGTATCATCAGGGACGGGCCATGGCGGACTTCGGTTTTGAACCCATTCACGAGAACCAGGCGGGTGAAGACGAATGGCTGGCCGACCCGGTGTTCCGCTTCTCTGACGGCACCTCCTATTCCCTGAGTTCCATCCTGCTGGTGGAGCCGCTGATGGATTTATATCTCAATGAAGGCTACGACCGTTAGCGTCCTGTGCCTGTTGGCGTCGGTCTTCTGCGCCCGTGCGCAGGAGCGGGAAACCGTGCCGCCCGGCCGGGATACGGTGGCGAATCTAACCCTGGAAAAATCCGTCATTACCGAGCGGATTCGCAAACCGATGCTGGAGAACCTGGAAGGCATCAGCGGTTCGGTCAACGTCGAGACCATCCGGGCGATTCCGTCTTTCCTGGGCAACGCAGACCCGATTCGTTTCGCGCGGCTGCTGCCCAGCATTCAGGTGAACACCGAGACCGACGGCGGCCTGTATATGCAGGGAAGCGACTATGCCCATACCCAGCTGTCCATCGCCGGTGTGCCGGTCTATGGCGGGTCTCATCTGCTGGGGCTTTTCTCCATGTTCCAGGCGACCCATTTCCGCGCCATGGACTATGCCACTTCCGCGGGCCAGGTGAACCGGCTCGGCGGCCTGATTGACATGCAGTTGCAGGATACCATTCCGGCCCGTTTCGGGGCCGAACTGTCCGCCGGCCTGCTCTCTTCGCAGGGGACGCTGTATTTTCCGACCGGAAAACAGTCCGCCCTGTACCTGTCTGCGCGCCGCTCATATATCAATCTGTTGTACGGCTCCTTCCTGAAGTTCGACGACGAACCGATTCGCTACGGTTTTACCGATGCCAATCTTACCTGGTTCTGGAAAGCATCGCCCCGGGACCGGGTCTGGGTGAATCTGTTCGGCGGCAAAGATGACGTCAGCTACGATTATGCCAAGGCCAGTTCCTTGATGGAAGCCTCCTGGTACAATGCCCTGGGCTCCCTGCACTGGAACCATTACGGGACGGAGATGACGCTCAAACAGACGGCATATGCGACGCTGAACGGTCTGACGGCCTTCCTGGACGTGCGCTATGCGAGCGGCAGGCTGCCCTCCCATATCCTGAGCACCGGCTATAAGGCGGCCCTGAACTGGCGGGGCTGGGATTTCACGGCCGACCTGGCCTGGCACAGGGCCCAGCCGCAGAACCCGGAGACAGAAGGCCACTACAACCGCACCAACCAGTCTGCCGAGCCCTTGCAGACGGCCCTTGAGACCACCGTGTCGGCCACATACAGCCGGTCCCTGGGGTATTACCTGGAACTCAAAGGCGGGCTGGGCGCCAGCTGGTACCTGAGTCCGGAGCGCGAGAGCTTCTGGGGGCTGACGCCCCAGGCGGAGGCGACCCTGAACCTGATAGAAGCCGGAAAACTCAATTTCCGGTACGGCATCCACCGGCAGAACCTTTTTCAGACCGGCTTCACCAATGTAGGCCTGCCGGTGGAATTCTGGTTCCTGGCCGGCAAACTCTCCCCGCCGCAGTGGTCCCATAACTTCTCCCTGTCCTACAACCTGGACTTCCATGACCGGATGTTCTCTTTCTCGGCCGAGGCCTATTTCAAGCGGCTCTATAACCAGGTCGAATACAAAGGTACGATTATGGAGATTCTGAACACGGACTATTCCATCGAAAAGGCCATCCTCCGGGGCGACGGCTATGCCTACGGGCTGAACCTGATGCTACAGAAGCAGCAGGGGAAACTGACCGGCTGGGTCGGCTATGCTTTCGGGCGTTCACTCCGTCAGTTTGACGACCCGCTCTTCCCCGGGTTATATCCTTCCGACCATGAACGCCTCCATGAAGTGAATGTAGTCGCCACCTATGACTGGGGCCGTTTCGACCTGGGCGGCACCTTCGTCGCCGCATCCGGAACGCCTTATACCCGTCCGGTATCCTTCTACATCATGGGTGACCGGGTCATCTGCAACTACGGCGAGCGCAATGCCGCCAGGCTGCCGGCCTATATCAAGCTGGACCTTTCGGCCAACTGGTATTTCCACCGCGACAAGCGCCGCCGCAACGGGCTGAATTTCTCCGTCTACAATGTGCTGGGCCGCGACAATGCCGTCGGCTACGGCGTCCATATCAACCGGGAACGGAATGCCTATTCTTTCCGTCCTACTTCTTTCGGAATCAAGTTTTTGCCGTCCGTGGCCTATTTCCATAAATTCTGATGAAACGCATATACCTGTTCTTGTTTGCTTTGTTGGCGGCGGCCGCGTGTACGGCCGAAGATCCGCCGGCGGAAAGCCGTCTGGTTCTGGAAGGCTGGATTGAAAGCGACGGCTATCCCATGGTGCTGCTGTCCGAGACCTTACCGATGCGTAACGGCGAAATCACCCAGCAGGACATGATTGCCGGGATTGCGAAATATGCCAAAGTTTCCGTCAGTGACGGAGAGCGGACGGAGGTGCTGACCGGGCGGGTGGACCGCCGCTATTTTCCGCCCTATGTCTATACGACTTCCAAACTGAAGGGTGTGGCCGGCCGGACCTATACCGTCCGGGCTGAGTACAAGGACTATGTGGCGACCGCAGAGACGACCATCCCCCGGCCGGTGCCGTTGGATACGATTTTTCCGCGGGTGATGAAAGACAGTATCTATACGGTGGTGTGCCGTTTTACCGACCCGCCGGAAAAGGGACAGTACTACAAGGCTTTTACCAAGACGGTGGGGCAGGATGAACGCTATCAGCCTTCTACGCTGGCTATTGCTTCGGAGGAGGCGATGACGGACGGTCAGGGCGAGTTGTTGATTTGGAATACCCAGCGGCTGCTGGCGCCTTTGTACAAGGCAAATATCCTGCTGGGTGACGAGATGTGGGTGAAGTTCTGTACGATGGACGAAGCTACGTTCAATTTCTGGTCCAATTATGAGGTAACCCTGGCGACCAATGCCAATGCCATGTATTATTTCGATACGGACATGAAGGTAAATGTCCGCGGCGCCCTGGGCTACTGGGCCGGCTATGGCGTCTACGAGTACAAGGTCAAGATTGAGTAACCGGGTTTATTTCCGGAGCAGACCGATTACGGAGCGTTCCTGCAGGGAATAGGCCCCCTGTTCGTCTTTTACATACCAGGTACTGCTGATTTTGAAAGGCATCTCCTCAACGCCGGCGGGGAGCAGGCCTTCGGTCGGGAAACAGACCATGCTGACTCCGTTTGCGTAGGTTTCCCAGAGGGTGTCTTCCGTGTCGGCATTCAGCATGTCCGGTGTGACAGATTCTCCGCCGCCGTTGTGCCGCAGGGTCAGCCGCAGGGTGTCCGTATCGGCGGTGGCATCGTTCAGCACCAGGTTAATCAGGTGCTTCGTCTCTGAACCCTGCAAAAACGTGACGCCGATTTCCATATTCAGGTAGCCTCCGCCCTGCCAACCGCCGGAAACGCGGACCGGGTCGTGGCCCAGGGCATCGTCGTCTGTTACGGAAGTTGCTTTCAGCCAGTCTTTTACCAGTGGTGTCGCCCAGGTTTTGACATGGATGTCATAGCCCTGTTCATTCTGTCCGACGATATTGAAAGAAAGGAACAGCCGGTCCTGCGCCGGCACAGGTTCTTCCGTGTCGGTCGAGCGGATGACGTAGCGGATGCCGCCGTCTGATACGAATACCGAGCCGTCGCAGCGGCCCATATCAGACAGCCCCGTTACTACCAGTTCGTTCTTGCCGCAGCTTGCCGCCATACTTACCACCGCGAGGATGGCCGTCCATAACCGGATTGTTTTCATTCCATCATTCATTTTATACCTTGCATGTTATGTAGCTGCCAACCGTCAGTCGGCGACATCAAAGTCATACCATAGCGTCTCAACGGTGCCGTCACGGAACGTGATTTCCACTTTCCACGTGTGGGCGCCGGCCGAAAGCGTCTGAGGCTCTGCCGCTACAGCGACACCGTCCAGGTACCAGACTACGGCGCTGACAGGCTTGTCGGCCGCCGTCTGCAATTGCGGCAGCCAGCTGTTTCCCGCCCGGAGGGTTCCTTCCGGGACGACGAATGCGCTGATTCCGAAATCGGCCGGACCGGCCGTATAGGCCGATGCAATTTCCAGCGAAAGGACCGGATTGAAGTAATAACTGCCGCTCTTGATGGGCCGCCAGTTGGCATCGACCCCTTTGCCGAACGGCGTCGCATAGCCGGATACTTCTTCGTCATATGTGCCGGACACCAGGAAAGGATAGCTGCCGGATACCAGACCGTCAAAGGCATAGCCTACCGAAAAGTCACCTTGATCAGGAATCAGCAGCTCGCCGGAAAGGGTCAGGGCGTTGGCTGAGCCCGGGACAAACCGGTCCGTTACTTCCTCGCAATAAATCTGTTTCGTCCCGCTATAAGCGACTATCCAGGCTGTTTCAAAGGCGTCTTTGGTGTTGGCTGCAGGAAGATGCAGGCGCAGAATTCGGCAGCCGGCAAGGCTCCGCTGGGCAATCTGTGCGGCGGTGAGCCGATAGACGATGGCCCGCTGCGTCGCAGAACCGTAGCCGAAGTTGTATTTCGGGTACGAATCGTCATAGGCAAGTTCCCCGAAAGGGACCCCCTCAGAAGGCCTTAACAGAGTGATATCCACGTTGTTGCGCAGGTCGGTCTGCAATACGGCGCCCTGGCTCCGGTAGCCGGACGCGGAAACGGTCAGGATGGATGTTGAAGCCCAGCCGTCGCCGGGTTCCAGCAGATATGTGCCGTTGTCGTCGGTATAGGTAATCTGGTCCGTGGACAGCCAGGACGGGGCGGCGAAGCCGGACGGTTCCGGCCGTACCGCAGGAGAGAGCCGGACCAGGGCCCCTTTCAAAGGCTGTCCCAGCACATCCGTCACGGTCCCCCAAATCGCATTGCCGGCGGGCACCAGGGTGGTAAATGACAGACTGGAAGCCTGTTCCGTGATATGCGAGAGGGTGCAGTCGTTCATGCTGCCGTCCCAGGCTGTCAGCGTGAGCGTGCTGACCCCGCTTTTGCCCGGAAAAGCGAAATGAGCGGAACTTCCGGCGCCGAACGAAGGCACGAGGTAACAGCAGGGATGGCCGTAGTAGCGGTTGAACGTATTGGTGTTCCGCCACAGGTATTCGGCCGTAAGGGTGCCGGTGATGATATTCTGCGAAGCGTCGATATGATAGACCAGCAGACCGTGTTCGGGCAGGTAGGCGTCCCAGCCGGTATTGTCACGGTATTCCAAGATGAAAAACTCGCCCGGGTTGGCGGTGTCCATCCGGAACGCCTCGTATTCCCGCACCGGTTTCAAGCTCCGTTCACCGGCGCTGCCGAGGACTTCCGGGTTGGGCATCCAGCCCAGCATGTTCAGTTCGATGGCCGAGAAATGCGGCGGCGTGCGGCCTTCGTTGAGGTAGTTTCCCATGCTCATAAGCATGAATGGGCCCACCGTAAAGTTCTCGCCGTCTGAATATTCATAATCCGTGTCATAGAAGTCGGGCAGACCCAGCGAATGGGCGAATTCGTGGCAGGTGGTGCCGATGCCGCACATCTCCGTTCCGCGGTATCCCCGCAACTCGGAGGTACAGAAATATTTGGTCAGTTTTACGCCGTCGAACGTGCCGTAGGACGTCGACTGGTGGGGCCAGATGGATTCTTCGCCGGCACCTTCGGCTTCGTTGTGACCGGCATAATAGAACAGAACCATGTCGATGCTGCCGTCTCCGTCCGAATCATAGCGGGAGAAGTCTATTTCATTGTCCAGCAGGACGCAGGCTTCATGCAGGGCCTTGGATCCGTTGTCGGTTTGGCCGTAAGAGGCGGAGGGCTGGGACAACTGTACGGGACCGTATATATCGAAGACCGGACGGAACTGACCGTGGGACGTCTCGACGTAATAATCCCGCACAGAGCCTGTTGCGCCATTGTCGCTGTAACCGGATTCGTTGAGCATCCGGGAGAACCGGGTCTTGGGGTCGGGCGTCACAAAGGTGGAATCGGTGAATTCCACCAGCAGGCACAGGATGTTCCGTTCCCCGAAATTGGTGGCCGGGGCGGTTTCATAGGTGGACCAGGCCCTGTGGCGGGTCTGGGCTTGTTCGGTCAGCAGTTTGCTGCGCTTTTTTTCGACAGCTGGGCGGAAGAACCCGTCGGCGCCCTGCTCGACGATACGTCCGGCGGCATCGGTGGTCCAGTGGCAATACTCATCGCCGTGGCGCTCCAGCACCAGAACGGTGCCGTCCGGCTGGCGGTAGCGGAAGCTTCCGGGACGGGCGGGGGCGGCGGCAATCCATGAGGCTGTCAGCAGCATCAGCGCCAGGAAAGAAAGACTCCTCTTCATCATTTACCTCCTGATTACCAATCCTTTATTATCGTCTGTCAACAGCTTGACCCTGTCTTCTTGCAGGTCCAGGACTGTGGCCCGGAAGGGCGTGTTGCGCAGGATTTCTCCGCGCTCGCTTTCAATCAGTTCCGCCTGGAAAGAAGCGCCTTCGCTGAGTTCGACCGGGATGCCGGCCACTTCGTAAACATGCATCGTGCCCGGCAGGAGGAAGCGGAAATACTCCTTTCCTTCGGCGCGCAGGCTGTTCATCTGGTCCTGCCCGCGGGTGTACAGCCACTCGATGCCTGCTACGCCGTAGATGCCGAAAGCATCGCTTTCATAGACCGGGTTGACAGGCTCCTGGACAATCATGGCATAGCCGGCGGACCCGGCTGAGGTGCACAGGTCTATCCGGCAGGAACGGCGCTCGCCCGGATTGGGGGCGACGCTGAAGGTCAGGCTTTCGCTGCGCAGGGCTTTGGTTGAAAGGTGGGTGACCCAGTCCTCTGCAATCCGGATGTCATATTGGATATCGGTGCGGAGTGAGAAAGTAACCTGTCCGCCGGCCGCCGGTGCGGTCATTGCGGCATCGGCGAATTCCACCGTCGCCTTGATGCAGTTGATGGAAGCCATGATTACATAGCCCTTCCCGTCGCTGACCCAGACCAGGGCCTCACATTCGGTCACCGGGTCGGGGGCTGTCAGGACAATTTCGCCCTCCCAGGCATTTTTGGGCTGTACCCGGGCAATCCAGCCGCCTTGTCCCATGGCTTTGACGACATTGTTTTCGTTCCCGCCGCTGACCAGGTAAGGGAAGGTGAAACTTTCGCCCGGAAGGGCGGCCGCCACTTCCCGGATATCGAAGAAGGTAATGGAAAGGTCGCTTTTCAGCGGAAGGGTAATCGTCGTGCCGTCCCTGAGCTGGAAGATGAGGGCATTCCCGGCGCTATTGTAGCTGATATCCTTGATGAGAGGGTCTTCCTGTTGGTTCAGTACCGGTGCGATATTCGTCCAGACCGCACCGTTGTCAAAAGAAATCCACCAGTATCCGTCTTCGGTTTTGAGTATCGGGGTAGGGGCGTTGGCCAGGACCTGGTTCCCCCGGCCATCCTTCAGCCAGTCCCCGTCCAGGGTCCAGTACCAGTTGCCGTCCGTATCCTGGCGGACACCGATAAGGGGGCTGTGCCCGTCTTGTCCGTCTTTTCCGTCGCTGCCGCTGCGGACCGTCAGGGTACTCTTGTCCGAGAAGGTAATGGTCCAGGTTTTCACCCCGTCTTCTTCGCCCTCTGCAACGGACAGAATCGTCTTGTTTTGCTGGAGGGCATCCACAAGCCTCTGCAGTGTCTGCAGGTCGCCGTTGAGGGTTCTGACGGTTTTTTCCAGGGTGGTCAGGCGGGTGTCCAGGTCTTCTACCCGCTCCCGGAGCGGGGCATCGTTGTAGCAAGCCGTCGCGCAAAGGTAGGCCGTGCATAAGGCAAGCAACAGTTTTTTCATAAGGGTCGACAAACTATTTCTTTTTATATTGACTCGGGTGGCAGAGGATGCTGATGTCTATCCCGTCCACGCGGTAACCGCGGAAGCGCCGCTTGCCCAGGCGGGAAAACACCATCCCCATCAGTTCTCCGTCCTCGATATCCGTCCAGGTATTGCTGACGGTGTCATACAGGTGGATATGGGCGGAAGGAATCACGTCGAAAACCAGTTTCCCGCCCCGGCCCAACCGGTGGGCATAGATGCCCAGCAAGGCCATTTGGGACAGGATATTGTATATGGATGCGGTCGCAATCCGGACCGTCCCTTTCTCCGCGAGACGCGTTGCCACATCCTCGGCGGTGGCGTGCCGGAGGTCCAGCATGGCCGAATGGACAGCCATCCGCTGCGCGGTCGCTTTCAGTTTGTGCCGCAGCAGCAGGGTCCGGAATTCTTCCGGGGATGGCGGGGTTGTGGTAGGCCGGTCTTTCATCCTTCAGGACTGTATCCATTTGCAAATATAGAATATTTTTTGGAACTTTGTAAACTTATTGTTTCGTATATGGAAAAGGTAAAAGTTTTGATCATCGGTTCCGGCCCTGCTGGCTATACAGCAGCCATTTACGCCTCCCGCGCGTCCCTGTCCCCCGTCCTGTATGAGGGCATGGAGCCCGGCGGACAGCTCACCACCACCACGATGGTGGAGAATTACCCCGGTTTCGCGGACGGCGTGGACGCCAATCAGCTCATGGGTGTGCTGAAAGCCCAGGCGCAGCGTTTCGGTGCCGATGTCCGCCGGGGAATCATCCGGACCATCGACCTTTCCTCCCGTCCCTTCCATGCCGTGACGGACGGCGGGGCCGAACTGGAGGCCGAAACGGTCATCATCGCCACCGGTGCGACGGCCCGCTACCTGGGGCTGCCTTCGGAACGGAAATTCAAAGGGCTGGGCGTATCCGCCTGCGCGACCTGCGACGGGTTCTTTTACCGCAAGAAAGACGTGGCCGTGGTGGGCGGCGGCGATACCGCCTGCGAAGAGGCGACGTACCTGGCCCAGCTCTGCCGCAAGGTCTATATGATTGTGCGCCGGGACGTGTTCCGCGCCTCGAAGGCCATGCAGGAGCGGGTATTCGCTACACCGAACATCGAAATCCTGTGGAACTGCAACACCCAGGAAGTGCTGGGCGACGAGGCCGGCGTGACCGGAGCGCGGCTGCTGCGCAAGGATGGCGAGATTTTTGATATCAAGATTGACGGCTTTTTCCTGGCCATCGGACATCATCCCAATTCGGAACTGTTCCAGCCTTGGGTGAACACCGATGAAAACGGATACATCATCACCGAAGGCAAAACGTCCCGGACCAATGTGGAGGGCGTCTTCGCTGCCGGCGATGTCCAGGACCCCCACTACAGGCAGGCGGTCACCGCGGCCGCATCGGGCTGCCGCGCGGCCCTGGATGCCGAACGCTTCCTGCTGGGGAACAAATAAACAAAGACATGAAGGAACTGAAAATCACCCTTTTTCTGTTGACTGCCCTGCTGGCCGGGGCCGCCTGCAAGTCCCAGTATGATACCCTGCTGGCCAGCAACAACGTAGAGGAGAAATACAAGGCTGCGTTCGAGTATTTCAACAAAGGGCGCTACCAGAAGGCGGCGGCCCTGTTCGAATCCATGGCCGTGCTCACCAGTGGCACCGAACGGGACGATACCGTGCAGTTCTACTGGGGTCTGAGCAATTACCGCTACAAGGATTATTTCACGGCGGAGTCCAATTTCAACAAATTCATCAACACCTTCCCCCGCAGCCCCTTCACCGAACAGGCCCGCTATCTGCGGATTGATTGCCTCTACCGGTCCACCCTCCGCTACGAACTGGACCAGAAGCCGACCTACGAGGCGATGAATGCGATTAACGAGTACCTGCGCGACTATCCCTCCAGCGAATATGCCGGCGATTGTCAAGCGATGCTGCAGGATTTGCAGAAACGCCTGGATACCAAGGCTTACGAAGGTGCGAAGCTGTATTACAAGATGGAGGATTACAAGGCCTCCCGCGTAGCGCTCCGCAATGTGCTCAAGGACAATGCCGACAATTTCTACCGCGAAGATATCCTGTATTATATCGCCATGTCCTCTTACAAGTATGCCCAGTACAGCGTGCAGGACAAGCAGAAAGAGCGCTACCTGGTCTTTGTGGACGACTATCTGAATTTTATCGGCGAGATTCCCGAGTCGCCTTACCGGCGGGAGCTGGATGCCCTTTATGCCCGGGCACAACGGGCTCTGGGCAAGTATTCCGGCGGTGATGAACGGCTGGATGCCGGGGACCGGGAGTTCGAAGAAGAGCGGAGAAGCGCAGCGAAAAAATAATTTTGAAACTTTCGCTGGGTGCCGTCCGTACCTATAGATGAAAAAGGAAAAAAATATGGATAAGAAAAAAGTTCCGACCAACACGATTACCCGCGACATCAAGTATCTCGCGGAGCCTACGGGCAATATTTACGAGACCGTCGTCATCCTCTACAAACGGGCGAACCAGATAGCGACCGCCGAGAAGAAAGAGCTCAACAAGAAGCTGGAAGACTTCCGCAACGAGCGTGACACCCTGGAAGAGCAGTTCGAGAACCGCGAGCAGATTGAAATCTCCAAGTTCTACGAGCGTCAGCCCAAGCCTGCGCTGGTCGCCATCGAAGAATTCCAGGAAGGAGAACTGACCTACCGCAAGGCCAAACACGACGAGTCGGCCACCAAGAACGTCGACTTCGAATAAGAAGCTGTTTCCGCCATGCTGCGGTCCCTGCAGATACGCAATTATGTCCTGATAGACTCGCTGGAGATTCAATTCCCGGCGGGTCTGGTCATTATTACAGGGCAGACCGGTGCCGGTAAATCCATTTTGCTGGGCGCCTTGTCCATGCTGCTGGGCGGCAAGACGGATGCGTCGATGATTGGGGGAGCCGGCGACCATTGCGTAGTCGAAGGTGTCTTCGATGTGGCGGGCGACCGCTCGCTGCAGTTGCAGGCGGAAGAAGCGGGACTGGACTGGAACGGCGGTGAACTGACGATACGCCGGGTCTTGTCCGCCAGTGGACGTTCCCGGGCTTTTGTCAACGACGAGCCGGTGAACCTGTCCGTGCTGACCGCCCTCTCCGGCCGTCTGGTTGACATCCATTCCCAACATCAGACCCTGATTCTGCGTGACAGCCGTTTCCAGCTTTCCCTGCTGGACTATTTCGCCGGCAATGGCGACCTGCTGGAAGAATGTGCTTCCCTGTGGCGCGAACGCTCCGCCCTCCGGACCCGGTTGGATGACGTCCGTGCGCGGTTGCGCCGGATGGCGGCGGACCGGGACTACAATGAGGCCCGTTATCAGCAGCTGGCCGATGCCGGCCTGCGCGAAGGGGAGCTGGAAGCATTGGAGGCCGAACAGCGGCAGCTGGCCAATGCGGAAGAAATCAAAGGGGGCTTATACCTGCTGACGGAGCTGTTCGCGCCGGAAGAAGGCAGCACCGCCGACAGCCGCTTGAAAGAAGCCGTCCGTTCCCTGGAGAAAGTCGGCCGGTTCCTGCCCGCCGCAACGGACCTGGCCGCCCGCACCGAGTCGGTCCGCCTGGAACTGGACGATATCCTGGCGGAATCCCAGCAGCTGGCGGAGGGTATTCAGCTGTCGCCCCAGCGCCTGGAAGCGGTGGAAGAGCGGATGTCCCTGCTGTACAGCC
Source organism: uncultured Bacteroidia bacterium (assembly GCA_902796555.1). Classification (GTDB taxonomy): domain Bacteria; phylum Bacteroidota; class Bacteroidia; order Bacteroidales; family UBA932; genus Cryptobacteroides. The sequence goes on from CADBPR010000046.1 coordinate 24,289, forward strand.
TCTTCAAGAAGTTCGGCTGCAGTACGGTGGAAGAACTGATTGCCGCACGGGAAGAATTGTCCGGGCTCCTGTACGATTCGACTGCGCTGGAAAACGAAAAGACCGGGCTGGAGCAGTCTCTCCGGGCCTTGGACCAGCGGTATACCACCCTGTGCGAACGGCTGCATGCCGCCCGTACCGCTGCCGTCGACGCCTTCTCAGAGGCGGTCCAGGCATCCCTGCGGACCCTGGAACTGGAACGGGCCGTGTTCCGGGCGGAACTCTCTCCGGCTGCGGAAGGGCCCGCCGGCACCGATACGGTCCGGTATCTCTTCTCCGCCACCGGGGCGGCGCCCGTCGATGTCGCCAAGTGTGCTTCCGGTGGTGAAATGTCCCGGATGATGCTGAGTCTCAAGGCCATGATGGCCCGTTATTCCCATATGCCCTCCATGGTATTCGATGAAATCGATACCGGCGTATCCGGCAGCGCCGCGGACAAGATGGGCTCGATGATTTGCCGGATGGGGGAGGATATGCAGGTCTTTGCCATTACCCACCTCCCGCAGGTCGCTGCCAAGGGCGACGCGCATTTCCTGGTCAGCAAAGAAGTGGCCCCGGACGGGACGGCTGTCACGTCCATCACCCGTATCGGCGGGGAAGCGCGTGTCCAGGAACTGGCACGAATGCTCTCCGGCTCCACGGTTACGCCGGAAGCCGTCGCCAACGCGCGGGCGCTGCTTACTGTTGCAAAGTAATCTTGTAATCCGGGGTATAGACCACCCGCCGGACCGCTCCGTTTATCCAACCGCCTTCTTCCACCTGGCTCAGGAGGAAATCCGTCTGCAGCATGCGGACCCGGTCCATCGTGGCCAGCCGGTGCGTCCAGCGGTTGCCGCCGTCGTAGCAGGCGCGGATAAAGAAGGCCGCCACATCATGTCCCTGGAAGGCGGACTGGCTGGGCTCCGCATTGTAGAGGGCGCGGTAGGCCCGTACGAAATCGCGTACGCGCGTATCATCGTAATCGATAAAGTACGATACGCAGGCGTGCAGGTTGAGTTTGTGCAGGTTCTCCACCTCGATGGTGCTGAAGCTGCGGATTTTGGAAACGCCGTACAGCACGACGTCTTTCTTTTTGGTTTTCAAGAGGTTGAGGTTGCGGACCACATCGTGAACGAACGCCTCGCTGTCGGAGGTGATCAGGACACGGGTCGTGCCTTGCTGGGCGGCCAGTTGCAACAGGTCGTCGGAGACCCGGCGGCCGGCCAGGATGTTGTAAGAAAAGGCACTGTGCGCTATACCCGCCCCGGTCAGCAGGGAATCCGCCAGGGCTGTGGTTTCCGCATTTTTCCCGCCGCTTTCGGAAATGAGCAGTACTTTGTCACCGGGGACCATGTCCTGGCCAATCCAGCGGATAAGGTCCTCGTACTGGATGTCGGCCGGGGCCGGGGCATGAATCAAGGCCGTATCATCGGCGGTCATGTCGGCGGTCCGCGGGTCGAGCGGAGAAACCAGCGGCGTGTAGGAAGTATTGATACTCATGACCTTGCGAATATCCGCAGGCGATATCGGACCGAATACCAGGTCGCTCTCGCGGAGTTTGTCCGCCGTGACGGGCAGGGCGCCGGAGACCAGGTCATAGACGCTCAGGTCGATATTGATGCCGTCCCGGCCCAGTTCCTGGGTGCCCAGGAGGAATCCGGCATAGAAATCCATCGCGATTTCCCCCGGGGAAGTATTGGCACCGAAGGGCAGAATCAGCAGGGCTTTCACCTGTTCCTTCTTCCGGAAAATGGACAGGATGTCTTCCAGGTGTGAATGACTGCTGTCGGCTGCCGCTGTTTCCGTGACCGTGGTATCGGTTGCGGCGGATTCCGGCGCGGCCGGTTCAGCCGAAGACGCGACGACGGGGACGCGGGGAATCCGCAGTTTCATGCGGGTTTTGAGTTTGCGGGAAGTCAGCCCGTTATAGGAGAGGATGGTTTCGGCAGGCAGGTTGTATTTGCGGGCGATGTCATCGATGTCCTCGTACCATTTGACGACATGGACAATATCGTTGTCCGAAGGCTCCTGCGGGCCTGTTTCCGCTTCTGTCTGAGGCATTTCCACCTCATGGGAGGGGAGGGAGGAAGAGACCGGAACCAGAATTATCGCATTCAGTTTCAGCCCTTCTTCCCGAAGGTTGGCATCCGGATTCGCCGCGCAGATTTCATCCACCGTCACGCCGTAGGCGCGGGCGATGGCGAAAAGGGTCTGGCGTTCCTGTACGACATGGGACCAGTATACCTTGCCGCCGGAGCGGACCTTTTCCTTGGAAAGGGTCACGGGCGTCTGGGTATACTCCTGTGCCCGGACCGCTGCGGGGGCGGCCAGGCACAGGCAAGTCAACAGGATGGCGATCCGGCGTCTCATCTTACTGCTTTTCAGCGGCTTTGGTCTTTACATATTCATCGTTGAGACCGGCCAGGAGGTCGTCCGTGATGTCCAGGGCGGCGTCAGCGGTCACAATCGGGGCGGGGAGAATGTCGCCCTGGCAGGCGATTATCATCGCATAGCCGTGAATCTCATTGTAGCGGTCGACGAATTTTTTGATGGCATCGCCGATCTGGTTCATCAGCACCTGCTGCTCCTCAGCGATTTCCTGCTCTTTCTTCTGGGCGTAGGTCTGGAACTGCTGCTGCTGTTCAATCAGCTTCTGCTGCTGGATTTCGGCTGTGGAACGGGTAATCAGGCCCTTGTTGACCTTCTCCTGGAAGGAGTTGACATCGTTCTGGAGCCGGTTTCCGCGGCGGGTGACTTCCTGCTGGATGCCCTGGACCTTGGATTCCACGGCGGTGCGGAGGTCGTTGGCCATATCGTATTCGTTGAGGACGCGGTCGAGGTTGAAATAGACGATGGCGCCCTTCTGGGCTGCGATTTCAGTTCCTTCGGCGGCCGGAGCCTCCGTCTCGGAGCCCTTGCCGGCAGTCAGCTGCAGGATGCCGATGGTAATCACGCCGACGAGGGCGATGATGCTGAGAATGAGAGGTGTGTTTTTCATTGTATTGTTTGTTACATTTGATTGCTTCGTATGCATAAACATGCAAAGGTACTCAAAAAAAATGAGAAAGCCTTGTCGCAGACGGTAAAAGTCTTGTCAAGCTTGGTTTTTGACGCAGGCAAGATAGGCGCGGACGGTTTTTTCCAGTCCCATGTAGAGGGCGTCGCTGATCAGGGCGTGCCCGATGGACACTTCGTCCGTCCAGGGAATGGTGCGGACGAACCAGGCAAGGTTGTCCAGGTTCAGGTCGTGGCCGGCATTCACCCCCAGGCCGCAGTCGCGGGCTGCTCGGGCCGTTTCCAGATAGGGCGCTATCGCGGCTTCACGGTCCCGTGCATAGTTTTCGGCATAGGCGGCCGTATACAGTTCGATGCGGTCGCAGCCGCACGCCGCCGCTCCGCGGGCCATTTCGGGGTCCGGGTCGATGAAAATGGAGGTCCGGATGCCGTTTTCCCGGAACATCCCGCAGACATCCGTCAGGAAACTCCGGTGCTCCAGGGTGTTCCATCCGGCATTGGAGGTGATGGCGTCGTGGGCGTCGGGCACCAGCGTAACCTGGTCGGGATGCACCTCCAGGACCAGCGCGTTGAACGAGAGAATCGGATTTCCTTCGATATTGAACTCGGTACGAATCAAGGGCTTGAGCGCCCGGACATCGCTGTAGCGGATGTGCCTTTCGTCGGGCCGGGGATGAACCGTGATGCCTTCCGCTCCGAATCCTTCGATGTCCACCGCGGCCTTTTCTACGTCGGGCAGGTTCCCGCCGCGGGCATTGCGCAATGTCGCAATTTTATTGATATTTACACTCAGTCTGGTCATTTTTTTCAGTCTTTGGAAACGCAAAAATAATAAAACATTTCGTTAATTATGAATTTTGTGCTAATTTTGGCCACTTGTTTGGAAGAATATGCGAATAGGAACAGTGATTAAAAACGAGGAACTTCTCACCGACGGGAAGTTCCTGAATATGAAACAACAGTTGATTGATGCCGGATATGAACTGTACCGGATTCACAGCAAGTCCGATATCCGTCCGGAGACGGACCTGGTGCTCAGCATCGGCGGTGACGGTACCTTCCTGACCGCCGCCCAGACGGTCTCCGACATCGGCCTGCCCATCCTGGGCGTCAACTTCGGCCGGCTGGGTTTCCTGTCCGACAACAGTCCCGAAGAAGTCCTTCCGGCCCTCCTGGAGGGAGATTTCTCCGTCGAATACCGGACCATGCTGAATGCCACGCTGAAGGGCAAGAACGCCCGCAAGGATATCGGTCTGCTGCCCTATGCGGTGAACGAAGTTTCCCTGCACCGCAGCGGCGGCGCCGTGCTCGGCATCAATGTTTCCATCGACGGTGAGCCCCTCCCGACCTATTGGGCGGACGGCCTGCTGGTCGCCACCAGTTCGGGTTCCACCGCCTATTCCCTCAGTGTGGGCGGGCCCATCTGCATGCCGGACACCAAGGTGCTGATTATCGCCCCGATTTCTCCCCATAACCTCAATGTGCGGCCGCTGGTCGTCCCCGATACGGCCCGCATCGGCATCTCCCTAATCAGCCGCGACGAGACCATTACCATGTCCATGGACAACAAGACCGTGGAGATTGAACCGGACTGGCAGGTGCAGATTGCTATGGCACAGTTTTCGCTGAAACGGATACGGCTCGCGAAATCCAATTTCGTGAAGGCCCTGACCGGTAAACTCTTCTGGGGAGAAGACATCCGGAACAACTATTATTAACGCATCGACACATGGACAGGATACCGGAGCATGTCTCCATCATCATGGACGGAAACGGCCGCTGGGCGGCGGAGCGGGGCCGGGAACGGACCTTTGGCCACCAGGAGGGCGCCAAAAGCGTCCGTGCCGTTATCGAAGGCTGCATCCGGGAAGGGGTGAAATACCTCTCCCTTTATGCTTTTTCGGAAGAAAACTGGAACCGTCCCCAGCAGGAAGTCTCGTTCCTGATGGACCTGATGGCCCGGGAAGTCGCCGATGAAATGGAAGAAATGCTGGAAAACCGCATCCGGTTCCGGGTGCTGGGCAACCGCGGACGGCTGGACCCTGTGCTGAATGCGGCCATTACCAACCTGGAGGAGGCGACGGCCGGTAACGACAGGCTCACGCTGATTCTTTTCCTGAGTTACAGCGGCAAATGGGATATCCTGCAGGCCGTCAAGCGCCTGGCTGCCGCCAAGAGCCCCGAGGAAATCGAGGCCATGCAGATCGGGGACTTCGATTCCTGGCTGGTTACGGCGGGGATTCCGGATCCGGACCTGATTATCCGCACTTCCGGCGAACTGCGAATCAGCAACTACCTGCTCTGGCAAGGGGCCTATTCCGAGTTTTATTTCACCGATGTCTGCTGGCCGGATTTCCGGATGGAACAGTTGCATCAGGCCCTGGAAGAATATGCACGGCGCGACAGAAGATACGGAAAAGTGAAATAATATTCGTATATTTGCAGATTGAATGATTTTTCCCGACAGGGATGAGAACAGAAAGGATGAGAGCAAAACTGACAGGATGCCTGGCTGCCCTGCTGCTGACCGGAGCGGTGGCGGCTGCCCAGGATATCACCGTGGATTACGCCAATCCGCGGAAATATGTCGTGGGAGGCATCAAGGTGGAGGGAAATACTTACCTGGGAGATGAACAGATTATCCAGTTGTCAGGACTCCGTGAGGGGATGGACGTGATGGTCCCGGGCGACCAGGTTTCCGCCATCGTCAACCGCCTGTGGCTGCAGCGCTATTTCCAGGACGTGTCCGTTGCGATTGATTCCGTTTCCGCCCAGCGCGACAGCGCCTGGTTCCTCATCCGCATCCAGGAACGTCCGCGTATGTCCCGCTGGACCTTCACCGGCGTCAAAAGCGGGGAAAAGAAAGACCTGGAGGAACGCCTGAGCCTGCGCCGCGGCGGGGAATTCTCCGAATATGTTTCCAAGACTTCGTCCGACATCATCAGCCGTTACTACAAAGAAAAGGGCTTCCTGAATGTGAAAGTGACCCCGGAAGTCACGCGTGACACCATCGTCAAAAACGCCATCCGGGTCAATTTCGCCGTGGACAAAGGCAAGAAAGTACGCATCAAGGACATTCATTTCATCGGCCGTCCGGAGGACATCAGCGAGTTCAAGCTGGCCAGGTCGATGAAGAAGACCAAGTCCAATAAGATTTATAACTTCTTCAGCAGCAAGAAGTTCAACGAGAAGGAATACCCCAACGACAAGAAGGAACTGATCAGTACCTTCAACGAAGCCGGCTACCGCGATGCGCGGCTGGTGCGGGATTCCATCTATTATGTGGAGCCGAACCGGCTGGGCATCGACCTGGTGACCGAACCCGGCCATAAATACTATTTCCGCAACGTGACCTGGACCGGCAACTCGGTCTATACCGCCGACCAGCTCAACCAGGTGCTGAAAATCAAGAAAGGCGATGTCTATGACATGGTTACGATGCAGAAACGGCTCGTCGGCGGCGGCAAGCAGACCGAGGAGGACGTCTCCAAGGCCTACCGCGACAACGGCTATCTCTTCTTCCAGGTCCAGCCCGTGGAGGTGAACATCCAGGGCGACTCCGTGGATGTGGAGATGCGTATCGTCGAAGGCAAGCAGGCCACCTTGAACAAAATCATCATCAACGGGAACGACCTCACCAACGAGCGTGTCGTACGCCGTCAGGTGGCGACCCGGCCGGGTTACCTGTTCCGCCAGAGCGACTTCGAACGCTCCATCCGGGAAATCGCTTCCCTGGGCCAGTTCGACCCGGAATCCATCATGGGCGAGGGCGGTTACACCATCATCCCCGACCAGAACAGCAACACGGTGGACATCGTCTATAACGTGACGGAGAAACCGTCCAGCCAGCTGGAACTGTCCGGCGGCTGGGGCGGCAACACCTTCGTGGCCACGGCCGGTGTCAGTTTCAACAACTTCTCCACCCGGCGGATGTTCGAGAAGGGCGCGTGGCGGCCGGTGCCGCTGGGCGACGCCCAGAACCTGGCCTTCCGTTTCCAGACCTCCGGTACTTATTACACGGCCCTGACGGCCAGTTTCACCGAGCCCTGGCTCTTCGGTAAGAAACCGACGTCGCTCAGCCTGTCAGCCTATTATACCCGTCAGACCAACTCCTATCTGGCCTGGAACATCCTCTCGCATGACCGCCAGATGGAAGTCATCGGTTTCTCGGCAGGTCTGGGCAACCGGCTCAAATGGCCGGATGACTTCTTCGTCCTGTACAACCAGTTCAGCTGGCAGACCTACCGCCTGACCAACTGGTATTCCAATTATTTCATCTTCGACGACGGTATCGCCAACAACTTCAGCTATACCATCGGCCTGTCCCGCAACTCCACGGACCAGCAGATTTTCCCGCGCCGCGGCCAGGATATCTCCTTCTCCCTCTCCCTGACGCCGCCCTATTCGCTGTTCAACCGCAGGGACAAGGACGCAAACGGCAACTGGGTGAATGTAAAGAGCTGGAAAGACGTCAATTACGACAACTGGACCGCCCAGGAACGCTACCGCTGGGTGGAATATCACAAATGGTCTTTCAAGGCCAATTTCTATCAGGCCATCTGGGGTGACCTGGTGCTGCGGACCCGGATGCAGTTCGGTTATCTGGGCTACTACAACCGCCGCTGGGGCTACTCTCCCTTCGAGGGTTTCTGGGTCGGCGGTGACGGTATGACCGGTTACAATACCTATGGTACCGAAGTCATCTCCCTGCGCGGTTACTCCAACTACTCGCTGACCCCGCAGACGGTGTCCCAATATGCGACTGGCACGGCTTATGCTGGTAACGTATATGACAAGTTCACGGTGGAACTCCGATATCCGGTGATTCTCCAGCCGCAATCCACCATTTTTGCGCTGGTCTTCCTGGAAGGAGGTAACTGCTGGTCGGATATCCGGGATTTCAATCCCTTCCAGATCAAGCGTTCCGCCGGTGTGGGTGTCCGTGTCTTCCTCCCGGTGGTGGGCCTGCTGGGTGTAGACTGGGGATGGGGCTTCGACGATCCGGTGAACGGAGGCAGTCAGTTCCACTTCATGATTGGACAGGAGTTTTAACGGAAATATTAAATGTTAGATTGATATGAAAAAGATTTTTGTCATTGCTGCAGCAGCGCTGCTTACCCTTACCGCTTCTGCGCAGAACCTCAAGTTCGCACACGTCAATTTCTCCGAGCTCGTGCAGTTGATGCCGGAGGCCGATGAGGCCCGTTCCGCCATCGCCGCTTCCACCAAAGAGGCCGAAGAGGCTTATCAGAGCATGATGGAGGAGTTCCAGAACAAATACAGCCAGTATCAGCAGAAGGCTTCCACCTGGACCGCTACCATCAAGGAGTCCAAGGAGAAGGAACTCAGTGAAATCCAGAACCGGATTGAAGAGTTCCGCCAGAATATCCAGGTCGAACTGCAGCAGCAGCAGTCCCAGCTGATGGCTCCCATCCAGGAGAAAGCCATGAAGGCTGTGGAAAAACTCGCCAAGGAAGGCGGTTATATCTATGTCTTCGAGCGCAACCAGCTGCTCTTCATCAACGAGGCCCAGAGCACAGACCTGACGCCCGCCGCCCGCAAGGCCCTGAACATTCCCGAGGGACGTACCCTCGAATCCCTGCAGGCAGAGCTCCAGGCCCAGCAGCAGGCGACCCAGCAGCAGTAACAGGCTGTTTCATCAGAGATCGTAGGCCGTTTCCGTTGGAAGCGGCCTAATTTCTTTATATTTTTTATTGAAATGTGATTTTTTGTTATTAGATTTGCGATATAATTGATAAAACACTAAACAATTTTAATCAAATATGAAAACAGAAGCTATCATGGCGAAACTCCAGGCCAAGTATCCGCTGGAGAAAGAGTATCTTCAGGCCGTCCAGGAAGTGCTGGAGTCCATTGAAGAGGTCTACAATCAGCATCCCGAATTCGAGGCGGCGAAGATTGTCGAGCGTATCGTAGAGCCCGACCGTATCTTCACCTTCCGGGTGACCTGGATTGACGACAAGGGTGAGGTACAGACCAATACCGGTTACCGCATCCAGTTCAACAGCGCCATCGGCCCCTACAAAGGTGGCCTCCGCTTCCACAAGGCCGTGACGCCTTCCATGCTGAAGTTCCTCGGTTTCGAACAGACCTTCAAGAATGCCCTGACGACCCTTCCGATGGGTGGTGCCAAGGGTGGTTCCGACTTCGACCCCGTGGGCAAATCCGACGCGGAAATCATGCGTTTCTGCCAGGCCTTCATGCTGGAACTCTGGCAGTGCATCGGCCCCGACCAGGATATTCCGGCCGGCGACGTGGGTGTGGGCGGCCGTGAAATCGGCTTCCTCTATGGCATGTACAAGAAACTCGCCCGCGAGTACAATACCGGCGTCCTGACCGGCAAGGGCAGCACCTGGGGCGGTTCCATCCTCCGTCCGGAGGCGACCGGTTTCGGTGCCCTGTA
>CADBPR010000047.1 GCA_902796555.1 uncultured Bacteroidia bacterium
TACGGCGCATTCCTCGAGGCTTATTCCGGAGATAGGAATCAATGGCAGTACGTCGGTCGAACCGGAACGCGGATGGGCCCCGTGATGTACGCGCATGTCAATCAGTTCTTTGGCTTTGGCCGCTCCGCGGAATGCCGCCTCCACGACGGGCCCCGGTTCACCCACGAAGGTAATGACCGTCCGGTTCGTGGCCTGTCCCGGGTCTATGTTGAGGACTTTCACCCCTTCTACTGAGGCGATGGCTGCGGCAATGCCGTCTATCACCCTGCGGTCGCGTCCTTCGCTGTAGTTCGGGACGCATTCTATGATCTGTTTCATATCGTCAGTCTTTGATTTTCGGTGAGTCGTCTATGCCGAACTTGATGCGGAGATTCTTGATCATGTCATCGACCATGGCGTCAAGGTCGTATGTGTGTGACCATCCCCATTCCTTGCGTGCGCAGATGTCGTCCATCCGGTCGGGCCAGGAGTCGGCGATGGCCTGGCGTACGGGATCGACCTGATAACGGACTTTCAGCGAAGGGATGCGCTTGCGGATGGCCGCGAACAACTCCTCGGGCTCGAAACTCATAGCCGCGATATTGAAGGAGTTGCGGTGCTTGAGATACTGAGGCCTCGCGCGCATGATGTCGACGGCTGCCTGAAGCGCGTCGGGCATGTACATCATGTCCATGTATGTGCCGGGAGCGATGGGGCAAATGAATTCCTCGCCCTTGACGGCGGCGTAGAATACCTCCACCGCGTAGTCGGTGGTGCCGCCGCCCGGAGGCGTCGTATATGAGATGAGGCCCGGGAAACGCACCGAGCGCGTGTCCACTCCGTATTTCGTGTAATAGTAATCGCTGAGCAGTTCGGTGGCAACCTTTGTGACGCCGTACATCGAGGTAGGGCGCTGGATGGTATCCTGCGGGGTATTGTCGTGAGGGGTGCTGGGACCGAAGGAGCCGATGGAACTCGGGGTGAATACGGCGACGTGCTTCTCGCGCGCTATCTCCAGGATGTTGATGAGTCCGTTCATCTGGATGTCCCAGGCCAGCAGGGGTTTGCGCTCAGCCGTGGCGGAAAGGAGGGCGGCGAGATTGTATATGGTATCGATGTCGTATTTGTCTACGATGTCTGCAATCTGCTGTGCATTGGTGACGTTGGCTATTTCGGCCGGACCGCTGGTCAGCAGTTTGCCCTTGGGCTCCGCTCCGGGTATGTATCCTGCCACTGTGACACCTCCTGGGAGGTCGCGGCGGAGTTTCATTGTAAGCTCGGATCCGATCTGTCCGGTGGACCCGATTACGAGGATGTTCTTCATTATGTGGTTACTTTAAAAGCGTTGCAAATTTACTTTGAATTATCGAAAAAAACTTAATTTTGTAAGACTTTATTGCAACGATTTAAAAAACTCTAATATGTACGGTAATTTCCAAAAATTCCTTGCCGACGAGCTCGCCTCCATAGAGGCTGCCGGGCTATATAAGAAAGAACGCAATATCGCTTCCGCCCAGTCCGCGGAGATAACCCTCGAGGACGGTTCCAAGGCACTTAATTTCTGCGCCAACAACTATCTTGGCCTGGCCGACAATCCCCGCCTCATCGAGGCTGCAAAGAAGGTTATGGACATCCGCGGCTACGGCATGTCCTCAGTGCGTTTTATCTGCGGTACGCAGGATATGCACAAGAAGCTTGAGAAGGCCGTTTCCGAGTATTTCCATACCGAGGATACCATCCTTTACGCATCGTGCTTCGATGCCAACGGGGGAGTGTTCGAGCCTCTTTTCAATGCCGAGGACGCCATCATTTCCGACTCGCTGAACCATGCTTCGATCATAGACGGAGTCCGCCTGTGCAAGGCAGTCCGCTACCGTTATGCTAATGCAGACATGGATGATCTTGAGAACTGCCTCAAGCAGGCCCAGGTGCAGCGCCACCGCATCATCGTGACTGACGGCGTGTTCTCGATGGACGGCAATGTCGCCCCGATGGACAGGATCTGCGACCTGGCGGAGAAGTATGATGCCCTGGTGATGGTCGACGAGAGCCATTCCGCCGGCGTCGTGGGCAAGACCGGCCGCGGCGTGGCTGAACAGTTTGATTGCTATGGCCGTATCGATATCTTCACCGGCACCCTGGGCAAGGCCTTCGGCGGTGCTGTCGGCGGTTTCACCACCGGCCGCAAGGAGATTATCGACATGCTGCGCCAGCGTTCCCGCCCGTACCTGTTCTCCAATTCCATCCCGCCGATGATTGCCGCCGCCGCCATCGAGATGTTCAAAATCCTGGATGAAAGCAACGAACTGCCTGACCGCCAGCAGGAGAATGTGCAGTATTTCCGTGACAAGATGCTGGCCGCCGGCTTCGATATCAAGCCGACCCAGTCCGCTATCTGCGCCGTGATGCTGTATGACGCCCCGCTGTCCCAGAAGTTTGCGGCCGCCATGGCCAAGGAGGGCATTTTCGTGACCGGATTCTACTACCCGGTGGTACCAAAGGGCCAGGCCCGCATCCGTGTCCAGCTCTCCGCCGCCCACAAGCGCGAGCACCTCGACAAAGCCATCGCCGCCTTCATCAAGGTCGGCAAGGAACTCGGGGTCATCAAATAATGCCGAGCTCCGTTGATTTGCGGAGCATTTCGGAGACGTTTTTCACATCCATCTTGGCGTAAATCCGCTGCCGGTGCGTATTGACCGTGTGGACGCTGAGGTGGATGCGTCCTGCAATGTCGGCCGCCTTGAGTCCTTCCGCACTGAGGCGGATGATTTCGATTTCACGCTGGGACAGGCCGATGTCGGCGATTCTCCGGCTGCGCTGCATCAGGACATCGCCCACGTAGTCGGCGACGCCGGCATTCATCGATTCGGTCTTTTCCGCCAGGGCCTGGCATTTTTTACGGATGGCTTCTGGCGGAAGGAGCGCGGCATCGGCGGACAGCCGGGCGATTTCGCCGCTGATGGCATTGACGGGATTCCGGAGGTCTTTCGACAGAAAGTCAATAATCTGTTCCTTGCTGTCGCTCTGTTTCTGAAGTTCCTCCGCCCGCCGGTGGGCTTTCCGCAGCCAGTCGGTAATCAGCAGGATGACGGCCGCGCTCAGCAGCAGGGCGAGGACCAGAATCCAGATTTGGTAACGGCTGCGTTCAATCTGCTGCTCTTTCAGCTGGACTTCGTAGCGGGTCTCCATTTCCTGCAGGGCTTCGTCCTGCTTCTGCCGGAGATATTCCTGCATGTGGTAGACATAGGCATCGTGCGTATCCAGGGCTTTTTCCACCGCGCCCGTGCGGGTATACAGCCGCACCAGGCGGTCGTTCAGGGCGGCGGCCGTCAGGTGGTCCGTTTCTTTGAGCCCGCTCCGGACCTGCTCGAACCAGGCGATGGCTTCTTCGTTGCGGCCGCCCTGCTGGAACCAGCGCGAACGGAACAGGATGCCGTTGCGGCGCAGACGTGGGATGTCGTAGGTGTCGGCCAGGGCTTGCCCCCGGTCCAGCCATGCTCCGGCCGTCCGGTAGAGTTCCGGGTCGATGGGGTCTGACCAGCGGTTCTTGTTGATATACAGCGAGCCGATGATGTAGCACGCCTCGGCCTGCTGCTCGAAAGCGTCGCAGGATTCGGCCAGCGAGAGGGCTTCACGGGCATATTCCAACCCTTCGTCGTTACGGCCGGTCTCAGGGGAGATTTCAGCATAGGAGCACAGCTTGGCCTTGGCAATCAGAATCTCGGCGAGTTCGGCCGTGAGGCCGGCTTCCCGGGCGAGGCTCTCCGCTTCCAGGGCTTTCTGCCAGGCGTCCTCGTCGCGGCTGGCCATGATGTCGATATCGACGATGCCGGCCAGGGCGCGGACTTCACCGGTCCGGGAACCGCTCTGCCGGGCCAGGTCCAGCGCCGAAAGGGCTTCCTGCATCGCGGCGTCGAAGCGTTGGGCGCCGAGGTGCCGGTCCGCTGTTTTCAGCCGCGCCGCTATCTCCTCCTCGGCCCCGGCCGGGGCTTTCCGACAAGCGCCAAGCCCGGGAATCAGGGCCAAAACAAGCATAAAACCAAGCAGTCTTTTCATCTCCGTTCTTTTTTCACAAAGATAGCAGGAATCCGCGAAACCACGTAAGAAAAATACCTTTTCAGTACCCTTTACTTGCCAAATTACTGAAAAATCATTAACTAAATAAAAAGGGAATTCAGGAAATTTGTAATATCCAAAAATCCTATTATTATGCTACACGCTCAAAAATTCCCCTACGAAAGTCCGTGCGCTGACATCGTGCATGTACAACTTGAAGGTATTGTTTGTTTCAGCAAGCTGCGGTACAACATCAATCCCGGTGTGTCGGGAGATGATATCGAAGAAGATGAAATCATAATAGGAGGGTCGTTCTGATGAAAAGAGTATGGTATATCGTTGCCCTCGTGGCAATGACGTTTTCATGTGCAAAGCAAGAGACGGCCATTGAGGATCCGGCTCCGGTAAATTCCGTTTCTGAAGATGCTTCCAGTGACACGCAAGTGCCCGCTGTCGTTGAGACTTCCGAAGGGCGGGTTATTACGGTAAGCCCGGTGGCGACCAAGACCGCTATCACGGAAAAGCAGGATGGCGGGTATTCCTTTACCTGGAAGGACGGCGACAAGATAGCATTGTACGAGTTCGTTTATGAGAACTACGGGAGCGATGTCGAGAACGCCACTCCCTCCAAGATTTTTTATTCGGAAGAGCTGGAACAGGATACGACAGCGGCCACTTTCACGGTGGACCTGAGTTCGACGCTCAGCAATCCCGGCGGCGGAAAGTATCGATATGTCGCCGTCTCCCCTAGGTCCGAGATGTCTTATTGGTCGGACGAAGATTATTACGCCGAAACCTGGTCCGATGCGGACAAAAGCCTTCCGGTACACCCCGTGATAGTGCTGCAATTCCCTACCAGCCAGTACCCCACCGCCACGAGTTTCGACCCCGATGCAGATATCCTGGTATCCAAAGTCGCTGCGCTGGACAGCCGTGCGGACGGGAATATTTCCCTCTATTACAGCCGGGTCGGCGGCATCGTAAAAATGACCCTGACAGGACTACCGGCGAATGCCTGTTTCCAGGATGGTACCTTGTCTGTTGATGCGGATTTCCCGATTATGTCGAAGTTTGAATACGATGTCGAGCTGGAAGAGGTGCGGGCTTATATTCCGTCATCCAGCGGTGGTGGCGTCGTTGTCGGCCCGCCGGTCGAGGGTGGCGAAGTGATTGGCCCCGGCATGATTTCCCCCTTGCAGATTTATCCGAACAATGTCTATGCGGACGCGGAAGGGAAGGCCGACATCTGGCTGAGGCTGCCTGCCGGCAAGATTGACGAGAAACTGGATGTGTCCGTCACGGTTATGGATTACGACCCGGTAACGGGTAGCTACGGGGTCAATCATGAATATGTCAAGAGCGTTGACCTGGCTGCTTTGGGCAAATCCATCACGTTTGCAAACGGCAAGATGACCACCTTCTCCGTGGCCATGGAAAAAGCCCCCGAACTGACACTCAGCTATACTTACATTGACTCTCAGGGCGAGGTGCGGACCAATAGTTCCAATTCCTATTTACAGATTGACCCCTATTTCTCGCCGGATGCCGGGACAATCACGCTGGATGTTGACTACACAGGCGACATCTCAGCAGTGACCGTCGATGACACATACTGCGATTGGGCTACCGCCACGTTCGACCCAGCCACCAGGAAAATCACCCTGCAATATGAGGCGAATCCCACATACGAGACAAGCTACGCTTCGGCTTACGGCATAGGTGCCCGCAACGGTTCCATCGAAGTCAGCGCCGGCAATATCATCCAGTATGTTCGCATCAGCCAGTTCAAACGCGATTTCCGCAATATTGGGGAAACCTGGACTGCATATATGCCTTGGTTCGGCGGAGACGACAGCTCCGAAATCGTGTGCAATTTCACGCCCGACGTTTCCTGCGACGACCCTTCCGTCAGCTGGACTGTGGAGCGTTTCCAAAACCAGAACTCGCTATGGTGTACCCGTATAAAAGTCACGGCCGCGCCGCTGGAGGTGACGGAAAGCGTCGTAGATGCCGATGTTGTCATCAGTGACCCGCTGAACAGCTCCAAGTCCTTGACCATCAGGGTTAAGCGATTCAAGAAGCTGGCCCCTGGAAAGTATTGGGTGGTATCGAAAGGCGAAGATTCCTGGTATTCAACCTATGCCCAAAGGACCGTTGAAGGCGAAGAAGTCATCATTCCCTATACTTTCTCCCTGGAGACAAGCGAGCAGCCTACGGCAGCGAAGATGCTTACGCCCACCGGCCAGGGCCTGCTTGCGACGCTGTTCCATTTCGAGCCCATAGAAGGCAGCAACAAATATCATATCTATGTCAGCTTCGGCCTTGATGCGGAAGGGAAAGAGATCAAACGATATATGAGAAAGGGCAGCAACATGAGCGACCTCAATCAATTTATCGCATACAACAAGTATGGGCTCGTACGTCTCAATCCCCTGGAGCCGGACACCTGGTGCGAATGGGATGTGTTTTATGTCGAAGACGTAATCCATGTAGTCTGCGATGCAGTTGCAGGCGGAGACACGAATAAAGTCGGCGTACTGTGCATGGGCGACGCCTCTTACACGGGGACAAGCGCCGGAGGCTGTCTTATCGGCTGTTTCCTCGGCTCATCCCTGAACTACAAATACAGTTTCGACTATTACGGCATCTCGGGAGGGAGTGAATTGATGAGAAAATACGAAATCGTCCTTGTGCCGTTTGACGAGAATGTGGAACCGCTTCCTGTCGCCGTGACCGGCGTGAGCGTGGACCAGACCGAGGTGGCGATCGACCCTGGCGAGACGGTGCAGCTCAGCGCTGTCGTAACGCCGGACAATGCGGCCGACAAGTCCGTCACCTGGACCAGCAGCAAAACTACCGTGGCTACGGTTGACGAAAACGGTCTGGTAACGGCTAAAAAGCCCGGAGAGACCATCATAACAGCCACAACCACAGACGGTTCCTTTACGGCAACCTGTACGGTGACCGTGAATCCCATCCCGGTGACCGGCGTTGAGCTGAACAAGACGACAGCCACGCTGAAGGTTGGAGAAGAACTGTATCTGAGCGCCAAAGTGCAGCCCGAGGACGCAAGCAATAAGAATGTTACCTTTGAGGTTATCACCGGCAAGGACGTCATCGAGATGGAAGAAACCGGCATGATGTACGCTCAGTGGTTCAAGGCCGTAAAAGGCGGTCAGGCATATATTCAGGCAACAACTGCCGACGGCAACTTTACGGCCAGGTGCCATGTTACTGTTGAGGAAGATGTGAAAGTCGAAGAGATTCGTCTCGAGCCCACAAGCCTGACGCTGGACATCGGACAGAAGGTATCTTATTACGATGGTTTCGTGGCAAGCGACAGGCCTTACACATATAAAGTCTTTCCCGGCAACGCAGCGAATATGGCGCTGACCGTGAACTCGTCGGACGAATCCATCGTAAAGGTAAGCATGCAGTATAGCTTTGTCTACAGCGGCTACTATTACGACATTACAGCAGTCGCATCCGGTCAGGCCGCCATTACCTTCGAGGCAGCGGACGGCTCGGGCGTGAATGCCGTGCTGCCGGTTCAGTCAATGCCCCCATTGCAGTCCAAAGCATATCGCTTACAGTGACGGAAACGACGTTGTATGAGGGAGGTGTAACAACGCTGTATCCGGTTATCAATCCTTCAAACGCCAGCAATCAACAGGTGAGCTGGAGCAGTTCCAACCCTGCCGTTGCCACCGTAGATGATTACGGGCAGGTGACGGCTAAGTCTGCGGGTACGGCGGTGATTACGGTCACATCGGCCGACGGTAACTTCACTGCTACTTGCACGGTAACTGTGACGCAGCTGGTGCTGGACACTGAGGGCCCCGTGGATATGGGTTCCGGACTTCTTTGGGCTTCCTGCAATACAGGAGCTACCTCGCCTGAAATCTACGGCACGTTCACAAACTGGGCGGACATCGTACCGAATGAAGGCTGGCAGACGCCTACAAGAGCGCAGTTTGAAGAACTTATTGCCGAATGTGTTCATTCGATTCTGATTTACAATGGTGTCAAGGGACTGCTCCTGACAAGCACGGTCAACGGAAATCATCTGTTCTTCCCCATGACTGGCGCAACGAACACCGCGTACAACATGACTATGGGCGAAGGATACTTTGTCATGCTGTGGACGGCGACGGAAGAAGGCAGCAACGTCGCTTATGTGGCTCAGTACGATGGCCAGACCTTCACAACATCACCTGCTCCGAAGGTAAGCATTCTCTGCCCCATGCGAGCGGTGAAGCAGCTGTAAGCATCGTTTACCGCGATTCGTATAAAAGAGAGCGCCCCGGGTTGTCCGGAGCGCTCTGTTTGTTGTGGCGGCCGTCCGCTCCCGCTTGCGATTATTCGATTATATTTCTTATCTTTGTATAGTTGAACCGCTTCTAATCATACGTATATGGAAGAAAAAAAGCAAGTGTCATTGCCCGAAAATGCGCAGCGTGAGTTGCGTCCGGGAGAGGAGTACAAGCCCCTGCTGGACCCGCGGGGTACATTTAAAGAAGTCACGCCGTATTCGGTGACAATCGGTGTACTGATGGCTGTATTGTTCTCTGCAGCAGCGGCTTATCTGGGGTTGAAGGTAGGACAGGTGTTTGAGGCGGCCATTCCGATTGCGATTATTGCGGTCGGCCTGACCGGCATGCTCGGCAAAAAGGACGGCCTCTCGCAGAATGTCATCATCCAGTCTATCGGCGGCTGCTCCGGCTCCGTCGTGGCCGGTGCCATTTTTACCCTGCCCGCCATTTATATCCTGGGCGTTGAGGTGAATTTCTGGCAGATGTTCCTCTCCTCCCTGCTGGGCGGCCTGCTGGGCATCCTGTTCCTGATTCCGTTCCGCAAGTATTTCGTCAAGGAAATGCACGGCAAGTATCCGTTCCCCGAGGCGACGGCCACCACCCAGGTGCTGATCAGCGGCGAAAGCGGCGGCTCCAGCGCCAAGACCCTGGTCGTCAGCGGCCTCGTCGGCGGTCTGTACGATTTTGTCGTGGCCACGTTCGGTGTCTGGAGCGAAACGGTCTCCACGACCGTCATGGGTTGGGGCGCGGCCCTGGCCGACAAAGCCAAGGTGGTGCTGAAACTCAATACCGGCGCCGCTGTGCTGGGCCTGGGCTATATCATCGGCCTGAAATACGCCTTCATCATCTGCTGCGGCTCCCTGCTGGTTTGGCTGGTGATTATCCCGCTGATGAACGTCATCTGGGGCGGCGATGTGCTGGACCTGATGAATACAGGCCTGACGGCAACAATCGGCTCCATGAGCCCGGATGAGATATTCCGTACGTATGCGCGTCATATCGGTATCGGCGGCATCGCGACGGCCGGCGTCATCGGCATCATCAAGTCTTTCGGCGTCATCAAATCGGCGGCCTCGCTGGCGGTGAGTGAATTCCGCCGGACCCCGGGCGCATCGGAGGCCAAGCCCCTGCGTACCGAAGATGATATCCCGATGAAAACCATCGTTTTCGGCATCGTGATAGCCCTGCTGGCGATTTTCGCCTTCTTCGCTTTCGGCGGCGTGGTGGACAACGTCTGGCAGGCCCTGGTCGGGCTGGTCATCGTGGCCGTGATATCCTTCCTGTTCACCACGGTGGCCGCGAACGCCATCGCCATCGTCGGCTCCAATCCGGTGTCCGGCATGACCCTGATGACGCTGATTGTCGCTTCGCTGATTCTGGTGGCCGTGGGCCTGAAAGGCAATGCCGGGATGGCCGCTGCGCTGATTATCGGCGGTGTGGTCTGTACGGCGCTGTCGGTGGCCGGTTCGTTCATCACCGATTTGAAAATCGGTTATTGGATAGGCTCTTCGCCGCGCAAGCAGGAAGGCTGGAAATTCCTGGGCGTAGCGGTGTCGGCCGTGACGGTCTGCGGGGTGATGCTGGTGCTCAACAAGACCTACGGTTTTACGGGTGAGGATGCGCTGGTGGCGCCGCAGGCCAATGCCATGGCGGCCGTGATTCAGCCGATGATGAACGGCGGCGGTGCGCCCTGGCTGCTCTACGGCATCGGTGCTGTCATCGCCATCGTGCTGACCTTGTTCAAAGTGCCGGCCCTGCCTTTCGCCCTGGGTATGTTCATTCCGATTGACCTGAACCTGCCCCTGTTGGTGGGCGGTGCCATCTCCTGGTATGTGTCGACCCGCAGCAAAGATGCCTCCGTCAATGCCGCACGGCAGGAGAAGGGTACGCTGATTGCTTCCGGTTTCATCGCCGGCGGCGCATTGATGGGCGTTGTCAGCGCGATTCTGAAATTTGCCGGCGTCGACCTGTTCCTGTCTTCCTGGAATGCCAGCTACGGCGAGGCCATCGCCATCCTACCTTTCATGGCCATTGCCGCATATATGATTGTTTCATCCTTGAAAACCGATAAAAAATAATGGAACCGATTCTTGACCGTTTTTTGCGCTATGTCGCAATCGATACCCAGTCGAATGAAGAATCCGAGAGCCAGCCTTCCGAGGCGAAGGAACTGGTGCTCTTGAAGTTGCTGCGAGACGAGCTGCAGGCGCTCGGCGTGGAGGCGACCCTGGACGAGTATGGCTATGTGATGGCCACCATTCCCGCCAATGTGGAGGGCCCCGTTCCGGCCGTCGGCTTTATCGCCCATGTGGATACGGCCCCCGACGCATCCGGCAAGGATGTCAAGCCGCAGATTATCCGGAATTATGACGGCGGGGATATCCCGCTGCGCGGTGTGCCGGGCCTGGCCCTGAAGCCGTCCGAATTTCCCGAAATGCTGCATTACATCGGCCAGACGCTGATTACGACCGACGGGACGACCCTGCTCGGGGCCGACGACAAGGGCGGTGTGGCCGAAATCATGGACGCGGTCCAGTATATCGTCGCGCATCCGGAGTTCAATCATGGTAAGATTTGTATCGGGTTCACGCCCGACGAGGAGATTGGCCGCGGCGTGGTCAAATTCGATGTTTCGCGTTTCGGGGCCGATTATGCCTATACGATGGACGGCGGGGAAATCGGCGAATTGGAGTGTGAGAATTTCAATGCCGCTTCGGCGCGGATTCATATTCAGGGGCGCAATGTCCACCCCGGCAGTGCCAAAAACAAGATGCGCAACGCCATCCTGATCGGTCAGGAGTTCAACGCGCTGCTACCGGTGGAGCAGCGCCCGGAATATACGGAGGGCTACGAGGGCTTCTTCCATCTGATTTCCTTTACCGGGGCGGTCGAGCAGGCGGATTTCGCCTATATCATCCGCGACCATGACCGGGCCAAATTCGAGCGCAAGAAGGCGCAGATGCAGGAGTGTGTCGATTTTATCAATGCCAAATACGGTCCGGATACGGCTACGGCTGTCATCAAGGATTCCTATTATAATATGCGTGAGCAGGTGGAGCCGCATTACCACATCATCGAGAAGGCGGTGAAGGCGATGGAGATGGCCGGTATCCAGCCGAAAATCCAGCCCATCCGCGGCGGCACCGACGGCGCGAACCTCAGCTTCAAGGGCCTCCCGTGCCCGAACATTTTCGCCGGCGGCCTGAACTTCCACGGGAAGATGGAGTTTGTTCCGCTGGAGAGCATGGAAAAAGCGTCCGAGGTGATTCTGAACCTCATCAGCCTCTTTGCCCGGTAAGGGCGGGAGGCTGCTGGGGGCTGCTGGGGGCGGTTCGGGTTTTCTCAGTGGATTTCTTTTCCGAACGGGAAGATGGAGCCGACGGCCATTTTGAAATGCTGCAGGCCCCACGGGATACCGACAACGGTCACGCAGAGTATCAGGCCGAATACAAGGTGCAGGATTGCGATTTCCCACCAGCCCAGCAGAATCCAGACCAGGTTCATTACCACCGACAGGCAGCCCGGTTCATCGGGCCCGTTGACCAACTCGTGTCCGAAGGGCCAGAGTGCGTACGTCCCTAACTTGAACAGTTGTACCCCGAAAGGGATGCCGATGATGGTTATGCACATCACGATACCGACCAGGTAATAAATCATCGCGATGAGAATTCCGCCCAGAACGAGCCAGAGGAGATTGCCTAAAAATTTCATTTTACACAAGTATTATTCCTAATAACAAGCAGGTTGCCGGTCCTGATTAATAGTATATTTGCCCGCCCGGAACACGCGGTTGTCGGTCCTAAACAACAACCGGATTGCTAGGGATGGCGGGGCACCGTTTGCAAATATACAAAAAAACTATTGATTCTATCCTGGGTGTCTCTGCTTCGCCGCCGGCCAGTTGTGCTGGCCCCGGCGCTTCGCGCTTCGGCCGGGACGGAACGGCCTCCTGAGAGGAGGGATACGTCGGCCTTGTTCGCCCGGCACTCCGCTGCTCCGCCGCCTGTGGCTGGTTTTGCCGGACCTGTCGGCTCCGTGCTTCGGCTGGTTTTGCCGGACCTGACGGCTTTGCACTGCTGCTGTTTTTTCAGGTCTGGCGGCTCCGCGCTCCGGCCGGGGCGGAACGGCCTCCTGAGAGGAGGGATACGTCGGCCTTGTTCGCCCGGCACTCCGCTGCTCCGCCGCTCCGCCGCCAACGGTGTCCGCCCTCCATCGCTCATGCCTGCCACATCCCGCCATTTCCGGACTTCCTTCCTCCGCCGCCCGCAGTTCCCGGCCTTTAATCCCTCGTCCGTGTCCCGCCCTGTTGTTCCGGCGCCGGAGGTGTCTTTTTTGCCTTCGTGAGGGGCGGAAGCGTTGCGAAGTCGGTTTCAAGCGCGCTATAAAAACGATAAAGTTGCGAATATTTGAAAAAAA
>CADBPR010000048.1 GCA_902796555.1 uncultured Bacteroidia bacterium
AATGTCGACGCACAAACGCAAGAAGCGTTTGCGCATGAACCGGCATAAGAAGAAGTAATCCTGACAGATGGAGACTGAGATTTCCGTAAAAGATCTGATCGTCGACGTATCGGCGTCAGAAGTTCAGATCGCCTTGATGGAAAACCATCGGCTGATCGAATTGAACAAGGAGTCCAGTCAGGGTCACAGCTACAGCGTGGGGGATGTTTTTCTCGGAAGAGTCAAAAAGATCCTCCCCGCTTTGAATGCTGCATTCGTCGACATCGGAGACAAGAAGGAAGCCTTCGTCCACTACCTGGACCTCGGGCTTTATTTTTCTTCCTTCGACACCTTCGTCAAGAAGAGCAACCCCAACACGGATCTGAAGCAGCTCTATGAGAGCATCCCGATCGGACCGGCCCTGGAGAAGGACGGACACATCGAGAACGTGCTCAAGCAGGGGCAGATGATCATCGGGCAGATCGTCAAGGAACCGATCTCGACCAAAGGATCCCGACTGACAGCTGAAATCTCGTTGGCAGGACGAAACATTGTACTGCTCCCCTTCGCAGAGAAGGTGAGCATCTCCCAGAAAATCTCCTCGAAAGAGGAGAAACGCCGGCTCGAGACCCTGGTCCGGAGCATCCTCCCCAAGAATTATGGCGCCATCATCCGCACTGCAGCCGAAGGCAAGAACGCAGCCGTGCTCGTAGCGGAGCTCAAGTCGCTGATTCAGAAATGGGAAGGTTCCTGGCCGTCCCTCGCCAAATCCAAGAGCGTCAAACTGCTATTCTCGGAATACAGCAAGACGACCACTGTCCTGCGGGACCTGCTCAACGACTCGTTCTCCAACATCTACGTCAACGACAAGACGATTTTCGAGGAAGTGGGCAAATATGTCTCCCTGATTTCCCCCGGACAGGAGAAAATCGTCAAGCACTATGAGGGCAAAGAGCCCATCTTCGAACATTTCGAGGTCAACCGGCAGATCAAAGGCGCTTTCGGGAAAGTGGTCTCCCTCAAGCAGGGAGCCTATCTGGTTATCGAGTCTACAGAAGCGCTGAACGTGATTGATGTCAACAGCGGAACCCGCGCCAAAAACAAGGAGCAGGAAGAAAACACCTTTGACGTCAACCGGTATGCCGCGGAGGAAATCGCCCGCCAGCTGCGCCTGCGCGATATGGGTGGCATTGTCATCGTCGACTTCATCGACATGAATACCCAGGAGCACCGCAACGAACTCTTCAAGTACATGACAGAGTTGATGGCCAAAGACAGGGCCCGGCACAATGTCCTCCCGCTTACCAAGTTCGGTTTGATGCAAATTACCCGTCAACGGGTGCGGCCCGCGACGGAAATCAACACGGCGGAGACCTGTCCGGTCTGCCACGGCACCGGGAAAATCGCCCCGTCCATGCTGATTGACGAGCAAATTGAGCGCCGGCTGTCCTATTACGTGACGGACAAACAGCTGACCGCGCTGACCCTGCGGGTCAGTCCGATTTTGGGAGCTTACCTGAGCCGGTCCAAGACCCTGCTGGGGAACTCCTATGTAAGTAAATGGAAGAAAAAGTACAGATGCAAGCTGAATCTGGTGGAAGACCCGGATTTCTTCGTTCTGCAAAATGAATTTTTCGATGAAAAAGGAAATAAGCTCGACTGAGTCGGGCTTATTTTTTTGAATGTCTTAGCGCATCTGCGCGGCGTATTTGCGCCATTTCTCCAGCAGGGCTGCCATATCGGCGGGCAGGGGCGAATCGAAGCGGAGCCATTCGCCGGTGCGGGGATGCTTGAAGCCCAGGGTCTTCGCATGCAGGGCCTGCCGCGGACAAATCTCGAAACAATTCTGTATGAACTGTTTATACTTGGCGTAAATCGTCCCGCTGCGGATTTCCCGTCCCCCGTATTTCTCGTCATTGAACAGCGGATGGCCGATATGGGCCATGTGGACGCGAATCTGGTGGGTACGGCCCGTTTCCAGCCGACATTCCACCAGGGTGACGAAACCGAAACGTTCCAACACCCGGTAATGGGTAATGGCGGTTTTTCCTTTGTCCCCTTCCGGATAGACTTTGAAGCGAAGCCGGTCGTTGGGGTCGCGGCCGATATTGCCTTCTATGGTGCCTTCGTCCTCCCGCACATTGCCCCAGACCACGGCCTGGTACCGGCGTTCAATGGAATGGACGAAAAACTGTCCGGCCAGGTCCAACTGGGCATCGTCGTTCTTGGCGACCACCAGCAGCCCGGAGGTATCCATATCGATGCGGTGTACCAGCACGCCCATCCGGTCATCTTCGGCGTCGGGTCCCTGCCGAAGTCCCAGATGGAAGGCCAGGGCATTGATCAGGGTGCCGGTAAAATGGCCATGACCGGGATGAACGACCATGCCGGCCGGCTTGTTGACAACCAGCAGGTCCGGGTCTTCATACACGATATCCAGCGGAATGTCCTCCGGCAGAATCTCGAATCCGTGCCGCTCATAGGGCATCATGAACTTGATGACGTCGCCGGGGCGGACCACCAGATTGGCCTTCGCCAGCTTCTCTCCCACAAAGACATAACCGTTCTTGATGGCATTCTGCACCCGGTGCCGGGAGGTGTTCTCCAGGTGGGACGCCATGAATTTGTCCACGCGCATGGGTTCCTGCCCGGGGTCAACCACCAGGCGGAAATGCTCGAACATCCCCTGTTCTTCGTCTTCGGGCGGCAGCAGGTCGGTCAGGTCTTCGGCCATCAGCGGTTCGGGTTTTTCATCGGATCGATTGACAGATAGAGACTCACGTCAGAGCCCATCAGCAGGGCATTGCGGGAAGCGCTTGGCGTCTGCTTGTACACGACAGCATCCAGGGAATCGGCATAATCCTTGACCGTTTCATCGAAATGCAAGGATTTGATATTGAGCGAATTATCATGGACGACATCCACGGCGCGCATCATCTTCATGCCGGCAACGTCCGGGACGTAAGTCAGATTGTCTATGCTGTTCAGGCCGACGACCAGGTCGATTTCCGTACCGCTGTCAATCATCGTTCCCGCACCGATTTCACGGTTGTGGCAAAGCTGACGCAGGACATTGTTCGTCGCCATGTCGCTGACATAAATGAGCTGGCCCAGGTTCAGTCCGCGGGAAAGCAGTTCCGCCTTGGCCTGGCGCATCGAATAGCCGACCAGGTTGGGCATCTGCACCTTCTTGGGCATCACCGAATTAATTGTCAGCAGGACGCGGCGTCCTTTCTTTACCTTGCTCCCGGCCTTGGGATTCTGACTATAGACCAGCCCGCGGCCCATCCGGCGGATATAGACCGAATCCACCACTTCCACGCGGATGTTGTTGACCCCGGCATTGTACTGGGCGGCGCTGACCTTCATGTTGGTGAAGTCGGGCACGATGATTTCCTTGCCATGATGGGTCATGACGCGCAGGCCGATGGCCGCCCCGACCAACAGCAGGGTCACGACAATCACGGCCCATATCAGATTCTTGACAATCCAGTTGCTGAAAAAACTTTTGCTGTCCATAGTCGTTTAAATAAGTCGCTTCCGTTAGAAGCTGTTTTACAGGAAAATGGCTTTCATGACACCTTCCGCCACGAGGGCGAGACCGATAATCATGACGATGATGCCCAGAATACGGTTGATCCAAATCAGCGTACCGAGCTTGAAACTGCGGGACAGATGGCTGAGCAACCAGGTAAAGGCAAACCAATACAGGGCGGAACCGCCGGCGACGGCCAGGATGACAGGCATGACGGCAAATCCGTTGGGCTGCAGTTCGATACCGAAAAAGGCGAACAACGCGAAAATCACCAGGATGGCGCCGGGGTTGGTTATCCCCATCGCCACCGCTTTGAGGAAATCTTTGACGGAATAGGGCGTCGGGTCATTTTCCTGCAGTTTGCGGAAAGGGTCATTGAAGGTCATCGTACATCCCAGCAGACCGACCACCAGGCCGCCGACAATCAGGATTACCGTGCGATGGGCATTCAGGAAGGATTCGACAAAGGCCAGGGCGAAGATGGCGATAACGGAAAAAAGGGTGTCGACCAACGTGGCTCCCAGTCCGGTGATGAAGCCGGCCTTATGCCCCTCGCTCATGGACTTCTGGATAACAAATATCGCAATCGGCCCGACAGGCGCCGACGCGCAGATTCCCACCAGAATCCCCTTCAGAATATCGACAATCATTTCTAAAACCTTTCCTTATCTTGCAAAGATAACAATAAAAATTCATATCTTTGTCCAGTTGTCAAGACAAACCCGCATGAAAGATACAAAACGCAATTGCTGGCTGCTGACGGTGCTTTCCGCCGTCCTGATGAGTCTGCCCTGGCTGGTGGCCGGGACTTCCCTGCTGATGTTGGTGGCGTGGGTGCCCCTGCTGTGGGCGGAAAAGATGGCTGCGAAAGCCGGAATCCGTCGCTTCTGGCCCTGGCATTACACCGCCTTCGTCCTGTGGAACGCCTTGACGACCTTCTGGATTTGGAATGCAACGGCCGGCGGCGCCGTCTTTGCCATCCTGGCCAACGCGCTGCAGATGTCGTTGATTTTCGGCTTGTTCCGGCTGGGGAAAAAGCGCCTGGGCGGCGTACTCCCCTATCTGCTGCTGGCGGCCGCCTGGATAGCCTGGGAGCGTTGGTATCTGACGTCGGCCCAGATTTCCTGGCCCTGGCTGGTTCTGGGAAACGCTTTCGCCAAGGACATCCGGCTGATTCAGTGGTATGAATATACCGGCGTCCTGGGCGGCTCGCTGTGGGTCTGGGCCTGCAATCTGGGCATTTTCGGCCTGCTGTCCGCCCTGGCGGAGGGTCGCTGGACCCGGTGGAACGGGAAGGCCCGGGCGGCCGCATCCGCAGCCCTGGCGTTGCTGCTCCTGGGCCCGATTGCCGCGTCGGAATACCGCTATGCCTCCTACAATGAGACAACCGACCCGCTGCCCGTGGTGATTGCCCAGCCCAATATAGACCCCTACAACAAGTTCGGCGGCTGGAGCCAGAGCCGGCAGAACGCCCTGCTGGAAGAGCAGATTCGGACGGCGCTCAAAGACCGGTCCGACTCCTCTGCCCTGCTGGTCCTGGCGCCGGAAACCTTCACCTGGGATATCACCGTCAATGAAATCGACTCCAGCGCCACCTTCCGCCGCTTCCGACGGCTGATGGCCCGTTACCCCGGTGCCAACCTGATTTTCGGCGCCGCGACGAAAGAATACCTGTACGGTGCGGAAAAACCGTCCCATACAGCCCTCAGCGTGGGCAAAGGGGTATGGCAGGAATCCCACAATTCCGCGCTGGTCGTGGATGGCAGCGGCCGCCGCGACATCTTCCACAAAAGCAAACTGGTGGTCGGCGTGGAAATGATTCCCTACCCGGCCGTCTTCACCAAACTGGATGCCCTTATCGGGCGGATGATGGGAATGGGCGGTGTCATGGGACGCGATATCGGACAGCCGGAAATCGCCTGCCTGGATGTCGTGGGCGGCGGCCGGGCCATCCCGGTCGGCTGTGCGGTCTGCTATGAGTCGGTCTACGGAGAATACTGCACCGGCTATGTCCGGAAAGGGGCGCAGCTGCTGACCGTCATCACCAACGACGCCTGGTGGGGCAACACGCCCGGCTATCGGCAGCACCTGACTTACAGTTCTTTACGGGCCATCGAGACCCGCCGGGACATCGCCCGTTGCGGCAATACCGGCATCTCCGCCCTCATTGACCAGCGGGGACGCATCCTGGAGCGCAGTCCCTGGTGGGAAGAGGCCGTCTTGACCGGACAGGTCAACCTGAATACGGAAGAAACCTTTTTCGTCCGCCACGGCGACATGACCGGGCGCATCAGCGTACTGGTTTTCCTGCTGCTCGCCCTGCTGCTCTGCGTCCGCCTGCTGCTGCCGCAATTCGAATTTCCTTCTAAAAACCGATAGACGTTTTCTTGAAAACAGTATACGAAAAAAGCTCCGGTTTCCCGGAGCTTCGTCATTTCTGAAAACTACATCATCGGCCGACCGCCGCGACGTCCGCCGGGACCGCCGGGGCCGTCGCGTCCGACAGCGTTGCGCATGTTCCCGAAGTCGCCGAAACGCACGGTCAGGGACAGGATGATATACCGGCCAAGGGTGTTGTTATACGTCTCCTGGTGGTAGTTGGAGGCATCCGTCACCGTCAGGTTCTTGGCCTGGTTGAACAGGTCGTAAACCTTCAGGGACAAAGTCATCATCTTCTTGAGCAGCAGTTTGTTGATTTCCGCATTGACAATGATTTCCGAGGGCTGTTCGCTCGTATAGCCGCGGTACCAGTTGTATCGTACGTCGCTGACCAGACCGAATCCGCCCGGGATGGTCCAGTTCATCGAGCCGTCAATCTGGTTGTTCCAGGTGGTCTGGGTCTGGGCCGAGGCAATCGTGTACCAGGACTTGTTCAGGCGGGTACGGCCGCCGGCGGTCAGTTCCACGAAATCATTGCGGTAGGTGACGCGAATCCGCTGGGCTGCCGTCAGGGTCCGAATCACATTGCGGGTAAAGCGGTCGTCGGCGTTGATATCCGGGACATCCTCGCGGAATTTCGCATAATCGAAGGACCCGTCCGCCAAAGCATAGGCACTCATGTCCAGTCCGGCAGCGCCCACATAGGAAGAAGCCTGGCTGTAACCGGCCCGGGTCATGGAGAAGATGGAGAAATTGGACTTCGCAATCGGGGTATTCAGGAAGACGCGCGCATTGATATTGCCGGAGGACTTGCCGTTGACCGGCATGGAATACTGTGCGCCGTTGCTCATGTCATACCAGGTGGCGCTGACGATGGGAGACTGGTTGATGTTGCCGTCAAGCCCGGCATTCAACGACAGGAAGGTCTGTTTGTCGGTGAAACGGAATTCGCTGCGGAGGCCGTGGTTGAAATAAGGGTCCAGATAGGGGTTACCCAGGGCGACGCTCAACGGGTTGGAATTATCCAGCACCGGCATCAACTGGGACGTGGACGGCTGCTGGCTGCGTCCCCAGTAAAAGAAACGCACATTGGAATTGTCCGAGAAATCATACCAGAGCATGGCCTGCGGCGCCCAGTTATACACTGTCCGGTCATAGGGGTCATAGCCTTTGGTCTCGTTGTGGGTCGTCGTCGGAATGAAGGAAGCGCCGGCCTGCGCGCGCAGGTTCTCATTCTGGTAAACGAAATTCGCTCCGGCCCGATGGGTCAGCGAACGGTTCAGAATGGTATTGGAATACAGGTCGTTCAGGCTCTCCGGGTCGGCGGCGACATACTGCCCCTGCGAGAAAATGCGGTCGAAGGCGGAGCCCGCCAGGGCCGGGTCACTGAAAGCCAGCGGCGTACCGGCGGCCGCGTCATAGGTATTCTTCCAGGAACGGTTGAGCGCCCAAGACAGTTCATAATTGGCCTCCACGAAGAAGCCTTTTCCGAGCGGTTCGGTATAGGTCAAACGGCCCGACAGGCTGGTCTGGCGCTGATTCTGGTCGTATCGCTGGTTGACCGTCTCGGTGGTCGCGTCGGCGTAGGCATTGGTTTCAGACTGGTTGTACCCGTTCATGTCCGTGTTCTGGAAATTGTAGCGGGCATTGAAGGAAAGGGTCCTCCCTTGCTTGCCCAGACGCTGCCGAAACAGGAAGAAGCCGTTGGTCTGCCAGTTCTGGCTGCCGCCCAGGGTACGGGTGAAACCGTCGCTCACTTTCGTATCCGTATCGCCGTTGATGCGCCGGGTCTCAAAGTCCTGTGCTTCAATGAATTCTCCGCCACCGATATTGAACTGCGGCTGGAAGAGGATGGACGTGTTCTCGGAGAATTTGTGCTCCACCCGCGCGCCGATGCGATGGCCCCACGTCTTTGTCAGACTCTGGCCCATATCGGACACGCCGTTGTTGTACAGCAACTGACTGCCGTCATCCATGTAGGTGGTTTTGGAACTCTTTTCCTTGACATAGCGGCTGGAACCGTTATACAGGTAGTTGCCCTGCAGGTCCATATTGTCATCAAAAAGGTAGGTCTGGCCATTCAGACCGGCCATCCAGGAGGTGGTGATACCGTTGTTGTTGCCCCAGCCGCCCTGGCCGCGGCCCATGCCTCCGCCGCCTTGTCCCCGCATGCCCTGCATCATGCTGCCGGCCATGTCGTTGAAACCGCGGTTGTTGGTATTGTTGCCGTTCAGGATGACGCTAATCTGGTTCTTGTCGGAGAAGCGGCCCACAAAACCGGCACCCTGGAAACGCCAGTCGCCGTTGCCGTATTGCGCAATGGATTCCTTCGCGGGCAGGTCGTGACCGCCGCCGGCCATCACATTGCCGAACAGACCGTTCATCATGCCCGGGCGGATGCTCAGGTCGATGACCGTTTCTTCATTGCCGTCGCTGAATCCGGTGAATTCCGCCTGCTCGGATTTTTTCTCCAGCACCTTGACTTTCTCAATCACCTTGGCGGGAATATTCTTGGTAGCCAACTGGGGGTCATCCAGGAAGAAGGTCTTTCCGTCTATCGTTATCTTGCTAATCGTCTGACCGTTAGCCGTCACGGAGCCATCTTCGTTCACCTCCACGCCCGGCAGTTTCTTCAGCAGGTCCTCCAACATGTCGTTATCGGTGGTCTTGAAGGAAGAGGCGTTGTATTCAATCGTATCCTTCTTAACGACGATGGGGTTCCCGGTCGCCGTTACGCTGGCGGCATCCAGCACCTCGCGGTCCGGCGTCATTTTCAACACGCCCAGGTCCAGGCTCTCTTTTACCTCAATCTCCTGCGTATAGGCCTTGTACCCCAACAGCTCCGCCTTGAGCTCGTATGTCGCGACCGCCACCCGCTCGATGGTGGCATGGCCTTCCGCATCGCTGAGGACATATTTGACCGGTTTATCCGCCCCTTTCTTGGTCAAGGACACGGTAGCGAACGCCACCGGCTCACCCGACTGGGCGTCCTGGAGAATCATCGATACTTTGCGCTGGGCCGATGCTGCGGCACAGAAGAGCAGCAAACACGCACATGCTGCCATCCATTGTTTCATTGTTGTACCCATAAAGGTTGGTTCAAGCTTTCTTGTCTATCCCTAACACCCACTATCTGGGAGGGACATCTACAAATTGGATGCAAAAGAAGCAGGAAAGTTTAGTCAGAAAGGACCAAAAAACGTCCGTTTTCCCAACTTTTGGAAAGATTCGTCCTCCTCGCCGGCGTCTTTCGGAACGACTTATTTGATGCGGTCGGGATTGTTTTTGATAAAGGCTTCCCACCCGGACGCTTTTGCATGGGAAACCAGGGGGCTGGACTCTTGATAATGGTGGCACAGGGCGATGGCCAGCGCGTCGGTCGCATCCAGATACCGGTCGTCAAGGGTGACGCCCAATGTCTTCTGAATCATGATGCTGACCTGCTCTTTGGATGCGGCGCCGTTGCCGGTAATGGCTTCCTTCGCCTTGCGGGGCGCGTATTCCACCACGTCTACGCCATATTCCAGGGCAGCAATCATCGCGGCGCCCTGAGCGCGGCCCAGTTTCAGGATGACCTGGGCGTTTTTGCCATAGAAGGGCGACTCCAGCGCAACCACGTCGGGGCGGTAATTGCGGCAGACTTCCGTAACGGTATCGTAAATCTGCCGGAGTTTCTGGTAGGGGTCCTTGTCTTTGCGCATATCCAGCACGCCCATGTCGACGTACTGCGGCTTTTTCCCCTCGACACGGATAACCCCGAAGCCAAGCAAGTTGGTTCCGGGGTCGATGCCGAGTATGGTTTTGACGCCTTCCACTAGTCGATGCGGTCGAATCCGGTGTACGGGCGCAGCACTTCGGGAATGATGATGCCGTCCGGTGTCTGGTTGTCTTCCAGCAGGGCGGCCACCACGCGCGGAAGCGCCAGCGAACTGCCGTTCAGGGTGTGGCAGAGCTGGGTCTTGCCGTTTTCATCCCGGTAGCGCAGGTGGAGGCGGTTGGCCTGATAGGTCTCAAAATTGGAAACCGAGGAGATTTCGAGCCAGCGGCCCTGTGCGGCCGACCAGAGTTCGAAGTCATAGGTGATGGCAGAGGTGAAACTCATGTCCCCGCCACAGAGGCGAAGGATGCGGTAGCGCAGTCCCAGGGCATTCACCAGGCTCTCCACATGGGCAATCATCTCATCGAGGGCACGGTAGGAGTCTTCCGGTTTCTCGATGCGGACAATCTCCACTTTGTCGAACTGGTGCAGGCGGTTCAGGCCGCGCACGTCCTTGCCATAGGAACCGGCTTCGCGGCGGAAGCACGGCGTATAGGCCGTCATCTTCTGCGGGAACTGGTTGTTCTCGAGAATCACATCCCGGAAGATGTTGGTCACCGGCACTTCAGCCGTCGGAACCAGATAGAAGTCGTCCAGGCCGACATAGTACATCTGCGCCTCCTTGTCGGGCAGCTGACCGGTACCGAAACCGGAAGCGGCATTGACCATCACCGGAGGTTCCACTTCCTGATAGCCGGCCGCGGTATTGCGGTCCAGGAAGAAGTTGATCAGCGCTCGCTGCAGACGGGCACCTTTCCCCTTATAAACCGGGAAACCGGCGCCGGTGAGCTTTACGCCCAGGTCGAAATCGATGATATCGTATTTCTTGGCCAATTCCCAATGCGGCAGGGCATTCTCGGGCAGCTTCGGGTCTTCGCCGCCCATCTTGACAACCAGGTTGTCTTCCGCGCCTTTTCCTTCGGGGACCAGGTCACATGGGATGTTAGGCAGCAGCACCAGCTGGGCTTCCAATTCTTTGTTATTCTCATCCGCCGTAGCCAGGAGTTCGCCCGAACGTGCCTTCAGGGCGGCGACTTCCTTCTTCACGGCTTCGGCCTCTTCACGTTTCCCTTCTTTCATCAGGCCGCCAATCCGGGCGGCATACTGTTTCTGCTGGGACAGCAGGGCGTCGCTCTCCGTCTGGAGGGCACGACGGTTGGTGTCCAGGGCGAGAATCTTCTCGACGATGGGACGGGCTTCGAAATTCTTGACGGCCAACTTGCGAATCACCCTTTCGGGGTCGTCGCGAAGCATTTTGAGTGTCAGCATATCTTATTGTTTTATAAGCAGAAGAGGACTGCACAACGCAAGTCAGGTGCAATCCTCTCCCATTCCTATTTCCTGAGTGTCCTAGTTCTCAAAAGGGACTACGGATACGTAGGATTTGTCATTTCTCTTGCGGGTGAACTTGACCGTACCGTCGATGAGGGCATAGAGGGTGTGGTCTTTGCCCATACCGACGTTCTTGTCCGGGTTATGAGCGGTACCGCGCTGACGGACGATGATGTTGCCGGCCTTTACGACCTCGCCACCGAACTTCTTGAGACCGAGTCGTTTGCTATGGGATTCACGACCGTTCTTTGAACTGGATTGACCTTTCTTATGTGCCATAATTCCTTACTTTTTAAGATTAAGCGATAGCGTCAATTCTGATCTGGGTCAGTTTCTGACGGTGTCCGTTGAGCTTCTGGAAGCCCTTGCGGCGAATCTTCTTGAAAACAAGTACCTTCTTGGCCTTGACATCGTCGTCAAGAACCGTGGCTTTCACAACAGCGCCTTCCACATAGGGAGCGCCTACCTTTACGGCTCCTTCGTTGTCGATGAGGAGCACCTTGTCGAACTCAACGGCCTCGTCTTTCTTCGCAGCGAGACGGTTGACAAAAATCTTGACGCCAGCTTCTACTTTAAATTGCTGACCTGCAATATCAACGATTGCGTACATGTGATATAAAACTCTTAAAGTTCCGGACCGTAAGCGTCTGCTCCTAACGCGGCAGATCTTGGCGGGCTCAGCGGTCATTTCATTTTTTTAGCCTGCAAATGTAGCATTTTTCCTGCAATCCACCAAATATTTTGTGCTTATCCCCACAAGTTTTTGCAGGTCTGCCTTTTTTTCTTATCTTTGTATTCTGTAGTGTGAAATCCTGGCATTATGGATATTGACCTCCTGTCCCGTATGGTAAAGGAACTCATCCTCGACAGGGATGAAGTTTCGCTCCCCGGCGTCGGCTGTTTCGTCGCCGAGCTGGTTCCGTCTGTGTTTTCCGATAAGGGTTACACGATTCATCCCCCTTACCGCAGGCTGTATTTCCGCCAGCGGCAGGACGGGTCCGACCGCTCCCTGGCAGAATTGTACGCCGCCAGCAACGGGGTGGAGCAGGCAGATGCCGACCGGATTATCCATGATTTCCTGGCCGAAATGAAGGAGGTTCTCCAGCAGAAAAAGACCATTGTCTTCCCCGGCCTGGGACGGCTCCGTGCCACCCGGGAAAACAATTTCTTCTTTGTCGCCGACGAAGACCTGGACATCTACCCCGCCGGTTTCGGCCTGGAGCCCGTTTCACTGAAGACCCACGAAGAGACCACAGAAGAGGTTTCCCAGGCCCTGGACGGCTTCAAGGCCATCATCGAGGCTGATTCCGATATTTCGGGCGGCGCCGGTTCCGCGCCAGACAATACACCGGCAATGAATGTGGAGCCGTCGGCCGCTGTGGAAGCAGCTTCGGAGATAGCTCCTGTGGCAGGATTTGCAGCTGAAGCAGCTTCGGATCAGGGCTCCCGCAAAGAAGAATACGCCCGGCCGGAAGCCGCCCAGGAACAGGCCCCGGACGTAGAAGCGCCCGCCGCCCAGGAAACAGAACTGCCTCTGGAGCCGGCCGTCGGTCTTGATTCGATAGTCAACCCGGAACAGGAAGTCGGCACGGAAACGGGCGGACCCCTGGCGACCGAAAAGACTGACACAGAGACCGTTACTGCAGAAAACGCCATCACTGAGGAGACCTCCAGCGTAAAGATTCCAGAAGAGGAAATAACCCCGTCCGTAGAAACGCCGGCTGAACAGGCACCGAAAGCTGGGAGAAAAACCGCCTTGTGGATTATCCTGACCATCCTGATTATCGCCCTGGTCGCGTTGATTGCCTTCGCCGTCACGGGCCGCATAGCCCCGGACCTGGTCGACCCGATTCTCTACTCCCCCGAAGAACTCGATATCCTCCACGACAACTTCTAGAAGCGGTATCGTCACATCGCAGTTTCCGACGCAGCGACATCGCTCGCCCGAACGGCGAAGCAGCGGAGCGCCGGGCGGAAAAGGCCGACATAAACCTGCTCTCAGGAGGCCGTTCCGTCCCGGCCGTAGCGCGGAGCCGCCGACACCAGCCAGAACCCGCCTGCCCCGACGGCACCCGAATAATCAGCCCGGCCGAAAGACAACACGAAAAAGCGGGCCTCAACACAACGGTTGAAGCCCGCAAAGTCATCAGCAACCCGCTCAGAACTCGGTCAGCTGCGCCTTGACCTTGGCCTGGAACGGAGCCGGCATCTTCGGGTAGGTCGCCATCAGCGACACCGTCGCCTCCGGGTCGGCCGCATCGAGATAGTCGCCGGTCTGTGCCGGGTCCTCGGTAATAAAACTGCCGCATTGCGCAAGGTTCAGGAAAGGCTTGGGCAACTGCCTGTCACTCACATAGGTCGCAAACATATACTTCACCTCCGGAATCAGTTTCAAGGCACGGCCAATCAGCCCCTTCTTGCCATTCAGCCGGGATGCATCCCCCTCGCCATACACCACCTCGATTTCCAGGGCGGTTCCGGCAGCAGAAGCCGGCAGATACAGCGTAGCCGCCAGGGTATTGCCGTCATATCCCCAGCCGGCCTGCTCATGGGCCGCGAAACGGGAATAGGCCAGTTCCACCCCGTTGACCCGGACGGACTTCGGGCAGTAAATACCCTCCAGAACCACCCGCACACGACGGTCCGGCGCCATGCCGACATACTGTCCTTCACGGGCCCCCACCTGCAGGCGGAGTCCCTGGGCATCAGAGGACTTCCGGATGGTCGTCAGGGCATATTCACTCTTGTAAGCCTGTGTCGCGCCATCATCCTCATACACCTTCGTCTCGCTCTCGCCCGCTCCGGGCGCCACAAACAGATACAGCTCGTTGCTGCCCTCCTGCAGGGAGGTAATGGACGGAGAAGCCATCGGAATAACGGCACCGGCCTTGACAAAATACGGATTCTCATCAATGGTATAATGCAGCACCGCCTCGGTTCCGCCGGCATAGGTCCGGCCCGTAGACACATCATACCAGTCATTGCCGGAGGGGAACCACATCGTGCGGGAAGCCAGCCCCGTCACCTTGTCCACCGGCTCGCAAACGACAGTCGCCAGGATATCGTTGCCGAAGAAATACTCCTGGGAACAGGTATAGGCCCGCTCCTCTTCCGGATATTCATAATACAACGGACGGCACATGGAAATGCCCGTATCATAGGCCTCACGCGAAGCTGCATAGATATACGGGGACAGGTCGTAGCGCAGACGCACGGCCGCGCGCATCGCATCGAAATGGTCCGGGAACACCCAGAACCGCTTCTCCATCGTCATGTCCTTGGTAGAATGGGTCTTGTAAATGGGCGTGAATACGCCGCTCTGCAGCCAGCGGGTATACAGTTCCGGGTCGGTATGGTCGGCCCGTCCCCACTGCTGGTGGCCGCCGATATCATGCCCCCAGTATCCATATCCCACATTGGCGGCGGTACTGGTAAAATACGGCAGATACCCTAGCACCTTCCAGTCCGCCCAGGTATCCCCGGAGAAGCCGACCTGGTAACGATGGCTGCCGATACCGCCCCAGCGGTGATAAATCATCGGACGCTCCGCATACATGCCGTCGGTATGGGCACGGCGCTCCTTGTCCTTGAAGAACACATGGTTGATCCAGAACGTATTGCTCAAGCCCGGCACATAACGGCTCTCCCGGTACTGCTGCCAGTCCAGCCACCAGAAATCCACGCCCTGCCGCTCGAAGGGGTGCATGACACTGTTCATATACGCATCCGCCCAGGCTTCCTGGTCCATCCGGTACGGTACATAGGTAGGCGTTCCGTCCGCTTTGACGAAACCCTTCGGCCCGTCATAATCAGAAGTTCTTGCCGTATAATCTTTTACAAAACGCTCATAGGGCTCCTCGTAGGTCTGGATGCCGGCGGCGGGATGGATGTTCAACGACGTCTTGACGCCGAAGTGATGCAGGTCGGAAAGGTGATGGGCCGGATTCGGGAAGAACTCTTTCTTCCAGGTATAACCCGTCCAGCCGAGCCATTCCCCGGATTCGTCCACCAGTCCGGGATATTCCTCAGCGCTCCAGGTCTCGTGCCAGTCCATATCGATAATCATCACGTCAATGGGAATATGAAAGTCCCGGAAATGCCGGGCCAGGTCCAGCAGTTCATTGTCCGAATACTGCCAATAACGGCACCACCAATAGCCGAACGCATACTTCGGCGGCATGGGAATACGGCCTGCAATCCGGGTAAAATCCGAAACGGCAGCCTTGTAATCATGGCCATAGCCGAAGAAATACAGGTCCTTGCGCTCCCCCGACGGGCGGGCAGCCACCCATTCTTCCCAGTCGCTCTGCACCGGGACGAAAACATGGCGGTCGCTCTCATCCAGCACCGCCCAGCCGTCACGTGAAACGACGCCCTTGTCATAAGGGTCCATCGTCTTTTCCCCGTCGCAGCCGTCCAGCGTCCGGCAAGTGCCGAGCAGATTGCCGCTGTCGTCCAGGCCGGGACGCCAGACGGTTTTTTCCTTCGGACGGAGCGGTGTCGCCAGGGTGACCGACAGATTTTCGGCCGTGAAATTCCCTTCGCCCTTATACACCAGCGTCAGGTCTTGTGTCTTGATAGTCAGTTTCTTACCGGAGCGGCGGACCGTAAAGGCCGGTACCGGCAGGCGGCGGTTCACCACCCCCAGGGTCGCCCGGTCCTCGAAAACGCCGTCTTCCGCCCACTCCATCCGGATTAGGCGCGAAGTCAGGACCGTAAAACGGGCCTTTCCAAAGACCACGACGGCGTCGGAAGCCGCCACCGGGTCGTTTTCGTCCTGCCGGACAGGCTGACGCAGTTCCTTTTCCCCGAGCAGTTCACGGGTAATCAGGGGCTCGTTGGTCGTAATGCAGTCGGCACCCATGTCAATCATCCGCTGGATGTCCTTGGGGTTGTCCACCGTCCATACGTTCACGCTCATGCCAAGTTTGTGCGCCCGTTCCATCCAGTCCGGATTCTTGTCGAAAATCCAGAATCCGTAGTCCAGGCCGTTGATTCCGTCGGCATGGACCTCTTCCGGCGTCTTGTCCCCCATCAGATACTGGTTGGTAAACTCCGGCGCGACTTCCGCGACCCGCTTGCAGGCATCATAATTAAAGGAGATGAACATCACGCGGTCCGGGCTGAACAGGCCGTGGGCCTTCAGGGCCTCGATGCACTTGTCCACCACGAAACGGTTGCGTTCCGCGTTCTCATGCCACTTGATCTCCAATACGAGCTTGGTCGTCGGGCATTCCGCGCCGACGGCCAGATAGTCATCCAGGGTGGGAAGCGTCTCGCCGTTGACCAGCTTGCAGTCCTTGATGTCGGCATAGTCATGGGACTGGATGTGGATGCCGTCGATGGTCTCGTCATGGTTCACCACAATGACGTTGTCCCGGGTCATGTGGACATCGAATTCGCTGCCCCAGGCGCCGATCCGCTGGGCCTCGCGCAGGGAGGCGATGGAATTGTGGGCCCCGCCGCCAGCTTCGCATTTCCAGAAGCCCCGGTGGGCCGCGATACTGACTTTATGCCCGTCCTGAGCCATCGCCGAGAAAGAAAGCAAACCTGTCAAAAGAATGATTGATAGGGATTTAAGTGACATACTCGCAGTTTTAGTTATTCGGTTTATTCTCACAAATATACCCATAATTATGGTGATTTCCTTAAAAAATCTTATTTTTGTTGTCCCAAATGAAAAACGACAAAACAACATGGTAAAAATCAATGCAGGAGGTTGCAGCTCCTTTGTGAAAGATGCAGAATACAAGGCCTACGTGGCCAAAGCAATGAAAGCCTTTGATACACTGGAAAAAGAAAACGGCGCCGGCAATGATTTCCTGGGATGGAAGCATCTCCCTTCCCAGACTCCCGAAGAACTGATTGCCGCATGTGAAGCGGTCCGGGACGGCTGGAAGGCCAAAGGTATCGACCTGGTGGTCGTCATCGGCATCGGCGGCTCCTACCTGGGCGCCCGCTGCGCCATCGAAGCCCTCTCCCATTCTTTCGCCAAGCAGTTCGCCGGCAAGAAAGACGCCCCTGAGGTGGTGTTCGCCGGCAACAACCTCTCCGAGGAATACGTCAGCGAACTGATGGACCTGGTCGCCCAGCGCAACACCGCCTGTATCGTTATCTCCAAGTCTGGCACGACCACCGAACCGGCCGTCGCTTTCCGGATTGTCAAGGAATATATCGAAAAGAACTATCCGGACGCTTCCGACCGCATCGTCGCCATCACGGATGCCAAGAAGGGCGCGCTGAAGACCCTTTCCACCCAGGAAGGTTACCGTACCTTCGTGGTCC
Organism: uncultured Bacteroidia bacterium; assembly: GCA_902796555.1. Lineage (GTDB taxonomy): Bacteria > Bacteroidota > Bacteroidia > Bacteroidales > UBA932 > Cryptobacteroides. Next base: position 17,328 of record CADBPR010000048.1, read on the forward strand.
CGGACAACGTGGGCGGACGTTTCTCCGTCCTCACGCCGGTCGGTCTGCTGCCGATTGCCGTTGCGGGATTCGACATCCGCGCCCTGCTGGCGGGAGCCGCCGAAGAAGAGAAGGCCCTCGCCGTCAAATCGGAAGAGAATCCGGCCGTCATCTATGCCGCCGCCCGCAACCTGCTGTATAGCGAATATGGCAAGAAGGTGGAAATCTTGGTGACCTACAACCCGAAATTCCAGTACCTGGGCGAATGGTGGAAGCAGCTTTACGGCGAATCCGAAGGCAAGGACGGCAAGGGTATCTTCCCGGCCAGCGTCAACAATACGGCTGACCTCCACTCCATGGGACAATTTATCCAGGAGGGCGAGCGCGTCCTTTTCGAGACCGTCGTCAATATCGAAAACAGCAACCGCAGCGTGGTTATCGGCACGGATCCTCAGAACCTGGACCAGCTGAACTACCTCGCCGGCCAGCATGTCGAGCATTGCAGCCAGATGGCCCAGCTCGGTACCCGGCTCGCCCATATCGACGGCGGCGTTCCGCAGATTGAGGTCAGCATCGAACGCATCAACGAGCACAACCTCGGCGGCCTGTTCTATTTCTTTGAATTCGCCTGCGGCATCAGCGCCTATACCCTGGGCGTGAACCCCTTCAACCAGCCCGGTGTCGAGGCCTACAAGAAGAATATGTTCGCCCTGCTCGGCAAGCCCGGTTTCGAAGCGCTCAGCGCCGAAATCCGCAAACGACTTGCCTGAGAGGGCAGGAGCCCAACGATATCCCTTCAGGACGCCGGGTGCCGCTGAAAAGCCGCCCGGCGTCAATGTATTTCCAGGATATCGTCCCAGGAGGTGGAATACAGCCGGGAACAGTGCTCGCGGCGGATGCCGTCGGCATAATGTCCGGGCCGCTGGGTCGCCAGGCGCAGCAGATTGCGGCCTTCCGTATTCACCTGATCCATGACTTCGGACAATTTGTCCTGACGGAGCCGGACCGCGTCGTCATACTCGAACATGGCCCCTTGGATGGATGCACCATCCACAATGTCATGTACGATGACACCGGCCTTTTTATACAGGAACTCCGGACGGTACACGGTCCGGAAAGCCCGCAGGGCCGCACCGACGATTTCCGGGGTGCTGCTTGCCGGGACGGGCAGCCGGATGGTCGCCTGCGGATAATACTGGTCCAAATCCTCCCGGAAACGGTTGGTATACAGGAAAACCGACACACAATAGGCCGCCGAACCGTCTTTGCGCAGCTTCTGGGCGCACATGGCAGCGAAGTCGGAAATTTTCAGCGTCAATTCCTGCGTATCTCCGGTCATATCGGCAAAGGAACGGGACGTGCAGATGGATTGCCGGCGCGCCGGGGTTTCTTCCTGCACCGCTTCCATTCCCTGCAGTTCTTTCCAGGTCCGGACACCCGTGATGCCCATCAGCCGGTGTACCCAGACTTCGGGACGCCGGGTAAAATCATAGGCGGTGTTCACGCCCAACCCCTTCAGTTTCGGGCCCATCCGCCAGCCGATGCCCCAGACGTCATCCACCGGCGTCAGCTGCAGGGCCTTTTCCCGCTTGGTCTCGTCATCGATGCGACAGACACCCCGATAGCCCGGATAACGTTTGGCGAAATGGTTGGCCACTTTGGCGAGGGTCTTGGTCGGGGCGAGACCGATGCTGACCGGAATGCCCACCCAGCGGCGTATCCGCACAATCAGGTCGCGGCACAGGGGCAGAAGGTCGGCCTCCGGAACCCCGTCCAGCAGCATAAAGGCCTCGTCGATGGAGTAAATCTCAATCCGGGGAGCCGCTTCCGCCAGGATATGCATTACCCGACGGGACAAGTCTCCATACAGGGAATAATTGGAGGAGCGGACTTCCAGTGTCCCGGCGTCCACCAGGTGTTTCACCTTGAAAAAAGGCGTCCCCATCTTGATGCCCATGGCCTTGCTTTCGTTGCTCCGAGCCACCACACAGCCGTCGTTGTTGGACAGGACGACCACCGGACGGCCTTCCAGCTCCGGTTGAAATGCCCGCTCACAGGAAACGAAAAAATTGTTGCAATCGACCAGGGCGTAGACCATAGGCTAATGCTCCTTCCACACCGACTTGATGACATGGGTCACCACGCCCCAGACCGTAAAATCGTTGGTTTCGGTCACATGAATCGGCGGATAGGCCTTGTTGGCCGGCAGCAGCCACAGTTCCTTGGGCGGCAGGATGCGGAAGGAACCGACCGCTTTCCGGGCATCCCGCGCCGGCCGGCCCGGATCCCGGAAGGACAGGAATTTCAAGGCGAATTCCCCGTCTACGAAACAGACGACCATATCACCGTCCTTAGGTTCCAAAGACTTGTCAATCACCAGGATATCGCCTTCGTCCACACCGGCGTCCATCATCGAATCACCGACGACGCGCCCGTAAAAGGTCGCGGTGGGATGGCGGACCAGCACGCGGTTCAGGTCAACACCTTCGTGCATGTAGTCCTGGGCCGGAGACGGAAATCCGGCATGAATCCCGTCCTCCGCCATGCCCGGCAGCGGTCCTTCGGCCGGGGTATATTCTTCCGGCAAGGCGCTCAGCGCAAGGCCGGGTAAGGTGTCCATATCTGCCATATCAGTCTGCTTCTTGACGGGCGACCAGCCTGTCCACGACCGGCCGCACTTCCTCATACGAATAGCCCCGGGACAGGGCGAAACGCAACAGTTTCAGCTTTTCCTGGGGGTCGCCGGCCAGGGTCCGGTACCGGGCGGCCAGGACGGTCTCCATTTTCCGCTGCGCCGCACCGGAATCGATTTCCTGCAAGGCCTCCCGGATGGTTTCCCGTTCGATGCCCTTGGCGGACAGGGCGGCCGTGATTTTCACTGCGCCCCAGCCGGACAGGGACGCCTTTTCACGGGCGAAGGCCGTCGCATAGCGCAGGTTGTCCACGAAACGGTCCGCCACCAGCGATTCGACCAGCACATCCGCCGCATCCGCGTCGCCGTCAACGGCTTTCAAGGCCTTGACCCGGATATCCTTGATACAGTATTCCCGCCGGACGCACTGCGCCTGCAAACGGGACAGAACAGGTTTCAAACGCTCTTCCATCACTCAGAAATCAAATCCGATACTCATATAGGCACCGACCGCACGGGTCAGCGAAGACCAGCTCAGATTCAAACGAATCGGGCCGACAATCGAGTTGTATGCATATTCCAGACCGGCTCCGATAAAGGCGCTGGATTCCTCCTTTTTGAAGATATTCCGGATATCCGTGGAGCAGTACCCGACATTGGCAACAGCCGACAGGTAATTGTTCTTGTAGACCTTGAAACGGAAATCCGTTCCGGCCACGCCGACAGCCTGCGGCAAGGCATAGGCATAGTTGACACCCATGAAGGGAATCTGGTATTCCAGGTAACGGCCCGCAATCCGTCCGCCGACGGTATTGACGAAGGGCAAGGGAATGTCATGACCGAGCAGCACCCGCAGGTTGAGGTGCGGCAGCAGGGCGAAGGGTCCGGCCTGCACGGCCACGCCGCGGGTATCCAGTTTCAAGGAATGGAAGGGCGCGATGGGCTGACGCAAACCGGCAAAAACCCAGCGGTACTCAAAGGCCGCCTGCCAGCCCGAATCCGGGAAATAGGCCTGGTCGAAAGAATCGCTCCGGGCGTCCAGGAAAGCCGATGAATAGACGTTGGTAAAGGAATCGACGTCATAGTCCGACAGGACTTTCTCAGCCATGATGGAGGCCACGTCGAAATAGTCCAGTTTCACGCCGAGCCGCACGTCGAAATACTTCCACTTGATATTGGAAACGTACCCTTCCGCATTGACATTGAAATAGGACGTCTTCAGGCGGTTTTCTTCACCGACCAGGAAGGGTTTGAACAGGTTGGAGGAGAAGTTCTGCCCCATCATGAACTGGTTGCGGTCCACATAGCGGAAGCCGGCGGCAACATTCAGGGTAGGGCCGGACTGGGTCATGTAATAGTAATGGAGACGTGCCATCGGGTTGGTCCCGACCTTCAGGGTAAGGTCCAGGGCATGCCCCTGGATGTTGTGGACATTCAGACCGACATTGAGGAGCAGGGATATCATTTCCTCCGAGTCGAAACGCCCGCCGATGCCGAACTGATGGATGGGACCCTTTTTACAATTGAAACGCAGCCGATAGGGTTCCTCGCGCCCCAGCAGCTCATAAGTAACATAATCAAAAGCCTTCGTACCATAAATGGTCGCGACGCCGTCCTCGATTTGGGTGCGGTTCAGCCGCTGGCCCGCCCGGATGGGAAGCATTTTCATCAGATACAGGCTCTCCACGTCGGTCACCCCGGTAATCTCCACGCCGGAGACCAGCACGTCCTGCCGGCCGATATCGATGGCTTTTCGGTTGCCCAGCCGCAAGGAATCCGGACCGACCAGTTCCTTGAGGGCTTCCAGGTTCTCGCATTCGGACAAAGCGGCCTGGTAGCCGCGGCGTTTGATGGCTTCCGCTTCTCCGAAACTCAGCATGCCGAGTCCGTTCAGGTCCGGCTTCACGGTAACTTCGGTTTTGCGGACATTGTCCTCATAGGAAGAGCGTCCCAGCATGTCCACGCCCTGTAACAAAATGTCCCCCAGATTGTTCAGTCCTTCATAATCCAGGAAGCCGGAGGACAGGTCCACACCGATGATGAAGTCCGCTCCCATCTTCCGGGCAATGTCGGTGGGGTAATTGTTGCGCATGCCGCCGTCCAACAGCACCATGCCGTCTTTGCGGACCGGGGTGAAGAGGCCCGGGATGGACATGGTCGAACGCAGGGCGGTATTGAGTTTGCCGGAGGTCCAGATTTTGGGTTTGGACGTCACCATTTCCGTCGCTACGCAGACAAAGGGAATGGGCAGCTGGAAGAAATCGATATCATCCTGGTAGCCGACCGTCAGGGCGCTGAAAATATTGTTGACATTCTGACCGTATACGAAACCGGAGGGCAGGCTGCCCAGCAGGTTCTTGCTGACCGCATCCGACACGTCCGTATGGCTCTCGGCGCCCAAGTGAAGGTCCCCGTAGCGGCGCTCGCTCTGCTCCGTTACGTTGCGGCGGGAGTAGTAGAACGGGAAGGAAAGGACATATTTCTCGTTATACCGGTTGATGTTGTAGTTCATGTAACTCCGGGGCAGGCGGTCGCTCAGCGACAGCCCCCAGTCGAAGGTGCTGACGATGGAATCCACCTCATGCTGGGAATAGCCGATGGCATACATGGCCCCGATGAGGCCGCCCATGCTGGTTCCTACCACCAGGTCGACGGGAATCCGGAGGGAATCGATTACCTGCATGACCCCGATGTGGGCCAGGCCCTTGGCCCCGCCGCCGCTGAGCACCAGGGCCACGGTGGGCCGCTGCTCCCGAATCCGGTCCATGCGGGCGCGGATTTCTTTCAAGGCCAGCGAGTCCGACTGGGGGTCGATACCATAACTGAGCCGCCGCTGGGCTGCGGCAGGCAGTAGCACCAGCAGAAAAAACAGTCCGATGAGCCCGATGCGTTTCATGATTGGTTCTGTCGGTTTTGACCGGCGAGCATCCCGCAGGCGGCGTCGATATCCTGTCCGCGCGAGGCCCGGATTGTGGCGGTCAAGCCCGCCTTCTCCAACTGGCCGCGGAAGGATTCCATCCTGTGGTCGGAAGCCGTATCATATTCAAAATCAGGAATTTTATGAAAACGAATCAGGTTTACCCGACATTCCAGCCCACGCAGCAGGCGGACGATGGCATCGGCATGGCGGGGGCTATCATTGAGGCCGTCGAACATCGTGTATTCGAAACTGACCCGGCGCTGGCCGGTAAAATCGTACTGGCGGATCAGGCGCACCACTTCCGACGCCGGCCAGGCTTTCTGGACGGGCATCAGGCCGGCCCGTTCCTCGGCAAAGGGGTCATGGAGGCTGACGGCCAGGTGGCAGCGGCTCTCCTCCAGGAAACGGTGCAGGTTCGGCAGGACGCCGATGGTGGACAGGGTGATGCGTTTCGGGCTCCAGCCGAAGCCCCAGGGCGCCGTCAGGATTTCCAGGGCGCGGCGGACATTCTCATAATTATCCAGGGGCTCCCCCATCCCCATGAACACCACATTGGTCAATTCGTCCGACTCCGCGACGGCAATCACCTGCGAAATAATGTCTCCGGCGGAAAGGTGGCCGTGGAAGCCCTGGCGGCCGGTCATACAGAAACGGCAGCCCATCTTGCAGCCGGCCTGGGAAGAGATACAGAGGGTCTTACGTTCCCCGTCCGGAATCATCACCGCCTCGATGGCGCTGTGCTCCAGGTTCGGGTCCGTATCGGCGGCATGCAGTTCCGGTCGATGGGAGCAGTCCGCCGGGAAAAGGTATTTGCGGGTCCCGTCACGCGACACCTGGCAGGCCAGCACGGGAGCCACGCCCACTTCGTAACGCTGGGACAGGCGCGCCCGCCCCTCTTTGGACAGATTGGTCATTTCGTCCAGGGTGCGGACTTTCTTCTGGTACAGCCAGGAAGCCATCTGTTTGCCGGCAAAGGCCGGCAGGCCCTCGCTGAGCGCGATGGCTGTAAGTTCTTCCGGCGTACGGCCGAGCAGTTTGATTCTTTTCTCCATATACCTTGCAAAAATACGCAAAAAAAATTTCAGAATGCAGCCCTTTTTCGTTAACTTTGCGACAAAGGAGACAGAATTCTCCCAAGTATTAATTTAAACATGTACATCTATGGCTAAAGACGCAGTTCAAGACGGAGCCGCCGCCAATGCAGGGAAATTAAAGGCATTGCAGGCTACGATCGACAAAATCGAGAAAGATTTCGGGAAAGGTACGATTATGAAACTGGGGGATCAGCCACAATGGGATGTTCAAGTGATTCCGAGCGGGTCCATTGCCCTGGACCACGCGCTGGGCATCGGAGGTTATCCGAGAGGCCGTATCATCGAAATTTACGGTCCGGAATCCAGCGGTAAGACCACCCTCGCCATTCACGCCATCGCACAGGCGCAGAAGCAGGGCGGCATCGCGGCAATGATTGATGCGGAACACGCCTTCGACCGGACCTATGCCAAGGCCCTGGGCGTGGACCTGGAGACCTTGCTGATTTCGCAACCGGACAACGGGGAGCAGGCACTGGAAATCGCCGACAACCTGATTCGTTCGGGCGCCATCGACATCATCGTCATCGACTCTGTCGCAGCCCTGACGCCGAAGGCGGAAATCGAGGGCGAGATGGGCGACAACAAGGTCGGCCTGCAGGCCCGCCTCATGAGCCAGGCCCTGCGCAAGCTGACGGCCAATATCAGCAAGACCAACACCTGCTGCATCTTCATCAACCAGCTGCGTGAGAAAATCGGCATCATGTTCGGAAACCCGGAGACCACCACGGGCGGCAACGCCCTGAAGTTCTACGCGTCCGTCCGCATCGATGTCCGCCGGACCACCCAGATCAAAGACGGAGACGAGGCCCTGGGCAACCGTACCAAGGTGAAGGTGGTCAAGAACAAGATGGCCCCGCCTTTCAAAAAGGCCGAATTCGATATCGTCTATGGTGAAGGCATTTCCCACAGCGGAGAAGTGCTGGACCTGGCCGTAGAACTGAACATCATTCAGAAGAGCGGCTCCTGGTTCAGTTACAACGACAGCAAACTGGCACAGGGACGCGAAGCGACCAAGCAGTTGCTCAACGACAATCCGGAGCTTTGCGACGAGGTGGAGAACAAAATCCGGGAAGCCCTCAAGAACGTTCAGGACTGATAGAATCGACCGATGTCGGAAGAAATGAACCTGGTGAGAGACCTGGCGGTAATCCTGATTTCCGCCGGTCTCTTTACTATTATATCCAAGGTTCTCAAACAGCCGCTGGTCCTGGGATACATCCTGGCCGGTTTTCTGATTGGGCCTAACTTTCCCTATTTCCCGGGCATTTCCAGCACGGAAGCGGTGCACCAGTGGTCGGAAATCGGCATCATCTTCATGATGTTCGGTCTGGGCCTGGAATTCAGTTTCAAAAAGCTCCTGAAAGTAGGCAGCGGAGCACTGGTGACGGCCGGCGCCAAGTTCGTCGGCGTCTTCATCCTGGGCTTCGTCACGGGACAGGCGCTGTCCTGGACCGTCATGGAGAGCATTTTCCTGGGCGGCCTGCTGTCAATGTCGTCCACGGCGGTGGTCATCAAGTCCTACGAAGACATGGGACTGAAGGACAAGCCCTACGCCCCGATGGTATTCGGCACCCTGGTGGTGGAAGACCTGATTGCCATCCTGCTGATGGTGCTCCTCTCCACGATGGCCGTTTCCCACCGCTTTGCCGGCGGTGAAATGCTGTTCAACCTTGGGAAACTGGGCTTTTTCCTGATTCTGTGGTTCCTGGTCGGCATCTACGTCATTCCTTCCATCCTGGCCAAGACCCGCAAATACCTCAACGACGAAATCCTGCTCATCGTCAGCATCGGGCTGTGCCTGGGCATGGTTTCCATCGCCACGGCGGTCGGTTTCTCTTCCGCACTGGGCGCATTCGTCATGGGCTCCATCCTCGCGGAAACGACAGAAAGCGAGCACATTGAAAAACTGGTCTCCCCCATCAAGAACCTTTTCGGCGCCATTTTCTTCATCTCGGTGGGCATGATGGTCTCGCCGGCCGTAATCGGTGCGCAATGGGGCGTCATCCTCCTCCTGACCCTGCTGGTCATCGTGACGCACATCGTCTTCTCGGCCCTCGGCATCATCGTTACCGGCGGCGGACTGGACAACAGTGTGCATACCGGTTTCAGCCTGGCACAGCTGGGTGAATTCGGCTTCATCATCGCCGGCGTCGGCGTGACCCTGGGCGTGATGCGCGACTTTATCTATCCGGTCATCATCGCCGTATCGGTCATCACCACCTTTACGACGCCGTACATGATCAAGCTCTCCGGCCCGGCCCTCCGCTTCCTGGAGAAGAAAATACCCGCCTCCTGGCAGGCCCGGATGGCCCAGATGGAACAAGGTTCGGAAAAACGCTCCGCCGCTGAAAACAGCGAGTGGAAAGAACTGCTCCAGGTCTATTTCCTGCGCATTCTGATGTACAGCGTCATCCTGGTCGCCATCGTCATCGGCTCACGCCTGTACCTGGAGCCGCTGCTGAAAGACCTCCTGCAGCGCTGGCCGCCCCTGGCCTGCAAAGCCCTCATCACGGTCATTACCCTGGCTGTCATGGCGCCCTTCCTGTACGGCATGTCCGTCAGCAAAGGGTCCATCGACCAGCACGCCCAGAAACTGATTCACGAAAAACAAAGCAATATGTGGGCAATCATGGCCCTGTTCTCCGCCCGGGTGTTTCTGGCCATCGGCTTTGTCCTCGCCGTCATCTCCGCCCAGTTCCAGCTCGCCGGATGGACCATCGTCCTGATTGTAGCGGCCGGTTTCGCCTTCATCGTCTTTGCCCGGCGCTCGGTCCGGATGGTTCCAGCCCTGGAAGGACGGTTCATGGAGAACCTGCACCGCCGTGAAGAGGAAGAAATGCGTACCAAACCGGTATCATCCTCCATCCGGAAGAAACTCGCCGGGTATGACGTCCATATCGAAGCCATTCCCGTGGCAGCGGAAAGCGATTTCGCCGGGAAGAAAATCGAAGACCTCCACCTGCGCCTGGATACGGGCGCCAATGTGGTCAAAATCCGCCGTGGCCGGAAGAATATCCTGACGCCCTGGGGCAATGATGTGGTCTACCCGGGCGACATCCTGCTGGCCGTCGGTACAACCGAGCAGTTGCGGGCCCTGAAAGAGAAAATCGACCGGTCCGTCCCGGTTGACCTGGAAGAAGACGCCGACTTCAAAGTGGAATCCATCGTCCTGAACGAAGGTTCCTACCTGACCGGCAAAACCCTGCGAACCGCCCATCTGCGCGATTACCACTGCATGGTCATCAGCCTTCTGCGCGGCAATGACTTCATCACCAATCCCCAACCGGACGAAAAATTTCTCCCGGGCGATACCGTTTGGATTGCGGGAGAATCAAAGTCCGTCGACTGGATTAAATAACGAACCGCGTCGAGACCCGGATCAGCATCAGAGGCCGACGCAGATACCGAGGGTCCAGTATTTGAACTGAAGGCTCTCGCCGGGAAGAATGCGGGAGCCGGACGGATAATACTTGAAATACAGGCCGACGTCGGAATAGGAAATCATCGCGATAATCCCATAGTTGAACAGGTTCAGTCCCAGCCGTTCCTCTTTGATTTCCGTACGTTTGAACTCCTGCTTGTAGCGATAACCGCTATGTCCGGTCAGATTGAGATTCGCCTCCGCACCGGCACCGAAACTGAATCCGTCGATATTCGCCTTCAGCAAAAGCGGGAAACCCAGGAAGAAATTGCCGAAATAACCGACCTGTTTGGAGAAACCGCCCGCCAGGACCTCCGAAAACTTCTGGCTTCTCAGCAGATGAGCGTCCCCGCCAGTTTGGTAGAATAAATAGTCGCTGGCATGAAAATGATTGAACGCCAAATCCGCCCCCAATGAAATCTGGAAATAGTCCGTCGGCCGGATATTCAGCTTAAGCACATTCAGGAAGAACTCACCGTTGCCGAGCATATTGGCTTTAAAATCATCGGAGGTTACAAAATGGAAACCATATCCCATGTGTGAAAACATATTCAGCTTGACCACCTCAGTCGGACTGGTATAGACGGACAACGCATCAGGCTGGGCCTGTGCGACAGTCACAAAGGCGACGAGCGCCGCAAGCACGGTCAGAATCTTTTTCATAATCATTGATTGAATAAGTGGTGGTACGGGTGGTGGGACTCGAACCCACACGCCGAAGCACAAGATCCTAAGTCT
>CADBPR010000049.1 GCA_902796555.1 uncultured Bacteroidia bacterium
GAAGGCGACGATGGAGTAGTCGCGGTACCGCCGGAAAATATCCCGGTAGCTCTTCGCACCGTCGGCGCTCATAACGGTCGACTCGCCGTTCGATACTTCTGTATATATCATCCTGTATCGCTGGTAGTTACGCTCGTTGACCGTGTAATAGTGGGCCGCGCCGAGCATCAAGCCGTAGTAGATGGGAATCTTCCAGTACTCCCCGTTGTAGGCCTGTCCCAGACCCGGAAGCAGAATGGAATAGAGCGTCGCCTTCCCGGCCTGGTTCGGGACATCCCGTTTGTAGTTGACGACGCCGTCCAACAGGGTACCCCAGTAGACAAGTCCGGTCCCCCAGAAGCACCATTGGCTGTATTTCAGGTAATCCGGATTGCCCTCCTGCTTCCACCGGTTCCGCAGGTAAAAACCGGCCGCCGTCGTTCCGGCCAGTCCGCCATAGACCAGCGGCAGTTTCCAATACTGCTTGTTCTGAATCTGTTCGAAACCCACGAAGACGGTGGACCCGGCAAACATGACGCCGATGCGGGAATTCCGCTTGTGGAAGACGCCTCCGAAGTATTCCTTGAAACTGAACAGCACGTCCGTCGTATCGCGTCCCAGCGAGTCGACATCGTCATTGTACTGCTGCTGGAAGGCTTCCTCTTTGAACTGTGCGCGGGTCTCGACACACAGCAGGCAAAGAAGCAGGGGCAATATGAAACGCAGATACCTCATAGATTGGCTTCGTCCAACGCCTTCAGGAAACGGTTCATTTCCTCATCGGAATCAAAACGGATTGTCATGCTGCCTTTTCCGGCGGCGGAACGGCGCAGGCTGATGTTGTTGCTGAAGTATTTACCGATGTGTTCCAGTACCTTGTAGTAAGAATCGGGCAGCTGCTGCTCCCGGGCCGGCGATTTGTCTTCGCCCTTGGCCAGTTTCCGCAGTTTCTCTTCCAGTTGCCGGACGCTCAGGTCATGCTTGATGACCTCGTCGCACAGTTCTTCCTGCAGCGCCTGGTCATCCAGGGCCAGCAGGACCTTGGCGTGGCCTACGCTCAGCAGTCCCACCTTGAGGTCGTGCTGGACCTTGGCCGGCAGCTTCAGCAGGCGCAGGTAGTTGGTGACGGACGCCCGTTTCTTGCCGACGCGTTCCGCCATCTTTTCCTGGGTCAGATTGCATTCTTCAATGAGCCGCTGGTAACTCATGGCCACCTCGATGGGGTCAAGGTTTTCCCGCTGGATATTCTCCACGATGGCCATTTCGAGCATCCCCTGGTCGTTGGCGTCCCGGATGTAGGCGGGAATCATGTCGAGACCGGCCATGGAGCAGGCTTTGAAACGGCGCTCACCACTGATAATCTGGTATTTGTCCTGCGCTTTCTTGCGAACGGTAATCGGCTGAATCAGCCCGAAGGTCCGGATGGATTCGGCCAGTTCCGCCAAGGCGTCAGGGTCGAAGGACTGGCGGGGCTGGAAGGGGTTGGGCTCAATCATGCCCACCGGAATGCGGATGATATCGGAGGTGTCCTGCGGCTCTTTGCTGCCCAGGATATCCTTGTTCAGATAGCCCACCGGCTTGCGCAGGCTGCCTACGTCGTTCTTTTCGCCCAGAATGGCATTCAAGCCCATTCCGAGACCTCTTTCCGGTTTCTTGCTCATACCTTTACCGTGTTGCGTTCGAGGACTTCTTTGGCCAGGTTCAAATAATTGGTCGTGCCGTTGCTCATGACATCGTACAGGATGATGGGAACCCCGTGTGAAGGCGCTTCGCTCAGGCGGATATTCCGCTGGATGATGGTCTTGAACACCATGTCGTCGAAGCGTTCGCGGAGCTGATTCACCACCTGGGTGTGCATCCGGGTCCGACCGTCGAACATCGTCACCAGGAAGCCTTCGATATACAGGTCGGGATTGACGCCTTTCTGGACCAATCGGATGGTCTGCAGGAGTTTACCCAGACCTTCCAGCGCGAAGAATTCCGGCTGTACGGGGATGATGACCGAGTCGGCCGCCGTCAGCGAATTGACCGTAATCAGGCCCAGTGACGGCGAACAATCGATGATGATGTAGTCATAATCATTCCGGATGGGCGCCAGGGCTTTCTTGAGCAGGGATTCCCGGTCGGGCGCATCCAGCATTTCGAATTCGGCACCGACCAGATTGATATGGGACGGAATCATATGCAGGCGGTCCATCTGGGTCTGGAGCAGGGCATCATGGATGTCCAACTGGCCGATGATGACCTCATACAGGGTCCGGCCGCGGTCGTCTTCGGGTGAGAAACTCAGACCGGAAGTCGTGTTGGCCTGCGGATCGGCATCGATGACCAGGACCTTCTTTTCAAGGACGGCCAAGGAGGCTGCAAGGTTGATGGCAGTCGTGGTTTTACCGACGCCGCCTTTCTGGTTGGCTATGGCGATGACTTTTCCCATATATCGCGAATATCTATGAAATGCAAATTTAACAAAAAATCCCGGTTATCCCATAAATTGTTCCACATTCGCAAAAAATGTTCCACAGATGGGGAAGCTGTTTTGAAATGGCACCTGCCATCAGGCGGGATCGACATCGATGCTGACATGGCCGTCGTAGCGGTTGTCCCGGCAGAAATCCGTAACGGTGCGGAGCAGCCGTTCTTTCCGCGTTTTCAGGGACGCGTCGCGGGGGAAGGTCAGCCGGATGTGGCGGATGAACTTGCCTGCCACCCTGTCGACGGCCGGGGCATAGGGCCCGGACAGCAGGATGTCCGGCAGAGACGTGCGCAGGGCTGCCGCCAGTTTGCGGGAAACCGTCTCCAGGCGCGCTTCGTTTTCGTCTTTCAGAATCAGCCCGACCAGGCGTGTGAAGGGCGGATAGGAGAAATCTTTCCGTTCGGCCATCTGAAGGTCCGGGCCGGCGCCGCTCAGCATCTGATAAACAGGATGTTCCGGCTGTGAAGTCTGAATAATAAAGCAACTGTCACCGCCGCGTCTGCCGCTGCGTCCCCGCAGTTGGGACAACAGTTGGACGGCTTTTTCGTCGGCTCGGAAATCGTCCAGGCCCAGCAGCGAATCTGCCTGCAGGATGACGGTCAAGGCGACCTGCCGGAAGTCGAATCCCTTCGCCAGCATCTGCGTGCCAATCAGGATATCCGTTTCGCCGGCGGCGAAGGCGTCGATGATACGGGCGGCCTGGGCGGGGGGCGTGTCGCTGTCCAGACGGGCGACCCGCGCCTGCGGAAACAGGTTGGCCGCCTCCTCTTCGATTTTCTGCGTACCGGCCCCGAGCAGGGCCAGCGGCCCGCCGCAATGGGGACATTGATTCGTAAACGGCTCTGTATGACCGCAGTAGTGGCAGATGAGCCGGCCTTTGTCCTGGTGGTAACTGAGCGCTACGTGGCAGTCGGGACAACGCAGAATCTGGCCGCAATTCTCGCATTGGACGGCAGGGGAGTAGGCGCGCCGGGCCCGCAGAATCATCACTTGGCGGCCTTGTCGGAGCGTTTCGCGGATTCGCAGAATGAGTTTTAGCGAAAAATGGCCTTCCATTCCGTTTTTCCGCCGTTCGGCCTGGGTATCGATGATTTCAATGTCTTCCGCCCCGCTTCCGTAATACTTTTCCGCCAGGGACACCAGGACGAATTTGCCCGTTTTACAGTTGTAGAGGCTTTCCAGCGAGGGTGTTGCCGAGCCCAGGATGACCGGACAGCCGTGCTGGGCCGCCAGTACCAGGGCGCAGTCCCTTCCCTGGTAACGCGGAGCGGGGGAGTCCTGCTTATAAGAGGTGTCGTGTTCCTCGTCGACGATGACCAGTCCGAGGTCATGGTGGGGGAGGAAGAGGGCGGAACGGGTTCCCAGTACAAAATAGGGACCGCCGGCGACGCGGTCGGCTGTTTCCCGGCGTACGACAGGGGATTCGGCCGATGTATAGGACAGGAATTCAGCCGGGAAAATGCGCCGGATTCGTTCGGCCAGCTGGTAGCCCATCGCGATTTCCGGCGTAAGGTACAGGACATTCCGGCCTTTCTGGAGGGCCGCCTTCGCCAGCGTGAGATAGAGTTCGGTTTTGCCCGAACCGGTGACGCCCTTTAGCAGGGCGTTCTTGCCCTGTGCAAAGGCTTCCTGGATCTGCTTCAAGGCTTTCTCCTGGGCGGGGGTCAGGCATATTGACGCCCCTTCGGACGTTCTGTCTTCCACGGGGGCCGATGTCTCCTGCAGGGCTGCCAACTGCGCTTTCATGCGGACGATATCGGCCCGGAGCGTCTCACGGACGCTCTCTTTCCGGGCTTTGTCCAGATGCGCTTCCCGGGCCTGGATTCTTTTCTCCAGCAATTCGCGGCGGGCGGCCCGTCGGGCCTGTTCTTTTTCTTCTCGCCGTTGCAGCCGCTGACGAATCAAGACCGAGGTCTTTTCGCCGGCAATCCGTCCGGTCGGGTAGGCGGCCTGGTAGACTTCGCCCATCGTGCAGAGATAGTAGTCGCTGATGAATCGCCAAAAACGGATTTCTTCCGCCGTAACGGGCCGGATATCCTGCTCCACCGCCAGGATTTCCTTGATTTTATCAGGCGGTATGTCGGGCGTCGCATCGGTACGGCAGACGACGGCCGTGTACGTTTTCCCGGAAAACAGGACCTGTACGCGCGCGCCAAGTGACACATGGGTGCCTTCCGGCAGGGCATAGTACGGCTCCCACTCCAGCCGGAGCGGCAGGATGACTTGTATGAAGGTTCTGTTCACTTTCCTACCTGTGCCGGGCCGTGCGGTTCTGCAGCCCGGGTTCATCAGAGCAAATTTATATAAAATCTGGCGATTATCGGCCGGTTTCTCTAAAAAACAGAAGCGCAGCCTCTACTTCATGGGCGACGGACGTCAGAGATTGCGGTGGCAAACCCGTTGACCGAGCGCTGGGCCTCCACATTTTTTCGGAAAAAAATCGTGGAATGTTTGTATTTTCAAAAAATAGTATTACCTTTGTAATCCCAAACCAAAATGGTGCTGTAGCTCAGATGGTAGAGCAATGGACTGAAAATCCATGTGTCGGCAGTTCGATTCTTCCCAGCACCACAAGAACCCGC
>CADBPR010000050.1 GCA_902796555.1 uncultured Bacteroidia bacterium
CTCTGAACTCCCCCAGGGCCGGAAGGCAGCAAGGGTAGGAGGTCGTAGCGGTGCGATGTGCTAAGCTTTCCCTTTTTTTGTTATGAAAGTTTGTATCGGACTGTCCGGAGGCGTGGACTCCAGCGTGGCCGCCCTGCTGCTCAAAGAGCAGGGCTACGATGTCTTTGCCATGTTCATGCAGAACTGGCATGACGCCGACGCCACCCTGCATGGGGACTGCGAATGGGAAGAGGACCGTTTCGTGGCCGAAATGGTGGCACGGAAAATCGGTATTCCCTTCTATTTCATTGATTTGTCCAAGGAATACCGGCAGCGGGTCGTCGACGCGATGTTCGACGAGTATGCCCACGGGCGTACGCCGAATCCGGATGTACTCTGCAACCGGGAAATCAAGTTTGACGCCTTTCTGCAGGCGGCGCAGCGGCTCGGCGCCGATTGTGTCGCGACCGGGCATTATTGCCGCAGGACGGAGACCCGCGACGAAGCGGGCAACCCTGTCTATCATCTGCTGGCGGGGACGGATCCCGGTAAGGACCAGAGTTATTTCCTGTGCCAGTTGAACCAGGAGCAGCTTGCCAAGGCCATGTTCCCCATCGGCCACCTGCTCAAATCCGAGGTGCGCCGCATCGCCCATGAAGCCGACCTGCCTTCGGCCGACAAAAAAGATTCACAGGGAATCTGTTTCGTCGGGAAAGTGGACCTTCCGACCTTCCTGCAGCAAAAGCTCGCGCCGGTCGAAGGGGATATCATAGAGGTCTATGATGCCTATTATACGGACCACCCGCAGTATCGTTTTCAGCAGGAGACCCTTTCTTCGCTGACGGAGACGGGCCACGCCAACCTGATTACCGGCTATGTGAGCGAGGACAAGCAGACGCCTGCGGCCGCGCCGAACGTCTATCTCCCGGAGCGGATTGCGGCTTTGTCGGACGAAACCCTGTTCCGGCTGTCCCAGCCCCTGCAGTACGACCTGCATTTCGAGACAGAGACCTATAAAAGCGGGAAGCATCATGTCCGCAAGACCCGCTACAAAGCCAATCCTTTCGGCGCCGTTCTGGGCCGGCATGAAGGGGCGCATTTCTATACCATCGGCCAGCGGAAAGGGCTCAACGTCGGCGGCCATGCGGCTCCGCTCTTCGTGATTGCGACCGACATCGAGAAAAACATCGTCTACATGGGGGAAGGACATACGCATAAGGGCTTGTCCCGCAGTTGTTTGCGCATTGACCCCGAGGCGGTCCACACGGTGGTTCCTTCCGCCGGGATGAAGGTGGGGGAGATGCGTCGCTGCCGGGCGCGGATTCGTTATCGCCAGCCTCTGCAGGATGCTACCCTGATTTGTCGCGCGAACGGCCTGTACCTGCTTTTCGATGCGCCGCAGCGCGGCATCACCCCCGGACAGTTTGCTGTCTGGTACGACGGGGACGAGTTGCTGGGCAGTGGAATTATTTAGGAATTGTCAAAATAATTGACTAAAATTTTGTGATTGCCGCGAAAAAGCGTATATTTGCAATCCCAATTCATGCCGCTTTAGCTCAGTTGGTAGAGCAGCGCATTCGTAATGCGCAGGTCGCGGGTTCGAGTCCCGTTCGCGGCTCTTGCATGAATGACCCAATCGCCCCTGGCGGTTGGGTTTTTTCTTGCTTCCAAGGGTTGAGGAAGTCTGTTTTCAGCACTTGTCCGGGGTGGCAGCCGGCGGCTTCGCGCTTCGGCCGGGACGGAACGGCCTCCTGCGAGGAGGGTTACGTCGGCCTTATCCGCCCGGCGCTCTGCTGCTCCGCCGCCGGGCTGCGGTTCAGCGCAATGGGATGTAATAGTATAGCGAATCGGCTTGCGCGTCTCCCGAAAGAATCCGCCGCAAATCCTGCAGAATCAGGTCTGGACGGACCGGCCCCGATTCCCAAAAGTCGTTTCCTCCGCCCGGGGTGGTCCGCCGGGTGTTGTTGTAGACGGCCGGGACCCTGGGAAAAGCCGGGAGCGTTGCCTGCAGGGCCGCCCGCGAATCGCACCAGCCCGGGTTCAGCCAGACATCGGCCTGACGGGCCAGCAGCAGGGCCTCTTCCCGGGAAATCACACGGGAGCGGGTCTCGCCCGGTCGGGCGCCCAGCACTTCTCCGCCGGCATCCCGGATGAGCCGGGTCATGTAATTGTCCCCGCCCGGGATATACCATTGGTCGGCATAGGGCACGTTCAGCAGCACCTGTGCCGGACTTTCGGTATGGACGCACAGACTGTCATAGGAACGGCAAATCCGTCCGAACAGGGAATCCGCCCGTGCCTGCCGGCCGGTCAGGGCACCGAACAGACGCAGGTATTCCGCCCGGGCCAGCGGATGATGCTCCAGGTGTTCGTAGACCAGCAAGGTAGGAACGCCCAACGCTTGCAGGCGCGCCAGAAACGGCGACGGCGTGGGGGATACGGCATAGGTAATCAGCAAATCCGGCTGCAGGTCTACAATCCGCTCATAATCCGGCGCCGCGTCATAGCCCACATCGTAGACTGCTCCCCGGGCATAGCGCTCTTGCAGCAAAGGACTGGTAATAAAGGCGATACCGGAAACCCCAACGGCGGCACTGTCGCATCCCAGAGCATCCAGATAGCCGATATAGGAGCTGGACATACAGACCAGCCGGTTCATTGGACGGCCCAGGCGCAGCGTATCGGCATGCCCGTCATAGGGAGAATAGGTGACCAGCAGGGAGTCCGACAAGGAAAAATATCGCGCGTAATGCCCGGCCGCCACCGTCCGTTCCTGCGGTTCCCGGCAGGAGCAGAGCATCAGCAGCAGAAGCAACAGGAAGGCGGTCCGTTTCATAAGGACTTCGCGGCGGAAAGGCCGGCCAGATAACCGGTGCAGAAGGCGGCCTGCAGGTTGTAGCCGCCGGTGTCAGCGTCCACGTCCAGCACTTCACCGCAGAAATACAGCCCGGGACAGCGGCGGGATTCGAGTGTCTTGGGCAGGATATCATCCGTGGACACCCCGCCGGCCGTCACGACGCAGCGCTCGTAGCCTACATAGCCGGCCATCTCGAAACGCCAGTCCTGCAGGGCGGCCGCCAGTTTTTTCGTATTTACATGCTGCCCTTCCAGCAGCGCGGGATGTGCCGCCAGAAACGGTCCGGCCAGTTCCCAGGGCATCAGTTTGCCCAGCAAAACTTTCAGCAGACCGCGGGGCGAGGCGTTCCGGCTGCGGCCGTCCCGGCGAATCTCCTCCCACAATGTCTGCAGCCGGGCCGCGAGCTCGTCCGCGGCAACGCCCGGCTTGAGGTCCAGGGACAGGACCGGCTTTCCGCCATGAATCCAGGTCTTGACGGCCTGCCGGCTGAGTTCGAAGCCAATCGGACCCTCGATGCCGCCGTCGGTAAAATCCAGTTCACCTGTCGCCGTCTGCAGTACATTTCCGCCGGAAAGCAGGGTCAGGGATACGTTTTTCAGATGAATGCCGCAGAGGGAACGGCCCCATTCCGTCAGGGGAAGGGAGCGGTCCAGATGGCCCGGTGTTTCCGGGTAACCCGGCGGCAAGGCGGATTCCTGCGCCGGAGCATGGCGCGTTGGGGCTCCGCCGCCCAGGACCTTGGCGGCCACCTGTCCGACGCTCAGCGTAACCGTATCGGTCTTATATCCTTTCGGAACGAGGGCCGTCAGGGACGGGAAACAATCCACCAGCGTGTGACCGGTCTGCCGGGCCCAGCGATAGCCGTCACCCGTACTGCCGGTGCGCGGATAGGACAGGCCGCCCGTTGCGATAACCAGACGCAGGGCGCTGTAGGTACGGCCGTCCCGGCAGGACAGCATCCAACCCTCGCCGGAGGGGTCCCGGACAATGTCCTTCACTTGCGCGTCCGTCTCGATGCGCGCGCCGGCACGGCGGACGGCATTGACCAGTGTATCCACTACATCCACCGCCCGGTAGGAGGCGGGATAGGCCCGGTCGCCCCGCTCGACTACGGTCGCAAGGCCGTGATTTTCCATCCAGCTGAGCAACTGTTCCGGGGGAAGATTGTAGAAGGCTGGGCGCAGGAAAGGGGATTTCGAACGGATATGGGGCGCAAAATCGTTCCAGGTCTTGACATTGGTAAAGTTGCAGCGGCCCTTCCCCGTAATCATGATTTTGCGGCCGGGACGGGGCATTTTCTCCAGAACCAGCACATCGGCACCGGCCTCGGCAGCGGCCACGGCGGCCATCAGACCGGCAGCGCCGCCCCCGACAATGAGGATATCTGTCGCAATCGTCAGCATGGCGGATTCAGTCGGGTTCGGATGCTCTCCAACAGATGGGTGGAAACATTGCGGACCGAGGCCTGGAAACTCACCAGATAACTTCCGCCGGATACTTCCAGCCGCACGGTCACATAACCCCAACGCCACAGGCCGTGGCGCAGAACGACAAAGTCGCAGGGTGTGGCGCTCGCCGGCAGGTCGTCCGGAGCCAGGTCCCGGGCCGGGACAACAATCCCGCATTCCCGCAGTTCGGCCTGCAACTGGCCCAGCGCGGTGCCGAATCCTTCCGGCCCGTCCCAGCGGATGCTCCCGCCGTCCATCAGAAAGATTTTCTTGTCTATCCCTTTCATACCTGCAAATATACTGTTTTCTCGCGATAAATCATACATTCCAGACGGTTGCATCCGTCCCGCAGAACAATCCGCTGAAAAGAATCCGTGAAAGCGCCGGACTTACCCAGCAGGACTTGTCCGATTTGGTATAAGGTACCATATAGAATAAAAAAAGACCCGCCTATTTAAGCATTGTTAAGAGGCTCGGCGAGTTCTAGTGATGCAAAG
>CADBPR010000051.1 GCA_902796555.1 uncultured Bacteroidia bacterium
CCCGACGGCAGTCTCCAGCGGCGCTATACCCGGCGGGACGGGCTGCTCAGTGACGCGGTCTATGTCATGGCCGACGACGGCGATGCCATCTGGATTGGCACGGAAGGCAACGGACTCCATTACGTAGCCAAAGACCGTCCCGGTCTGCACCGGCTCTCGGTTCCCCCGCAGATGCACGGCGAAGTGGACCTGACGGCTGTCTATGCGATTTGTGCCGAAGCCCCCGGCGTCCTGTGGGTCGGAACCAGCGGCCACGGTCTGTACAAACTCGTCATCCGGGACGGCGTTCTTGTCTCCTATGAACATTACGGCGCCGGCAGCCTGGGCAGCGATGTCGTGTATTCCGTCCTGGTCGACGGAACGAAGGTGTGGATCGGGACCCGCGGCGGCGGCCTTTGGTGCCTGCACCGCGAGAACGGCACCTTTACTTCGGTGCAGGCCGCGTACGATGTGACCTGTCTGACGAAAGCAGCGGACGGGGCTTTGCTGGTCGGTACCAGCATGGGCCTGTTCCGTTTCGGCCAGGACGGGCAGACCAGCCATTTCGATGAGCGGAACGGGCTGCCCAACAATACCATACACGGTATCCTGGAAGATGACGGACACAATATATGGGTCAGTACCAACAACGGTCTGGCCCGCATCCGGCTGTCGGACGGCACGCTGGTCGCCTGGTTCAAAGAGGACGGCCTCCAGGACAACGAATTTTCGGACGGCGCCTTTTACCGCAGTTCCCGCAGCGGAGAGTTGTTTTTCGGGGGACTGGCCGGTTTCAACCATTTCCAGGCAGCCGATATCCCTGTTTCGGATTATTTCCCGCCGCTGGAACTGGACTCCTTCCAAATCAACAACCAGGAAACCGTCCTGCAGGACTATATCCGGGACGGCCGGCTCCGTCTGCGTCATGACCGGGGCTCGGTAAGTTTCCGTTTCGTTCCCTTGGATTATATCAATCAGCACCGTTGCGAACTGGCTTATCGTCTGGACGGCCAGGACCGGGACTGGATTGCACTGGGGCGGTCCAACACGATTGTTTTTTCCAATCTTGCTCCCGGCCATTATACCCTGCATGTCCGCTGCACCAATGAAGACGGCTTCTGGGGGCCTGAGGAATATGTCCTGCCCATCCGGATTGTTCCCCGGTGGTACGAAAGCCGCTGGGCCTTCCTGGTCTACGGGCTGGTGCTGGCCTTGATTGCGTGGGGCCTGTATCTGCTGAAACGCTATAGCGACCGTGCCCGCGCCCGCATCCGGGAAGATGAACTGGCCCAGCAGAAGATGGAGGAAGTGCATGAAGCCAAATTGCAGTTCTTTACTCATATCGCCCACGAATTTTCCAACTCGCTGACCCTGATTTACGGGCCCTGTGCCCAGCTGTACAACGACAACCGGCTGACGCCGCAGCAGCGCCGCTACCTCAGCGTGATTGCGTCCAATTCTGACCGGATGCAGTCCTTGATTCAGCAGCTCATCCTGTTCCGCAAGGCGGAGACCGGCCATCTGTCGGTCCATATGGAACCGGTGGATGTCGCCGAACTGGTCCGTTTCGAGTCCGACTATTTCCTGGAACGGATGCAACAGAACCACATCCTTTTCGAGGTGGATGCCCAGCCTTCGCACATCGTGTGGAATACCGATAAAGACAGTCTGGAAAAAATCGTTTTCAACCTGATTTCCAATGCTGTCAAGTATACGCCGGAGGGGCAGACCATCCGGGTGCGCCTGCGGGCGGACGAACAGCTGGTCATGGAAGTGACCAATACGGGCGTCGGTATCCCCGCGGACAAACAGGCGAGCATTTTCGACCGCTACGTCGTGCTGGACAAATTCGAGCAGGCCCTGTCCAAGGGCCGTACCAGCAACGGCATCGGACTGGCCTTGTGCAAGAGCCTGGCGGAGACGCTGGGCGGGCAGATGTCTCTCGACAGCGACGGCACGGGGTATACGACCTTCCGCCTGCAACTGCCCGCACGGGAAGCAGATGCGAGTCAGACTGAAATCCCGGCGGCCGCCCCGGACGAGCGTCTTCCGGAATACGGCGAAGTGGAGCAGGCGCCGGCGGTACGGCAGACAGATGTACTGGTGGTGGATGACGACCGTGCCATCCGTTCTTTCATCGCCAGCGTGCTGCGGGACCGCTTCAATATTATGGAGGCTTCCGACGGGGCCGAGGCGCTGGAGCAGGTGCAGCGGCGGGAGCCCGCCCTGATCATCAGCGATGTCGTGATGCCCGGCATGGACGGCGTGGAGTTTCTGCGCCGGATGAAGGCAGGGGAGCGGACGCGTCATATTCCGTTCCTGCTGTTGTCCGGGAATAATACGGTGGAGAACCAGATTGAGGGGCTGGAGAACGGGGCGGATGCCTATCTGGCCAAGCCGTTCCACCCCCGTCATCTCTGTGCCATGATTGACAGCCTGCTCGGGCGCGGGCAGGTGTTGCTGGACTACGGGCAGTCCGCCCAGTCCGCCGTCCGCCAGTTGGACGGGAACATGGTCCGCAAGGAGGACAAGGAACTGTTGACCACCATTACGGACATCATTGTCCGCAATATGGAGAATGATGCGTTGTCCGTGGACGTGATTGCTGACGAGGCCTCTCTGAGCCGGATGCAGCTATATCGCAAAATCAAGGACCTGGCCGGTATGACCCCGA
>CADBPR010000052.1 GCA_902796555.1 uncultured Bacteroidia bacterium
CGGGGAGGTAAGGCGGATTTCGTCTTGGTAGGAATTCACAAGCTCTACGGCGGCGTTTGCGCGCTCTACCAGCGCGATGGCGGCATCCTTATCTTCCTGCCTTGCGCCTTTTACGGCCATGGCATATTGGCTGCGGGCAGCTTTGGCTGTGGCTACCGCAGCCTTATACTGGGCCTCTACCTCGTCATATTTCTGGTCTGACACAACCTTTTGGTCATGCAGCGTTTTGATCCGGTCGAATGATTTTCTCATGACTTCCTGCCCCACAAGAGCCTTCTGCCACAGTTCATAAGCACCGGTAATCTGCTCTTGCAGGGCACCGTTCATGGCTTTATCCTTCTGGGCGGTAGCGGCTGCCTTCAGTGCGTTCGCTTCGGCGATTTTCGCGCGGATTTCGGGGGAGTCGATGATAACGAGCGTGTCTCCCTTGCGCACCTGCTGTCCTTCCGTACCACGGAACTCTTCAATCCGGCCGGGAACCTTTCCGGAAATCCGGTATTCTGCGGCTTCGGCCTCCCCCTGGATCACGATGGGTTGGGGACGCGAAACGACGTATCCGACGATGGATATGGTCAGCAAGATGGCAATCAAGGCGGCGACGCCGATGAGGAGATTATAGTTTTTCTGAGGTTTCATAGTCTGTATCAGTTGTTTGAATCATATTGTCCTTCGGCTTTTCTGAGGCTGGATGCACAGATTTGCAGCTGAATGCCGGCGTCGATGAATTCGCTGTGCGCGCTGAGCCAGGCGGTATGGGCCGCAAGTGCCGTGCTCGTGGGAATCACACCTGCTTCGTAGCCAACTTTTGCCGTGCGGAGGTTCTCATCAGCGCTGGCAAGGTTGGAAGCGGCCATTTCGACCTTCTGTCTGGCTTCGTCAAAGAGTTTTCGCTGCTGATTCACCTGAAGTTCAATCATTTCGCGGGCATTGCCCAGCTGGTCGTCGTACAGCTTGGCTTCAGCCTTGGCTTTCTTGTATTTGAAAAGGCTCTCGCCACCGTGGAAGATAGGAATGCGCACCAGGACACCGGCGCTGAGATTTCCTCCCTGCCACGTAGTCTGGAAACCATTGAAGGTATTGGGATTGGTCAGGGTAAATGCGCCGATGAGGGCTACGGTGGGCATCATGTCGGCACGGGCAATCTTGGCCTTGCGGTCGTATATCTGCGAGGCAAGTTCCAGGCTGCGGGTCTCCGGCCGGGTGGCGTAAATGTCTTCCAGGCTTTTCCGGGCAGGGGCTGCAGGCTCAGAAATCACGTCCCGGCCTTCGTCGGCCAGGATGATTTCGCTGTCCAGCGGAAGGCCGATTCGCTGGCAGAGGAGCATTTTTGCCAAAGCAAGGCCATGGGTGGCTTTTGTCAGCAACATGGCAGCTTCATTGGCCTTTACCTTTACCTGGAGCGCATCGGACTGGGTGGATACGCCTGCCGATACGGCAGCATCCACATCCCCCAGCATCCGGGTCAGGAGTTCGGAATAGCTTTCCGCAAGCTTTTTCTTCTCGGATATGGAAATGATCTGCCAGTATGCCTGGTCAACATCAAGAAGAATGTCGGCTTCTTTCATGTCGTACTGCGACTGGGCCAATTGCTGCGCCAAGACCGCCATTTGATTGCTGTACACGATTTTACCGCCGACGAAAACAGGCTGCTCGACGGTGACGGCCCCTGCCCAGATGTGATGGAGGTCGGGGTGGAGACTGGCATCGATTTCTTCACCGATAGCGTTTATGGGCGTGGCAATGTCCACTTTGTCAGGGGAATTTCTGAATTCGTCCAGCAGCGCGTGACCGATTTCCTTTATCCTCCCGGATTCCATCCTGTCCACGCGCGAACCCATGGCGTCCCAAATATCATTGTCCAGGGTCGTACCCGCGTTGCGAAGACGCGCCGACTGCTCATCGCTGATGAGTTTGACATCCCGGTTGTTATACAGATACGCTCCGGTGGCACCTATCTTAGGGAAATAATTGGCGATGGCTATATTACGGTCATAGCCGGCCATTTCCTCTTTAATCCTGGCCTGATCCAGGTCCTTGCTTTGCCTAAGTGCCATCTCCCGGCACATTTGAAGGCTTAGGGGCTGCCCGTTATACGTGGTCTGCGCATGTAAGCAGACGCTGCAAAGCAACAGGGCGCCCATCCATACAATTTTGTTCATTTCTGTCAATTATCTACTGCGCCTTGTGTTTATACAAAAATGTTGCCTATTTGACACATTTTTGAGTATTATCGGGGCCAATATTATTCTTTTGGTAGAAAATTGAGAAAAAATTGAAAATTAGCTTAACATCGGCCGCAGGACGGCGCGGCGGTAAGTGAGGGCCAGGGAGAGGGCGCGGGCGGCCAGGTGGGCCAGATAGGCCAGCATCAGCCAGTGGATGGCCGCGATACAGGAGGCATCTGCGGCGGCCTCGGCCGGAATGCCGCCCAGCCAGCGGGCACCGAGCCAGACGGCAAAGAAGGCCAGCAGGGCCCACAAGGAGGAATTCCGGATGGCACGGGTGGCCGTCGCCCCGATATAGATGCCGTCCCAGGTGAAGGCCGGACAGCCGACCAGGGGCATCAGAATCAGCCAGATGATAAAGTGGTGACAGAGCCCGGCCACCTGCGGGTCGTCCGTCATCAGCCGGAACAGCGGACCGGCCGCCACGCCGTTCATCAGCACGAACAGCAGGCCGATGCCCATGCTCCAGGCAAAGGTGTGGCGCACCGTCAGCCCCACCGAGGCCCGGTCTTCCCGCCCGATGAATTTCCCGGTCAGCGCCTCCCCCGCATAAGCGAAGCCGTCGGTGAAATAGGAGAAGAAGAGCATCAGTTTCATGATGATGGAACTGGCGGCCAGCAAAGGGTCGCCGTAGCGCGCAGAGATGAGGGTGAATCCGATATAAATACCGATAAAACAGAGACTTCTGACCAGCAGGTCGCCGTTCGTACGGAAGAACCGGCGGGTTTCGCCGCCCCGGAACACGGCCCTAACGTCCGCGGCGGTCAGCCGGCCGAACACATGCCGGTACCGGGTCAGCACCACGAAACAGCAGAAGAACAGGCCCAAATATTGGGCGATGACGGTGCCCCAGGCGATGCCTGCAAAGCCCAGGGGTGTCCGGAAGGCCAGCAGGATGCTCATGCCGATATTGGTCAGGTTCACCAGCAGGTCGGCCGCCATGGGGCTGACCGTATCCTGCATCCCGATAAACCAGCCTTTGAAGGCCATCAGGCTGAGGGTAGCCGGCGCCGCCCAGATGCGGATAAAAAAGTATTGCTCCGCCAGTGAGCGGACCGTGTCGGAGCAGTCCACCACCCCGAAAACGGCGCGGACGAAGACCCATTGCAGCAGAATCAGCACCAGGGCGGACAGCAGGGCGATGCCGACGGCCCGGACAAAGGTTTCCGCTGCGGCACGCAGGTCGCCGCGCCCATAGGCCTGGGCGGTGAGGCCGCCTGTTCCGGCCCGCAGGAAGGCAAAATTCCAGTAGAGCAGATCAAAGAGCATGCTCCCGATGGTGATGCCCCCGATCAGGGACGCGGTTTCCCCGTTCAGATGGCCGGCCACAGAGATATCCGCCATCCCGACCAGCGGGACGGTGATATTGGCGAAAATACTGGGCAGGGCCAGCCGGAGAATCTGCCGGTCGATGGGTTTCATCGGAATTTTCCGTCTTCTTCCAGCATTCCGAGATAGGATGCGTAGCGCTCCGGACTGATGCGGCCTTCTTCCACCGCTTGTTTCACGGCGCAACCCGGTTCATGGGTATGGGTACAGGGAACGAAGCGGCAGTCATCCGCCACGCGAAGCATTTCCGGGAAATATTTGGCGATTTCGTCCTTTTCAAGGTCGACCAGCCCGAATCCGCGAAGCCCCGGTGTATCAATGATATAGCCGCCGGATGTGAGCGGATACATCTCGTACAGGGAGGTCGTGTGCCGTCCCTGGAGATGGGCCGTGGAAATCGCCCCGACCTTGGGGTTCAGCGCCGGGTCCACCGCCCGGATCAGGCTGGATTTCCCCACGCCCGATTCGCCGGAAAAGAGGCAGACCTTGCCCTGGCAGTCTTCCCGCAGCCGGTCTATGCCTTCGCCCGTCACCACGCTGGTTTCCAGCACGGGATACCCGGCATCCGCATAGATGCCATGGATATAGGACAGGTATTCCCCGGCATCGGCCCGGTACAAGTCCACTTTGTTCAGCACCACGGTGGCGGGCACGCCATAAACTTCGCAGGTAACCAGCAAGCGGTCCAGGAAAGGCAGCTTCACTTCCGGAAAATAAAGCGAAACCACCAGATAGGCCCGGTCGATATTGGCGGCAATCACATGGGACTGCCGGGACAGGTTGGTGGATTTGCGAATCAGGTAATTCTTGCGGTCCAGCACCCGGACGACGGATGCCGGATTTTTCATATCAATCTCCTGGCCGTCAGGCAGTTCGGAGACATATTCAACACGGTCGCCGACGGCGATGGGATTGGTGGCGCCGCCGGCCTGGAGGCGGATGCGTCCCTTGAGCACCGCCGGGAAAGGCTGCCACGACGGCAATTCGGACAGCAGGTAATGGCTGCCCGAATGTTTGACGACTATGGCTGTACCGCTTCTCAAATCAGCTGCTTCTCCCGATGCTCTTCCGTCTCCTCACCAATCACCAGCGGGATGGCCGATTTGCCATACCAGTCCTGGTTATGCCAGTAGAAATGGCGTTCCGCCGTCACGTCCCGGCCAGGATGATAGACGTTGGTCACCATCACCGTGAAGGTGTGGGGGCCGGCTACCAGGGTCACAGGAGCGCCTTCCAGCGTCATGCTGCCGTCCAGCTGACCGAAAGACAGCGACACCGGCACCTGCTCATGGTTATAGATGGTGCTCAGCAGCAGGCCGTCTTTTTCCTGGTCGGGGAAATAGGAAGATACGTTGTATACGACGCTGATGTCTTCCCGGGAAATCGCTCCTTCGACCGACGGGTCCAGCAAATTGTTGCCGGAAGGGTCGGACAGCGTGAAATTCAGTTCAATCGGCAGGGGTGCATCCGACCCGTCGGGCAGGGACGCAGCCTTGCTGCAGCCGACGGCCCAGCAGGCTATCGGCAGCAGCAGCCATGTATAGAACTTGTTTAACACGGCTATAAGATGCATTTTCCCGGGAAAACGTTGCACTGGCTACTTTTCCTTGAGGGAAATGGCGAATCCGCCGCTGCGGGCCAGCTTCATCGTCAGGCTGTCGGCCGCGGTGAGCTGCATCTTGCGGATGACATAGGCCTTCGGATTGCTTTCGTAGTCGGCATCCGGAGCGTCCTCGTAAATCGTTGCCTCATAGATCTTTCCAGGAGCGAGGAAGTCCAGGGAGAAGCTGAGCTCCCGGGCATTCTCGTCGGTCACGCCGCCGATGAACCAGACATCCTTGTCGCCGGCGCAGAAACGGGTGGCGCCGTTCTGATAGCCCTTGCGTGCATCGTGCAGGCGGGCCGTCCCCTCGGAAGCGATGTTCAGCGTGCTCTTCTTGGCCTGACGGGCAATCACGATATAGTCGCCGGGCTCGGCCAGCAGATATTCGCTGCGTTCCCAGTCGACGGCCACATCCTTGATAAACTGGAAGGCGTCGCTGTATTTGGCATAGTTCTCAGGCAGGTCGGCGGCCATCTGCAGCGGGGAATACATCGTCACATACAGCGCCAGCTGCTTGGCAATCGTAGACCACATGTGGGCCGTATTGCCCGGCGCCGTGATGCTCAGGTCGGTCTCCAGGATGCCCGGGGTATAATCCATCGGGCCGCCCTGCAGGCGGGTGAACGGCAGGACCGTCACATGGATGGGCTCGATATCCTTCTGGAACTCGGTACCCATGGCGGACTCGTTGCCAATCATATTGGGCCAGGTACGGCACAGGCCGGTCGGGCGGACCGCTTCGTGTGCATTCACCATGATATGGTGACGGGCCGCCTCGCGGATGACATGGTTGTAATGGTTGATGGTCTCCTGGCTGTAGTGATGCAGGCCGCGGGGGACGATATCACCCACATAACCGGTCTTGACGGCGTCGTAGCCGTATTCGTTCATCAGGTCGAAGGCAGCCTCCAGATGACGGTCGTAGTTCCAGACGGAAGAAGAGGTCTCATGGTGCATAATCAGCCGGATGCCCTTGCTGTGGGCATAACGGTTGAGGGCGGCGATATCGAAGTCCGGATACGGGGTCACAAAGTCGAAGACATATTCCTTCTGGTTGCCGAACCACTCTTCCCAGCCTTCGTTCCAGCCTTCAATCAGCAGGCCGTCGAAACCGTTTTCAGCCGCGAAGTCGATGTAACGGCGGACGTTTTCGTTGTTGGCACCGTGCCGGCCGTGCGGCTTGGCGGCACTGTAGTCGGTCTTGCCCAGCTCGATGGTCGGGAAATCGTCCGTATAGGACCAGGCGCTCTTGCCGGTAATCATTTCCCACCAGACACCCATGTATTTGGTCGGGTGAATCCAGGATGTATCTTCGATTTTGCAAGGCTCGTTGAGATTCAGAATCAGCCTGGAAGAGAGGATTTTACGCGCATCGTCCACCACCATGACGGTCCGCCAGGGCGTCTGGAACGGGGTCATGACGGCACCCCGCCAGCCCTGGGCGTCGGGGGTCAGTTCCACCCGGAAGGTCAGGGTGGCCGGGTTCAGTTCCAGATTGGCGGTCGGGAAGTCCACCACAGCCGCTTCGTGGATATTGATATAGAGCCCGTCGTCGGTCTTCATCTGCAGGGCCGTCTGGACGCCGTTTTTGGAGAACACGGTCTGGGAGGCATTCCACATGCTGCGCTTGGCGATGTAGGTAGAAATCTCCGTCAGGCGGCTGTCGGTATATTCATATTCCTGGGTGTCATAGTCGCCCGGAATCCACAAGGCATGGTGGTCCCCCGCCATGGCGAACTCCGTGCGCTCTTCCTTGATGGTAAAGTGCCGGAAACTCCAGTCCGACGGGAAGGCGTAACGGAAACCGAGGCCGTCGTCGAAGAGGCGGAAAACAATGCTCATCGGGCGACCGTTATCAAGCTGTTTCAGGTTGACGGTCAGCTCGTTATAATTATTTCGAATGTGCGCTTCCTCGCCCCATACCGGGTCCCAGGTCTCATCCTTGGTGGCGTAGGATACGCCCTGCAGGGCCATGTGGTCGTACAGGCTGACCGGAGCGTCATATTTCCAACCGGTCTTGCTGTCGAAGTCCTGGTCCACATGGCGGCGTTCGCCCCGCAGTTCAAAGCCCATCCGGCTGGGTCTGACAACGGTTTTTCCGTCCTTGGTGAGGGAATACATCGGCACACCGTCCGGCGCCAGGCCGAAGGTCAGTTCCAAACTGCCGTCCGGGCTCTTTAGAGACTGCTGGTCAGACAGCTGCGACTCTTCAACCTGCGTACAAGCCATTGCCAAAACCGCTAACACCGTTAAGGAAAGGCAGCTTTTTTTAAGTAAACTCTTTTCTTTCATAATAATCTTGATTATTGCTTTCTTTGAAATTCAACGACAGCGGCGGTCATGGCCGGGACGACGGTCCGGGCGGAGAGGGTCACCTGCTCGCCGGTGAGGACATCCGTACCGGTGACTTCTGCCGGCACCAGTTCGGCGTAATGCGCCCACGGCACGGTCACAGCCTGATGGGTATTGTTGACAAAGACGAACACGGCATCCGTCTCGTTATAACGGAAGTAGGCATAGGTGTTGTCCCGGGTCAGGAAATGGAGGGTCTTTCCGCTGTGAATCACCGCTTTCTCCTTGCGCCAGTTGAACAGGCGGGCCGTATAGTCGTGCAGGTCGGCAGCGCAGCTGTAATCGGCCGTAGCCGTCTTGCCGGCCGCCTTGCGTCCTTCTTCGCTGAACAGGTCCACTTCGTCACCGGGCCAGCCGCCCGGGAAATCGATACGCTTGGCCCCGTCGTTCCATTCGCCCGGACGGGCCGAGAAGAGCATTTCGTCACCGTTGTACAACTGCGGAATGCCGCGGAGGGTGGCCAGCAGGGTCATCGCTATCTTCATCTTCGCCGGGTCATGGTCGAAATTGTCGCCCATACGGGAATGGTCGTGGTTGGCGAAGAAAATCATCATGTTCGACAGGTCGTGATAGACAAAATCATGCGACAGGGCATTGTACACGCGGGTCATACCGTGGTTCCACTGCGGCCGGTCACCCGCCTCGCAGACGGCGGCCACGATGGCGTCACACAGCGGGAAGTCCATGATGGACGGCAGGTGGGAATCATATCCGTCCTTGTTGGCGTTGCCGCCCTGCCAATAGGCCAGCTGGGCCGGCGATTCAATCCAACATTCGCCCACGATATTAAGCCAGGGATATTCGGCCCGTACGGCCTCGCACCAGCGGCTGATGGGCTCCTTCTCGTTGTACGGGAAGGTATCCACCCGCAGACCGTCCAGTCCGGCGTATTCCACCCACCAGATGGCCCACTGCTCCAAATACTTGAGCACGAAGGGATTGTCCAGGTTCATATCCGGCATCATGGGCACGAACCAGCCGCTCTCGTGGACATTCAGGTCGTACTTCGAAGCGTTGGGGTCCACATTGGTGCTGAAGGCGATATTGGTCTGGGTATAGGTATCGAACTGATGGACCCAGTCGGCAAAGGGCAGGTCTTTCATCCACCAGTGGAAAGTGCCGCAGTGGTTCGTGACGATATCCATGATGACCTTCAGGTCCTTCTCGTGGGCCTTGTCCACGAATTCCCGGTAGAGTTCGTTGCTGCCCATGCGCGGGTCTACGTGGTAGTAGTCGCAGCAGGCATAGCCGTGGTAGGACTCGAAATCCTGGTCGTCCAGCAGGACCGGCGTAGCCCAGATGGCCGTGGCACCGAGGCCCTTGATATAATCCAGATGGTCGATAATCCCCTGGATATCACCGCCGTGGCGTTCGAGATTGCCTTCGCGGTCCACCTTCTGGAGGGTACCGCCGGCGTTGTCATTGGAAGGGTCGCCGTTGGCGAAACGGTCCGGGAAAACCAGATAAATCATATCCCGGGTGGTAAAACTTTCCTTCGTCCGGGCGGAACGGGCCGCTATTTCGTAGGGGTATTTGTACTCCTTGTCCCCGTTTTTGAACACCAGCCAGTACCGACCGGCCCGGGTAACGGTCATGTCCAGGAAGAGATAGTTGGGGCTGTCCGCCTTGTGTACGGCCTTTACCTGCAGGCCGTTGCCCCCTTCGACACGCACCTCGGCCGCAGAAACGGCGGGGCCATAAACCATCAGTTGCAGCGGGGTTTTCATGCCTTCCCACCAGCAGAGCGGTTCGACGCGGGTCACTTCCTGCGGGGTGGCATCGGCGACGGAATCCGGATTGAAGGGCTGGCCTGCGCAGCCGGCCAACATCAGCATTGCCATGACAATCAATGTCTTTTTCATAACGTTATGTGGTTCTGTTTATACGCATGTATAATTTGTCAAAGATACGATTATTTCGGCAAAAACGCCAGACCCGCCGGAACAATTATAAAGCGAAATGCCCTCCGGCAGCGCTGGAAGGCATTTCGTAAGCAAAAAAAAGGAGTCGGTTCAGGAGGCACCCCCGACCGTTTCCCAGAGGAAAACCTTGTCGCCGCGCCGCAGTTTGAGCGCGTCCGGAGACAGGTTTCCGGGGTCCAGGAGATTGTCCCGGCGCAGCGCAATGGAACAGCGTACGCCCTGGGGTGCCTCCTGCACCCGGGTAAATTCCACGCGCATATCGTCGATGCGCATCTCCAGCACCCCGGTCGTGGGGCCGATGGCCATCAGGGTATCCCCCTCGTGCAAGGGATGGGCCTCAACGGCGATTTCCGCCACGCCGATGCGGTCGAACCAATTGGTCACCTTGCCGCAATAAACCTTGCGACGGGTGGCCTGGCTGCCGTAGACGCTGCTCCACTCCCCCAGTTTCGCGCCCAGATAATAGCCGTCCCAGAAGCCGCGGTTGAACACTTCCCGCAGGGATTCCGTCAGCCGTTCTTTCAGCTCAGGGGTATAGGTCCCGTCACAGACGGCATCGGCCGCCTCCCGGTAGCAACGGACCGTCCGTTTAACATATTCGGCCGAACGGGCCCGCCCCTCGATTTTGAACACCTTCACGCCCGCGGCGATGAACTTGTCCATAAACGCAATGGTACACAGGTCTTTCGGCGACATGATGTATTCGTTGTCAATCTGCAGTTGGGTCCCCGTTTCCAGGTCGGTCACTTCGTAACCCCGGCGGCAGACCTGCATGCAGGCACCCCGGTTGGCCGATGCCCCGTAGGTGTGCAGGCTGAGGTAGCATTTGCCGGAAATGGCCATACAGAAGGCGCCGTGGGCGAACATTTCAATCCGGACAAGCTGCCCGGAGGGACCCCGGAGGTCGTTTTCGACAATCTGCCGGTGAATGTCCGCCACCTGGTCGAGGTTCAGTTCGCGGGCCAGGACCACCACGTCGGCATAGCGGGCGTAAAAGGCCAGCGCTTCATAGTTGGAGATGCTCAGCTGGGTGGAAATATGCACCTCCAGGCCAATCTGACGACAGTACAGGATGACGGCCATGTCGGACGCAATCACGGCATCCACGCCGGCGGCGCGGGCGGCGTCCAGGGCTTCATGGGCCGCCGGGATATCCGCACCGTAGAGGATGATATTCAGGGTCATGTAGGTCCGCACGCCGGCTTCTCGGCAGATCCGGACGATTTCGGGCAGGTCTTCGGGGGCGAAATTGTTGGCCGACCGCGACCGCATGTTCAAGCGTCCGATACCGAAATAAACGGAATCAGCCCCACCTTGAATGGCGGCCTGCAGGCATTCGAAATTGCCCGCCGGCGCCATGATTTCCAATTCTTGATGCCGCATCGAAAACGATTTTCAAACCAGCTGGACAGCCGTCATTTCAGCTTTAGGAATGATAAAAAAATTAATTGCTTCAGTTAATGAAAGATTTTTGGACGGATTTGGATTTTGGAAGAGGGAGTGTAGCGGGCTACACGACGGATGACAAAATGCAAAGGCGACAAAAAGATTCATAAAAATGATGCAGATAATTTTTTTAAAATGACTTACCGGGAACGGCCGACCAGTTTTTCCGCAAAGCGGCGAAGACTTTCCAGCCGGATGCCGGAGCAGGCGGCGGAAGCGAATTCCAGGGCCTTTTCATTCAGGCGGAGGATTTCATATTTCGCATCTTCTTCGATGCCCAGGGCGGCATACAGGGCCATCACGGCGTCAATCTTGGCCTTGCGCTGCTCCGGGGTATCCACGGGCAGGGCGAAGGCGCGCTCGAGCGCTTCCCGCTGCGCCGGGTCGGCTTTCTCCCGGGCATGGACGGCCAGCCAGTTCTGCTTGCCGTTGACAATATCGCCGCCGATGGGCTTGCCGAACACCTGCTCGTCGCCGTATTCGTCCAGGTAGTCGTCGGTCACCTGGAACGCCAGGCCGAGGTTGTAGCCGTACTCGTACAGGCTGTCACAGTCGTGCTGCGAGGCACCGCCCACCAGGGCGCCCAGCTTGGAGGCGCAGGCCAGCAGCACGCCGGTCTTCAGGCCGATCATTTCCATATACTGGGCCCGCGTGACATCACCCCGGGTCTCGAATTCCATGTCATACTGCTGGCCTTCCATCACCTGGGCGGCCGTATTGCAGAACATCTCCAGACCCTCGCGCATCACCTGCTGCGGCAGGGCGGACATGCGGCGGAAACTGTCGACGAACATGGCGTCGCCCGACAGGATGGCCGTATTCAGGTCCCATTTTTTCCACACGGTCGGCACGCCCCGGCGCAGGTCGGAACGGTCCATCACGTCGTCATGAATCAGGGTGTAGTTGTGGAACACTTCCAGCGCGGCGGCCGGCTGGAGGATGGCATCCGTGAACACATCCTGGTACAGGGAATAGGTCAGCAGGGCCAGGCGGGGACGCAGGCGTTTGCCGCCGATGGCAATCATATAGCGCAGGGGGTCATACAGGCCGGCGGGCTGCGCCGTAAATTCCAGCTGCCCGAACAGGGCGGCCAGGGCTTCGTCAATTTTCGCTTCCGGAATCATAGGAGTACAGATTCATTATCGCGTCGATGGCTTTCATCAACTTATCGCTCAGTTCTTGGTCACCGTTGGACTTCACCGTGTCGGCCAGGTAGTACAGGCAGTTGCAGCACAGTTCGAAGTCGTGACGGGCATATTCGTAATATTCCATGTAGAAATGGACGGACTCAAGCAGGCCGATGGAGAAACGCTCCGCCAGGTCGCGGGCTTTTTCGGTCGCGCCGGCCTTGTAATAGGCTTCAATCATGCCGATGACCACGACGTCATTGTGGTAGAAGCCCAGGCAGATGGATTCCAGCGGGAAGTTCGCCTCCGGCACGCACACCTGGCAGCGGTCCAGCATCTCTTCGGCTTTCTCCTTGTCGCCCCGCTCCAGCAGGAGGGTGGCGGCATTGAGGAAGAGTTCGCGCTGGGGCACCACGCCGAGGAAGGTATACAGGTTCTGGTAGTCCACGAACCAGTCGGTCCGGCTCATGGCGTCCCAGGTATAGACCTCGTCCATCTTCCGGATGAAGGCGTCCACGTCCACGCGGCCCAGCTCGCTGTTCTTGATGCGGTTCTTGATGGGCACCAGGTGGGAGGAGAAACCGTCGTACATCAGGTATTCCTTCTGGCCCACATTGATGTCGCCGCCCTGGCTGAGCAGGTGGATGGGACGGGACCAGTCATAATTGGAGAGGAGGTCCAGGAAGAACAGCTCCGGTTTGGTCAGATAGTCCTTGTCCTTGGATATCGTGAAGACAATCTCGTCAGGGATTTCATCGGCGAATTCCGCGGAAAGGATGCCCGATTTGAGGACGTTCTCCTTGTTGACCGGGATGCTGAAGCGGCGGGACATCAGGTAGTCCGCCTTGCTGCCGTCCTCGAGCACGATTTTGGCGTCCGGATGGCGGAAAATCCGCATGACGTCGGCCAGCGGCAGGACCTGGTCCCGGGTGTCCACGATGCGGACGAAATCATTGGTGCCGTACAGGTACTGTTCCTGGCTGATGTTCAGCGGCAGCGGCGCCGACTCGTTGATGGCATATTTCATCTGGCCGATATACCAGTCGGTACCCAGCAGGGAGGTATTGGCGATGCGCACGTCGGGGCGGATACCTTCCACTTCCTGGGCATACCAGAGCGGGAAGGTATCGTTGTCGCCATGGGTGACCAGGATACCGTCCTTCCCGACGGAATTCAGGTAATTCCGGGCCATTTCCACCGCGGTACGGCGGTTGCTGCGGTCGTGGTCGTCCCAGTTCTCAGCGGCCATGAGGGCCGGAACGCCCAGGCAGGCCACGGTCACGACAGCGGCAGCGGCGACCGTCCCCTTGCCTTTCAGCAGACGGGCCAGGGCCTCATATATAGCCGCCACGGCAAAGCCGATCCAGATGGAGAAGGCATAGAAGGAGCCCGCATAGGCGTAGTCCCGTTCGCGCACCTGGAAGGGCGGCTGGTTGAGGTAGACCACGATGGCGATGCCGGTCATGAAGAAGAGCAGGAACGTCAGCCAGCAGCCGCGTTTGTCGCGGTCAAACTGGAAGAACAGGCCAATCAGGCCCAGCAGCAGGGGTAGGAGGAAATAGTGGTTCTTGCCCTTGTTCTCGCGCAACACCGTCGGGGCGTCGCTCTGGTCCCCGAGCCGGATTTCGTCCAGGAAGGAGATACCGCTTTCCCAGTTGCCGTAGAAGATTTCGCCCGGCGAGGGGCTGTGGATATCGTTTTGGCGGCCGGCGAAATTCCACATGAAATAGCGCCAGTACATCCACCCGAGCTGATAGTCGAAGAAGAATTTCAGGTTGGTCCCGAAGGAGGGTTTCTTGTAACGGGTGCCGGCCACGGTCTGGCCCTTGCCGTTGGAATAGGACTCGTAGAATTTGATGAAACGGTCGTCCTGGTTGCTCCACATGCGCGGGAAGAGCATCTTGCCGCGGGCGGAGTATTTCGCGTCGATGGGGCCGTTGACCTTGCGGTATTTCCCGTTGACCAGGGTCCAGTACTGCGTGACAATCAGCTCATCATAGGGCGAGCCGTAATACTGGCCGTACAGCAGCGGCGTGCTGCCGTATTGTTCGCGGGAGAGGTAGCGCACCAGGGAGAAGGCGTTGTCGGGCTGGTTCTCGTTGGTCGGCGTCATCACATTGGAACGGATGATGACGATGCTGAACAGGGAAAAACCCACCAGGATGGTCGTCAGACACATCGTGGCGGTGGTCCAGAAGACCTTGCCTTTCTTGTAGAACAGGATGATGCCCACGAAGCAGAGCACCAGCATGGCCACCAGGAAGAAGGCGGCGCCGCTGTTGACCGGCAGTCCCAGCGTATTGACGAAGAACAGGTCCACATAGGCGGCCATCTTGGGCACATACGGAATCACCAGGAACACCACGGCGCCGAGCAGCACCACGCTGACCAGGCCGATTTTGACAAATTCCCAGGCGGTATAGGGGGCATCTTCGCGGCGGCGGTAATAGTACATGAACACCAGGGCCGGAATGGCCAGCAGGTTCAGCAGGTGCACGCCGATCGAGAGGCCCATCAGGAAGGAAATCAAGACAATCCAACGGCTGGAATGGGGCTCGTCCGCCTGTTCGTACCAGCGGGTCATGGCCCAGAAGACCATGGCGGTGAACAGGGAACTCATGGCATAGACCTCGCCCTCCACGGCGGAGAACCAGAAGGTATCCGAGAAGCAGTAGGCCAGGGCGCCGACCGCACCGCTGCCGAAGATGGCCAGGGCGCCGCCGGGGGTCCAGTTGCCGTCTTCGCCCGGCTTGATGAGACGCTTGGCGAAGAAGACGATGGTCAGGTACAGGAAGAAAATGGTCAGGGCGGAACAGACGCCGCTCATGGCATTGACGGCCACTGCAGCATGGTCCGCATCCGTAAACATCGTGAAAAAGCGTGCAATCAGCTGGAAAACAGGGTTTCCCGGCGGGTGACCCACTTCCAGTTTGTAGGATGACGCAATGAACTCGCCGCAGTCCCAGAAAGAGGCGGTGGGCTCTATGGTGGACAGGTATGTAACGGTCGCGATAAGCAGCACGATGCCCGCCACAATCCGGTTCCAGAGGTTGAATTTCTTTTGTTCCATGTTGTACGATTCCAGTAGCGCGGGCCCGTGCCCGGAGGCTTTAAACATATAAAATGCAAATATACGGAAAAGCACGGAAAGAACAAAACACCCGGATTTTCACCACACGGGGCGGGATTCCACCGATTTTTTGCGCCGCGGCGAGGGGGAATTGCTTTCTTTTGCGTATCTTTGAACCACAAACTTCGCAACATCATGAGTGAGAAACGTTCCGACCGCCTGCCGATGATAGGCGCACAGGTCTTTATCGAGCCCGGCCAAACGGACGACCAGGTGACAGGTTGGTTCCGTACGATGAAGGAATGCGGCATGAAAGTGTGCCGGATCCGTCTGTTCGAAGCCTATTGCAAGGCCCCGGACGGCAGCTGGGATTTCTCCCTTTTCGACCGGGCCTTCGACGCGGCCAGGGACCATGGCGTCCAGGTGTTCGGAACCGTGTTTCCGGACATGGAAGGCAACGGCATCGGAGGATTCAAGTTCCCGGTGGACCAGGCCCACGCCGCCCGGATTGACGCCTTTACCGAGGCGTTGGTCAGCCATTTCAAGGACCATCCCGCCCTGCGCGGCTGGGTGCTAATCAATGAGCCGGGCGTAGAAGGCGTCCTGCCGGAAGAGCCCTATACCCAGTCCCGTTTCGCATCCTGGAAACAGGCCCATCCCCATGCCGACAAAACGCCGGAAGGCTATCCTGCCCTGGTGTTTTTCGACACGGAACGCTTCCTGCTGGCGTACAACACCGCCACGCTCTACCACATCGCCGAACGCATCCGCGCCTTGGACCCCGACCATGAGCTGCATGTCAATAACCACCAGATATTCAAGAATGTAGCGGAATACGACTTCCCCGCCTGGCGGCAGTTCCTGGACTCGCTGGGGGCTTCCGCCCACCCGTCCTGGCATTTCGGCTACTTCGACCGGCGGCGTTTCACGGCCGCGATGGCCGCCAACTGCGACATCATCCGCAGCGGGGCCGGACCGCTCCCCTGGTGGGTGACCGAACTCCAGGGCGGCAACAATACCTACAGCGCCTTCAAACCCTTCTGCCCCAGCCCGGGTGAGTTGGTGAAATGGGTCTGGACGGCCCTGGGGAACGGCGCGAAAGGCGTGCTGTTCTGGACGTTGAATCCGCGCAGCGTCGGCGGCGAAGCCGGAGAATGGAGCCTGCTCGACATGCAGGGCGGCCTCTCTCCCCGCGCCCGGGCGGTGGCGGAAATGACCCAGGCCCTGGCCGAACACGAAGACCTTTTCGCCGGGGCGGAGCCCTGCCTGTCACCGGTCACGGTGCTGTACTGCCGCGAATCGCTCTGGGCCGAAAAACAGGTCCAGCTCGGCGACCCTTCCGACCGCGACTACGAAGGCCGGCAGGAGGGCGGCGTGATGAAATCGACCGTGGCCATGTATGAGATTCTGCTGGAAAACGGCGTCAAGCCGCAGCTGGGCGAAATGTCAGAATATGACTGGAGCAAAGACAGTTACGCCGGGAAATGCATCATCCTGGCCGGGCAGGTCTGCATCCCGCGCCGCTACTATCCCCTCATCCGGCATTTCGTCAAAAAGGGCGGCAAACTGTTTGTCGAGGGCCTGAGTTTCTATTACGACGAGTTCATGTACAACGTCTTCGGCGGCGACTTCGACCTGGCCGACGTGCTGGGCGGACGGCTGCAGGACGTCACCTGTACGCCCGGCGACCACAAGGTGAAAATCGGCGGCCGCAAACTGTGGGTACACCTGTGGGAAGGCGTGCTGCTGAACGACGCTTCCGGAGAGTCCCTGCCGCTGATTCACAACAAGTACGGCCGCGGCACCGTGACCTGGGTCCCGTCGATGATTGGGCTCGGGGCCGTCCGAACCGGCCACCGCAAGGCCTTCTCCAAGTTCGTGATGAAGGAGCTTGCACCGGTCCTGAAGGACCTCCCCCTGCGTTTCAAACGCCACCGCAGCGGCATCAGCCTGCAGGTCATGAAGGCCGGGAAGGGCTATATCACGGTCGTTTCCAGCAGTGCCCGCCACCGCCGGAAAGTCAGATTCGAGACCGGATTGAAGGTGAAGAAGCTGCTCTATACCTATTCGCCGGACGAAGTGCCCGGAAAAGCCCGGAACCGCAAGGTCAAGGTGCACGCGGGTGCCACCGTCGTGGCCTATTGGGAATAGGCGCCGTTTGCATATTAAATGAAAAATCGCTAACTTTGAGCAAGTTAGCATTTACCCGTCATGGACCAGCAATGGATTGTCACAAAAGTGGACGGCAAGGTGGCTTCCGTGGGGAAGGATTACCGGGGTGCGGCCCGGGTGCTGGAGGCGCTTGTGAAGCTTCCGAAAACGTCTGTCGATGAGGTCGTTACGTGCAAAATGGACACGGATGCCCTCTTTTCCCTTTCAGCTTCGCTTCAGTGGGAGGACCTGCGTCTGTTCGGCAGTCCTTTCCAGTTGTCCGTCTGGCACGCCTTGTTTGATTTGACCCACGGCGGCGCTCCTGTCAAACTCCTGAGCTATACCGACTTTGCCGAGCAAATCGGCAAGGCGCCCGGGGTGCGGGCCGTCGCCCATGCCCTGGCCTGCAATCCGGTGCCGGTGATTGTCCCCTGCCACCTGGTCATTCCCAAGGAATCGCTGGAGCGCATCCAGGCCATTCAGAAAGAAAACGGATTGTTCAGCTGGAAAGCCCTGTATGTCGTCGACGCCCGCATCGACTACGGCGAATACGCCCTCGGTTCCGCCCTCAAGCGTGAACTGATTCTCAGAGAAATGGCGTAAGTTTCTGGAAATTACCGAAATAACCGCATCATTCTGAGCGCCCGCGCCGCCATTCTACGGCACAGGGTCGTAGCCGCTGCCGCCCCAGGGATGGCAGCGCAGCAGCCGGCGGACCGTGAGGTACAGACCCTTGAAGGGGCCCCACTTCCGGAAGGCCTGCAGGGCATACTCCGAACAGGTCGGCGTAAAACGGCAGGTCGGCGGCTTGAAAGGCGAAATGCAGACCTTGTAGAACTTGATCAGCAGCACGAAGGGAAAAATCGCCACCCGGCGGAGGATGTCACGGAAGCGGCTCATGATGCAGTACGGCCGGCCACCGCCCGGAGAATTTCCTCCACGCGGTCGCAGATTTCGGAATAGGACAACAACTCCTTCGTAGCATAGACGAACATCAGGTCCGTACCGCCGCCCGGCAACAGGGCCTTGCGGGTGCGGTAAGCCTCCCGAATGCGGCGTTTAAGCAGGTTGCGCTTCACCGCCCGGCGGAAGAGTTTCTTGGGCACGGAAATCAGGATACGGTTGACCTCCGCCCCGCTGCCGGGGGCATAACAATACTTCATCCCGGGAACCGCGCCGTGGCGACCCTGCGCAAGCAACCTTGCGATACCGGTCTGTCCACAGAGCCGTTCCTTTTTACGGAAAGTATTGTCCATAAGACGTTTATGGGCAGATTACTGCTGCAGATAGCATTCGATGGCCTTGGCCACGGAAGGGACTTCCGGGGTAGGCGCCTTGATTTCAACCGGCAGCCCGGCCTCGTCCATCGCCTCCACGATGTGCTTGCCGTAGGTAATGAACTTCAGCGTGCCCGGCTGGAAATCCGGGAAGTTCTCGTACAGGGACTTCACGTCGGCGGGATTGTAGAACACCGCAGCCTCGAAGTCGCTCAGGTTCAGGTCCTTCAGGTCCTGCGACACCGGCTTCACGAACACCGCCGTGGTATACGACAGCTTGGCGGCGTCGAACAACTTGGTAATGGCCTCGTTGTTGCCGGAATCCGTCGTCGTAATCAGGAATTTTTCGCCCTTGTGCTTGGGGCCAATCAGCGCCACCACGGACGCGGGCGTGCCTGTGCCGTAGAAAATCTTGCGCTTCCGGAAAACGATGTGTTTCTGGAGGTACATGGCCACCGCCTCCGTCGTGCAGAAATATTTCATGGTCTCGGGCACCTTGACACGGAGTTCTTCACAGAGGTGGAAGAAGGCGTCAATGGTGTGACGGGCCGAAAACACGATGGCGGTATAGTCGAGAATATTGATCCGTTGAGAACGGAATTCCCTGGAAGTCAGGGGCTCAATAAGGAAAAACGGCCGGAATACGATTTCAGCACCGTATTTCTCGGTCAATGTCTGATACGGCGCCATATTCATGGGAGCCGCCTGCGAAACCAATATCTTTTTTACACCCATATGCTACTTCATTCTTTCGGCCTGCGGCGGACCGTCAGAAGACAAAGCTTGAGGCGATCAGCAACGAGGCCGGAATCAATTCAAGGCTGCAAAGGTACAAAAAAGCTGTGAATTGATTGCACGAATTCAGCAGAATTTGCGTCCTGCGGATCAGAAAGAGGGCATAAAGAACACCGCCTTCGTAGAGCAGGACCCGGTTGACTGACATGGTATTGACACCGAAAACGGACAGGAGACCGGCCGTCAGGGCCATTACAATGGCCGCCAGGATGATAAAGTCGTACAGGACCCGCTGCGCCAGCATATACGTTTCCCGGCCGCCCCGGCGGGGGGCCAGCGCATAGACCAGAATCGCCCGCAGCAGGAGAAAGGCCAGCAGCACGCCCAGCACCACCAGGGTCTGCAGACCGGGGCTCAGGCTGTCCATAAAGGCATAGCGCAGCAGACCGTAGCGCGACATCAGCAGGGACAGCGCCAGCACGGCGATGCCCGCCAGGGCGTTGCGGTCGCGGGTCAGGCGGACGCTGTCTTCGAGGTTGACCAGCTCTTTCCAACGCAGGAAACCCGCCAGCAACGAAGGTGCAACGCCCAGCAGCCGGTTCAGATAGAGAATCAGCAGCAGGGCCGTCAGCGACACCAGGACGTCATTCAAGATAGAGGCGCTCCAAAGCATATCAGTTCCCCCGTTTGGCCCGGGTATACCCCAGTTCATGCAGCAGGGCGGTCACCTTGTCGCGCAGGTCGCCCTGAATCGTAATCTCGCCGTCCTTGGCGGTGCCGCCCACCCCGCATTTCACCTTCAGGGTCTTGCCCAGGGTTTTCAAATCTTCTTCCGTACCGGTAAATCCGCGCACCAGCGTGACCTGTTTGCCACCGCGGTTGCGACGGTCCAGCGCCACGATGAGCCGCTGCCGGTCCGGGGACAGCGTGGCGGTTTCTTCCTCGGCCGGCGCGGAATACTGAAAATCCGGGTTGGTCGAATAGACCACCCCGAGGCGTTTTTTCCAATCGTTCTCCGCCATATCAGTCGTTATTCAATTCCTTGATATCCACTTCTTTACGCGGCGGCGCCCCCATCAGCCACTGGCAATAGTAGTCCGCCATCCGCCAGAAGAAATACTCGTTCATGTCCCCGAATCCGTGACGCTGCCCGGGGAGCACCATCAGGTCGAAACGTTTGTTCGCCCGTATCAGTGCATCCACGACCCGGAAGGTGTTGGCGGGGTTCACATTGTCGTCGATATCGCCCGTGAAGAGCATCAGATGCCCTTTCAGGCGCGAAGCCAGCTCCTGGTTGGTTTGGATGCTGTAGACGAAGGTGGTATCGCCCTTGTCAATCTTTTCGAGAATGCCGTGATGCT
Source organism: uncultured Bacteroidia bacterium (assembly GCA_902796555.1). Taxonomy (GTDB): domain Bacteria; phylum Bacteroidota; class Bacteroidia; order Bacteroidales; family UBA932; genus Cryptobacteroides. The sequence continues at coordinate 20,599 of CADBPR010000052.1, forward strand.
GCTCGCTCCACCAGCGGTTGTAGATGCTGTTGTCGTGGTTGCCGGCGCAGGAAAC
>CADBPR010000053.1 GCA_902796555.1 uncultured Bacteroidia bacterium
GATGGCGCTGTTCAGGTCGTCGATGGGCTCCGGCACGGAGTTCATCTCCAGCCGCAGCTTGGACGCAGCCTCATCCACCAGGTCGATGGCCTTGTCCGGCAGGAAACGGCTGGTAATATAGCGGTGCGAAAGGTTGACGGCCGCAATCAAGGCGTCGTCTTCGATGCGTACGCGGTGATGGTTCTCGTACTTTTCCTTCAGACCCCGCAGAATGGAAATCGACTCGGCCGGCGTCGGTTCGTCCACCATGACCATCTGGAAACGGCGTTCCAGCGCCTTGTCGGTCTCAAAGTATTTCTGGTATTCGTCCAGGGTCGTGGAGCCGATGGTGCGGAGCTCGCCGCGGGCCAGGGCCGGTTTCAGGATATTGGACGCGTCCATGGCGCCGGAGGTTTTACCGGCACCGACCAGCGTATGGATTTCATCGATGAACAGGATGATTTCACCGGCGCTGTCGACGACTTCCTTCACGACGCCTTTGAGCCGCTCTTCGAACTCGCCCTGGTATTTGGCGCCGGCAATCAGCGAACCCATATCCAAAGAATAAATTTTTCTATCCTTCAGATTCTCAGGTACTTGCCCGTCCACGATTTTTTGGGCGATGCCTTCCGAAATGGCGGTCTTGCCGACACCCGGCTCACCGACCAGAATCGGGTTGTTCTTGGTCCTCCGGCTTAATATCTGGAGCACCCTTCGGATCTCGTCATCCCTGCCGATGACAGGGTCCAGCTTTCCGGCTGCAGCCAAATCGTTCAGATTGGTGGCGAAGCGGGAAAGGAATTCCAGTTTGTTGTTGTTCATATTCATGTTTTTGTCTCCTTTTTATCCTCCGGAGACAAAAGCGGAAATGGCCGTCTGCCCCGAAGAACAAACGGCTATTGTCCAAATAATATTCCAATACGCTAAAAGACTGACAATCTGTCAGACTATTCGGCAGGCGTCTCGGTCGCAGGGGCGTCCTGCATTGCCGGTGCGGTCGGGAATTCTACCTGCTCGGTAGCGCTCTGGTTAATCTTCTCGGTCACATCCATGGTGGCGCGGCCCTTGCCGAGCGTGAAGGAAGTAACGATGGAAACGACCAAAATGAAAGCCACGAGGCCCCAGGTGAATTTCTCGAGGGCATCTGCGGTCTGACGGACACCGAAGGTCTGGTTGGCAGCCACGAAGTTGCTGGCGAGACCGCCGTCCTTACCGCTCTGAAGCAGCACCACGATGGTCAGCAGAACACTTGCAATGACAATTGTAATCGTCAGAATGAGAAAAATGGTGTTCATATAACTCTTTTATTTTATATTTCTTGCGTCAATTTTTCAATAAGGGATGCAAAGTAAGCACTTTTTTCCGGAAAATTCAAGGAAAGTTTCGAATAAATGCGTTTTGCCTGCTCGTAATAGCCCTGTTCTGCATAGATTTCCGCCAGCGTCTCCGTGCAGAATTCGTCCGTAGGGTCGAAGTCTCCGGCCGTGGAACCGTCCTGGCGCGCCTGTTGGGCGAAACGGGAAAAGACATTGTCTCCGTCCTCCCGCACCCCGTCGTACTGCGCCTGCGTGAAAAAGTCGCCGCCGGCCACCCGGACATTGCGCCGGGTCGTTTCTTCGCGGGCCGCCTGGTCCAGATAGGACCGCAGCAGCTCCTGCACGTCTTTGTCGGAGCAGTCCACCCGCTTGCCGCTCCGCAGGATATCCGAGATGATGCCGCGTGCGGGGATATAGAACGCCGCATCGCTGAACTGGGCTGTCCCCCACAGGTCGCCGCCGCTGCGGGCCATCCGCACACAGAGCTCCTTACGCGCCGCCCCGTACCAAGGGTAGAGGTTCACGACGCCCGCCAGCTCGGCCGGATTGAGTTTTTTGAGGTTGATATAGTCTGCCATAGGCTTACCAATTGGCTACTGTCGCATTCAGGATATCCTCGCACAGCTTCTCGATAATCTCCTCACACAGTGTACCTTCCACCGCATCGAGCGACTGGGTGGAATCGTAGTCCGCATAGGCCGAGAAAGACTTCTCGAAGTCTTCTTCGGGGAATTTGCGGTTCTGATAGGCAATCTTGACCGTCACGGTCAGGCGGTTCTGGGCCGCGACTTCGTTGGCCGTCACAGCGGTCGCCTTCACGTCATATCCCGCCACCGTACCGGTAATCTCCAGGTCGCCGTCCACGTCCACCTGCTCCAGCCGCGTCATCTTGCGGAACTTGTCCTGCAGTGCCTCGGTGAGGTCGTTGGACAGGCTCGGATTCACGCGAAGGGCGGTATATTCGAAGTAATTAATCGTAATCGTCTTGACGGAAGGGTCAATGGAAGTACCTGAGAACGAATATCTTATGATATTGCAGGCTCCCAGGGACAACAGGGCGGCCAACAGTGCGGCCATGCGGAAAAGCCTATTCATTGCTCTTGACGTTTTTGTATTCGGGCGGCAGCTTGCGGTACAGGGTCCGTTCGGAAATACCCAACTCCTCGGCGGCCTTCTTGCGGTTGCCGCGGTGCTTTTCCAGCGCCCGGCGGATCAGGTCTTCGTTCGCCCCGCGGATGGACAGGGAGGATTCGGGCTCACGGTGCTGCTCTTCTGGTTCGGTATCTTCCTGGATATCAACATCTTCCCAAGACGGTTCCGGACGGGTCACATAATGCGGGGCCGTCGGCTCGATACTGTCGGGCAGGGCGGGCTGCCTGCCGCCGGACTTGACCATTTTTTCCAGTTCGCTGACCTTGGCGCTGAGGCTGTAAATCGCCTTGAATATCTCCTGGCGGTCATCCTCCGACAGGGTCGACGACGGGTCCTTGAAACGGACCGGCAGGTTGTTGGGGTCGTCTTTGGGCAGGTATTGCGAGAGGGTGGCGGCATTCACCTCAAAGCGCTCCGACGAAGCGGTAAGTTTCTCGGATTCAAGGGCTTCAACCGTCTCCGCGATATTCTTCAACTGACGGATATTGCCCGGCCAGCGGTAGTTGCGCAGCAGTTCGATACCGTCGTGGGTCAGACTGATTTTGCGCATCCCGTATTTTTCCGAGAAATCAGTCGCGAACTTCCTGAACAGCAGATAGATATCGTCGCGGCGCTCCCGCAGGGCCGGCATGTTGATCTGGATGGCGTTCAGCCGGTAATAGAGGTCTTCGCGGAATTTGCCCTGGGAAACGGCATAGCGCAGGTCCACATTGGTGGCCGCCACGACGCGGACATCGGTCTTGCTCACCTTGGACGAGCCCACGCGGGTATATTCTCCGGACTGGAGGACACGCAGCAGCTTGGCCTGGTAAGGCAGGGGCAGTTCGCCCACTTCGTCCAGGAACAGCGTACCGCCGTTGGCCTCTTCGAAATAACCCTTGCGGGCCTCGATGGCACCGGTGAAGGAGCCTTTCTCGTGGCCGAACAGTTCGGATTCGATGGTCCCTTCCGGAATGGCGCCGCAGTTGACGGCGAAATATTTCCCGTTACGGCGCAGGCTGTTCTGGTGGATAATCTTGGGAATATTTTCCTTACCCACACCGCTTTCACCGGTCACCAGCACGGTCAGGTCCGTCGGGGCCACCGCCACAGCCATCTCCAGCGCCCGGTTGAGCGCCGCATCATTCCCGATGATGTCGAACTTATTTTTTAATCGCTGTAATTCCGTTGTATCCATCCTGTTGCTTCTATACGTCAGCCGCTACATTATCGTTATTCAAAAAAAATAAATGCCTTATTTTTTTATCATTCCATAAAAAGGGCTCCAAAACGCAAAGTTAACAAATTTCCGCCGCAAAGCGTACGGACCGGGGCATTTTTTCATTTCGGGCGCCCGCCTTGCGCGGCTGCGGGTGGAAATATATTTTGGGGAATTGATGACAAATGCAAGATTCTTTTTATCTTTGTAGAAGTGAAATATACATAAACCTGATATGAAAAGCATTTCCAGATTTTTAGCAGCTGCGGTGATGGGTATCGCCGCGGTCGGTTGCTCTTCTGCAGCCAAGATGGCCGAAATGGCCGAAAACGTCAAAGTAACCTGCGACCCCGAGGTTCTCGAAGTCGTTGCAGGACAGATTGATGCAACCGTTTCCGTCACTTATCCAGACGGCTATTTCCACCCGCAGGCCATTCTGCAGGTCACCCCTGTGCTCCTGTATGAAGGCGGCGAGGCCGAGATGAAGCCCTTCATGTATCAGGGAGAAAAAGTCAAAGACAACTACAAAGCCGTTTCTTCCAAGGGACAGACCGTCCGCGAGCGCATCCATTTCGACTATGTCGAAGGCATGGAAAAGGCCCGTCTGGTCCTCCGCGGCAAAGTCCTCGCCGGCAAGAAGAGCTGGGACCTGCCCATCAAGAAAGTGGCTGACGGCTGCAACGTGACCTATATGCTGGTGGAGACCGAGGGCAACGTGCCCTACAAGGCCGACAACTACCAGGAAGTGCTGGTCCAGACCGCCGAAGGCCAGATCAAGTACGGCATCAACTCTGCCGACGTGGCAGGGAAGGAACTCAACTCCCAGTCTATCAAGGATTTCCAGGCCGCATTGGATGAAATCAAGGCCAACAGCCGCAAGACCCTCGTGGGCACGGAAGTGGTGGCGTATGCCTCTCCGGACGGCGGCGAAAACCTCAATGCCAAACTGTCCGACCAGCGTTCCAAGACCGCTGACAAGGCCTTCGACAAGGTGACCAAAGGCAAGGAGACCGGTGAGACCACCGTCAAGAGCGTCGGTCAGGACTGGGAAGGCTTCCAGGAGCTGGTCGCCCAATCCAATATCGAAGATAAGGACCTGATTCTCAGGGTACTCAGCATGTACAGCGACCCGGCTGTCCGCGAAAGCGAAATCAAGAATATCTCCGAGGTCTACACTTCGCTGAAGAGCACGGTTCTGCCCGAGCTGCGCCGCGCCCGCTTCATCGCCAACGTAGAATACCAGAACTATTCCGCCGAGGAGCTGCTGGCACTGGTCGAGGACAATGCCGACGTCCTGGATGAGGAGGCCCTGCTGCGGGCCGCTTCCCTGGTGAAAGCCCCCGCCAAGAAGGCCGAACTCTACCGCAAAGCCGCCGAGAAATACGACAGTGACCGCGCCCGTTTCAACCTGGGTGTCGCCCTGCTGGCCGCCGGCAAGACGGCCGAGGCCGAAAAGGCTTTCGCTTCCGTCAAGGAGCAGGATGCCGAGCTGACCAACGCCCTGGGCGTGATTGCCCTGCGTAACGAAGACCTCGACACGGCTGCCAAGTATTTCAAGAAGGCCGGTACCGAGGCTTCCGCCGAGAACCAGGCGGTTGTGGACATCCTCAACGGTGAATACGAAAAGGCCGCCCAGACCCTGAATGGCAAGACCGGATTCAACGCCGCCCTCGCCCAGATTCTGGTGGACAACCCGCAGGCTGCTTCCAAAGCCCTGACCTGCCAGTGCCCGAAGTCCAACTACCTGCGCGCCATCATCGCCGCCCGCCAGGGTGACGCCGAGGCTGTGGCCGAGTATCTGGAGAAGGCCGGCAAGGCCAAGAAACTGGCCGCCCGCGCCGAGCAGGATGTCGAATTCGTCCAGTATCGTTAATAATTGAAAAACAGGCACTTGCATTGCACCATCACCGGTGGGCAGTGCCTGTTTTTGTATGGTAGAAATAAGAAAAGAGTATGAAAAAGTTTGTCCTTACATTGGTCGTGCTCCTCGCGGGGCTTATCCCGGCCCTGTCCCAAGTCCGGTCGCTTCCCACCCTGGAGAACAAAATGGGTACTTTTTATCTGGACGGTCAGGAACTGACGCCCCAGCAGTTAGAGCAACTTGTTGGCTCTGAAATATTTGACCAGACCTATACCCCTGCTTCACGGCAGCTCAAGGCGTCCAAGATTCTCTATATCGCCGGTGGTGTGACCGCCGGGGTGGGTCTCATCGGAACGATTGCGGGCAGCGCCCTGATACTTTCTTCCAAGGCCGGTCAGAAAGTTGCCAAAGGCGGCCAGATTACAGAAAAGGATATGGACCAACAGGCCATTGCCGGATCAGCCGTCACGATGGCGGGTGGTATCCTGCTGGGTCTCGGCAGCGCGGCACTTTCCGTGGCCATTCCGCTGAATGTCATCGGAGCAAGCCGCCTCAACTGGATTCAGAACCAGTTCAATGAAAAGCAGCTGAACGCTTCCTTCGGCCTGCAGCCGAACGGCATCGGCTTCTCGCTGCAGTTCTAATCGCTCCCGCCTGCGGCACCGGTTTTTCCTGCGGCAGCGGGGCGCTTTGCCGCGCACAGCAGCCCCAGGAAGGTAAGGGCCGCATTGAGCAGCAGCAGTTCGTAACTGAAATGGTATCCGCCCAGCCAACGGGCGGAATTGAGGTCGAGCACCAGGCACAGCAGCGGGGCGGCGACACAGATGACCGGTGCCCAGCGGTCACGCAGCGGCCGGCGGGTGAGGATGCCGAAGGCGAACATGCCCAGAATCGGCCCGTAGGTATAGCTGGCCAGCCGGTAGACGGCGTCGATGGCGCTGGTGTTGTTGAGCCGTTCGAAGACGATGATGGTCACCGCCATCAGCACAGCCATAGCGATGTGTACCCCTCCGCGCAACCGGCGCACCTGGTGCTCGTCGCGCCCTTTGACCGACAGGATATCCACCGTAAAAGAGGTCGTGAGGGCCGTCAGCGCAGAGCCGCCGGCGCCATAAGCACAGGAGACCAGCCCCAGGACGAACAGGATGCCGACCGCCAGCGGAAGCCCGCCCGCATTGCCGCCAACGCCCGTAGCGACCGCCGGGAAGAGCCGGTCGCCGGAAGCCGCAATGCCGAAACGGTTGGCATACAGCTGCAGCAAGACGCCCAGGCAGAGGAAGAGCGCAATCACGACAACCTGCAGCAAACTGCTGACTACCAGGTTTTTCTGCGAATCGCGATAATCCTTGCAGCTGAGGGTACGCTGCATCAGGTCCTGGTCCATGCCGGTGGTGGCAATCACCACGAACAGCCCCCCGAGAAACTGTTTCCAGAAGTACTGCGGATGGTTCACGTCATCCAGCCAGAACACCCGGGAGAGGCCGCTGTCCACGATGGCGGAAAACAGGTCGGTAATCTGCAGCGCCCGGGCGATGAACACCAGCGTCAGCACCACGCTCAGAATCATGACGCCCGTCTTCAGCACATCGGTCCAAATCAAGGATTTTACCCCGCCGCGGTAGGTATACGCCAGGACAATGGCGACATTGACCAGCGCATTGAGCCAGAACGGCAGCCCCAGGGGGCCGAAGACCAGCAGCTGCAGGGTCAGGCACACCAGAAAGAGCCGGACCGAGGCGCCTAACATCTTGGAAATGAAGAAGAAACACGCGCCCGTCCGGTAGGACGCCATGCCGAAACGCTGCTCCAGGTATTGATAAATGGAGATGACCCGCAGACGGAAATACAGGGGCGTGAGCACAAAGGCAATGACCAGATAGCCCGCGATGAAGCCCAGGCACATCTGCAGGTAGCCGAAGCCGCTGACCCCCACCATGCCGGGCACGGAAACAAAGGTCACCCCGGACATGCAGGAGCCAATCATGGCGATGGCCACCACCCACCAGCGCTGGTTCCGTCCGCCGGAGAAAAAGGCGGCGTTGGAGCTGTCCCGGCTGGCCAGGCGGGAGATGCCATATATCAGGGCGAAATAGCCCAAAATCGTCAGAATCACGGCAATAGGTGTCATAAGCGGCTATTCTTCTACTCAAAAATACGGATTTTCCGGGGAATTTCCCGTAATACGGGAATATTTTTGTATTTTTGCCCGGACAGGAATTGTGCCGGGGCGCATCCCGGATTCCGTTTGACGTGGAAAGCATGGAAACCTTCAACATCGTACTGTGGGGCATGGGAATACTGGGGCTGGTCGTTTTTGTCGCCCTCTATTTCGTCGATGCCGGATACGGGAAAATGATTTCGAAAAAATGGGGACCGACCTTGCCGAACCGGCTGGGCTGGATGCTGATGGAATGTCCCGTCTTTTTCGTGATGCTTGCCCTGTGGTGGACCTCTCCCGTGGCCTGGACGGTGCCCTACTGGGTGTTTCTCCTGCTGTTCGAAGTGCATTATTTCCACCGCAGTTTCGTCTTTCCCCTGCGGCTGAAAGGCCGCTCCCGGATGCCTGTGGCCATCGTGGCCATGAGTTTCGCCTTCAACCTGGTCAACGGCTACATCCAGGGCTGGTGGCTCTTCCGGCTGGCCCCGCAGACCCTTTATTACGACAGCCACTGGCTGCAGACCCCGCAGTTCCTGGGCGGCACGGTGCTGTTTATCGCCGGCATGATTATCAACCGTCAGTCCGACAACATCATCAGCCACTTGCGCGCCCCCGGCGACACCCGCCATTACCTGCCCCACGGCGGGTTGTACAACTATGTCACGTCGGCCAATTATTTCGGGGAAATCGTCGAATGGATGGGGTGGGCGCTGCTGACCTGGAGCTGGGCCGGATTCATCTTTTTCTGGTTCACCTGCGCGAATCTGGTGCCCCGCGCCGCTTCCATTTACCGGAAATATGAGCAGGAATTCCCCGATGAATTCGACAAAACCCGGCTCAAACGGGTATTCCCTTTTATCTATTAAACTATGTCACAGTTATTTACGCCTTTCCAGCTCGGCCCGGTGACCCTGCGCAACCGCACCATCCGCAGCGCCGCGTTTGAAAATATGTGCCCCGGGAACAAGCCCAGCCAGATGCTGCAGGACTACCATGTCAGCGTAGCCCGCGGCGGCATCGGGATGACGACGGTCGCATACTGCGCCGTAGACCGGAGCGGGGTCTCCTTCGACGGCCAGCTGTATATCCATGAAGGGGCGCGGGAAGGCCTCAAACGGCTCACGGAGGCTGTGCATGCAGAAGGCGCCAAAGCCAGCATCCAGCTGGGCCACTGCGGCAACATGACCCATTTCTATACCTGTGGCAACCGGATTCCGGTGGGCGCTTCCACCGGGTTCAACCTCTATTCCCCGACCTTTGTGCGGGCCCTGCGGAAAACGGAAATCCAAACGATTGTCCGCCATTTCGGAGAGGCCGTGGACTTCTGCCGCGACTGCGGATTCGACTGCGTGGAGATTCACGCCGGGCACGGGTACCTGATTTCCCAGTTCCTGTCGCCCTACACCAACCACCGCCGGGACGAATACGGCGGGTCGCTGGAGAACCGGATGCGGATGCTGCATGAAGTGCTGGACGAGGTGATGCGCCATGCGGGAGACGACATGGCTGTCGTGGTGAAAACCAATCTGTTCGACGGGTTCAAGGGCGGACTGGAGGAGGAGGACTGCCTCACCGTTGCGAAGGCCATCGAGCAGCACGGCGTCCATGCCCTGGTGCTGACGGCCGGCTTTGTCAGCAAGGCCCCGATGGTGATTCTGGGCGGGGCGATGCCGCTGAAGACCCTGGCCCACTACATGAATCCCTGGAAATTCTGGTGGCTGAAAGCGGGCCTGGCCCTGGCCGGGCGCCTGATGATTCCGACCGTACCCTACCGCGAGACCTATTTCCTGGATGCGGCGAAGCGGTTCCGTGCGGCGTTGAAACTGCCGCTGATTTATGTGGGCGGCATCCAGAGCCGGGCCAACTGCGAAACGGTGCTGGATGCGGGCTTCGAGTTGATTCAGATGGCCCATGTGCTGATTCGTGACCCGGAGTTTGTCAACCACATGAAAGAAGCGGGGCCGGACTACCGTTCGGAATGTCTGCGGTCCAATTATTGCGTGGGACGGATGTATACACTGGAAATGAAATGTCACGAATGTGTCCACTGCCTGCCGGCCCGCCTGCAGAAGGAAATCGATGCGGCCGAAGCGGTGAACGCACAAAACCTCAGAAAATGACAGCTTTGGTCACAGGTGCCAGCAGCGGCATCGGTCTGCAATACGCCACGGTGCTCGCCCGCGACTACAGGTACGACGTGCTGCTGGTCTCCAACCAGGAGCAGGAACTGCTGCAAACAGCTGAGAATCTTCGACTTGGCTATGGCGTTCAAGCCTGGTCCTTCTGCTGCGACCTGGCCGAAGCGGGTGCGGCGCAGCGGGTGTATGACC
>CADBPR010000054.1 GCA_902796555.1 uncultured Bacteroidia bacterium
AGGCGGAGGGATTCGAACCCCCGGGACGTTGCCGCCCAACAGTTTTCAAGACTGCCGCCATCGACCACTCGGCCACACCTCCAAAAGTCCCGCCGGAGCGCGGCGGGACTGCAAAGTTACAACAGTTTTGGAAAACTGCAAATTATTTCTTGCCGAAGAGGCCGCCCAGCAGGCCGCCTACGGTGCCGAGCAGACCGCCGCTGCCGCCTTTGAGGGTCAGGAGGATGTCGTTGAGGTCTACGTCGCCGTCACCGTCCTGGTCTTTGATCAGATGGGAGACCTTGCTCATGATGGTCGGGATGAGGGCGCTGAGGGCGGGACCTGCGCTGCCGAGGTTGAGTTTGTCGAGCACGTTGCCTTTGAACAGGTCGCCAGCCAGGGCGGTAACCGAACTCTTGGCTGCGTCGGCCTTGCCGGTGAACAACGCCTTGAGCTCATCAATGCCGCCGGCCTGGGTGGCGGTCTGGGTAAGGCTGCCGAGGATGGAGTCGGACAGACCGCCGAGCACCTGGTTCTTCACATCGCCGGGGATGTTGATTTTGTTGGTGGCAGACTTGACCTGCCCGCTGATGATGTCGCTGATAGATAACATAATGTGATAATTAAAAGGTACAGGCAAAGGAAAGACCCAGCGACCCGCTGTACGGGTCCCAGGAGGGAACCACGGCCATGCCGCGTCGGAATTCGCGGAGCCCCAGCAGGGATTTGACCGGTTCGAGCAGCCACCTGCCCGCCTGGGCCGAAAGGATACCGATGCCGGCACCGAACAGGACGTCGCTCAGCCAGTGCCAATTGCGCCAGATGCGGGACATGCCCACATATGTCGCGACGGCATAGGCTCCGCCGCCCCAGCCCCAGCCGTAATTGATCCGCACCAGTTCGGCACCGGTGAAGGCAAACGAAGAATGGCCGGAAGGGAAGGACTGGTAGTTGGCTTCATTGGGCCGCAAAGTATGGAACAGGGCTTTGGACGGCCCGGAAATAATCCCGCACACGGCATGGGCCAGCGCGGTTTCGATGAAAATGTCCCAGAAGTCATAACGGCTGGGAACGCCGGTCCAAACCAGCCCCAGGTTCATGACCAGGGGGGCGTATTGGACGAAATCATCCACCCGCGGAAGGGGATACTTCGCATTGATTTCCTGCGCTTTGTTTTTGACGGCCAGGTCCCAGCTGTCATGGGCCAGGTAATGGATGCCCAGGCCGCTTCCCATCAGGACGCCGGGCGCGATGAGCTGCGTGGCCCGGAATCCGGTCGCGGGGACGGGGCGCCGGCCGGCCGTGTCTGCCGGATTGCGCCATTGGGCCTCCAGGGGCAGGCAGCAGAACAGCACCAGCAGCAACGCGATGAGATTCGGATGTTTCATATCTCAAAGATAAGCATTTTCAGCGAAAACAGGCCGGCAATCCGGATTCTTTTGCGTATCTTTGAAAAAAAATAGGAAACTTGCCATGAAGAAAATGCTCCCGGGCTTTTTGGCCCTGTTGCTGACCGGATGTGTCCAGCCCCTGCCGCAGTTGTCGGAAGAAATGGAGCGGGTGCGGGACTATGTCCCCCTGTATGCGGTAATGGCCCATCGCGGATCTACCTATTGGGCGCCGGAAGAGACGGAAAGCGCCTGGCGCTGGGCACGCGAAATGGGCGCGGATTACCTGGAGTCCGACCTGCAATGCACCAAGGACGGGGTCATTCTGGCCAATCATGACGACAACCTGGCCCGCACCACCGATATCGAAGAGCATCTGGGCGAAGGGGTCCCGGCCACCCGGCAGGCCTTCTACGAATCCCTCGGCTTCGATGCGGCGGATGCGGCGGCGCAGGTGCGGCGGGATTCGGCTACCTTCAAACCCTACTATGCCGCATCGTATTACTATGCCGAACTGCTGACGCTCGATGCCGGCAGCTGGTTCAACGAGGCACATCCGGACCGGGCGCGGGCCCGTTTCGCTTCGGCTCCGGCCGACGGCCGCTATGCCACGGGCCAGTATGTCTCCGCTTTCCGGGACCAGATGGCCTATGCCGAAGGCAAGATGCTGCGCCGCGATGCCGACGGACGGCGGATTCTGCCCTTCCGCCGCAAGGAAAGCCTGGCCGGCAAGACCTTGGAAGAACTTTCCCGAGAAATGGGCAACTATCTGGAAATCACCGAGTATGACTTTTCGCAGGCCTATGTCCCCGACCCGCAGGACAGCGGTCACCGGCCGGGCCTGTATATCGAATTCAAAGAACCGGAAGTAAATCCCGATGACATGGAGCAGCGCGTCTACGACCTGCTGGATGCCGAGGGTTGGAACATTCTGACCCGCCCCGCAGCGGACAGCCTCTTCTACCGCGAAGGGAAGGTCAATGTCGGCCGTACCACGGGAAAAGTAGTGCTGCAGACCTTCTCACCTGTGTCGTTGCAGCGGGCCTACCAGGTGTTCGGCGGGCGCGTCCCGATGTGCTTCCTGCTGTGGTCGCCCTGTCCGGACGAAATTCCCGACGGAGACCTGTCCACCCGCGCCGGCTTCCGGGCCATCCTCTCCTGGGTGATGTCCTACGGGGCCCAGATCAGCGGGCCGTCCATCTCCGGCGAGCCGAATAACTATGAGGAACTGAACACGGTCTGGCAGTCCGCCCTGGTCCATGCGGCCGGCATGCTCAACCATCCCTATTCCTTCGATTCGCTGGACCAGATGAAGGTCCAGACGCCCCGCGCCGACGGCTTCTTTACCAATCGTTCCGACTTAACACTTCAATACCTGATTGATAACGGATTGCGCTGCAATGCAGCCATTCCCGACCCTTTCCATCCCGGTCGTCTGTATGACAATTCGCAGGCCCCGGCCACGGTGCCGGATGCAGCGGAAACCCTGCGGCGCCTGGGCTATTAATCCCCACCCTATTATTATGAAGAAAACCATCCTGATTCTGGCCCTTCTGCTGGCCGCCGTCACGTCCTTCGCGCAGGACCTCAATCCCAACACCTATCTCTTTGCCAAAAGAGACACGACCGATCTGTTCCTGGATGTGTTCGAACCGGACTCCGCCCGGGCGACCGTCGTGTTTATTTTCGGAGGCGGTTTCGTCTCTGGCCGGCGCAACGACCCCTACTATTTCCCGTGGTTCAAACGCCTCAATGACAATGGTTTCCGCGTGGTTAGCATCGACTATCGGCTGGGCCTGAAAGGTGAAAAGATGAAATTCGGCCTCTTCGACCTGGTCAACAGTGCCAAGAAAACGGTCCGAGCCGTCGATATGGGGGTGGAAGACCTCTTCTCCGCCGTTTCCTTCCTCAATGACAATGCGGGCGAACTGGGCATCGACATGTCCAAAATCATCCTGGCGGGCAGTTCCGCGGGGGCGATGATCAGCCTGTCGGCCGAATATGCGATTTGCAACCGCACCCCGCTGGCCGCCATCCTGCCCGAAGGATTCCGTTTCCTGGGCGTGATGTCCTTCGCCGGGGCGCTGATGTCCGATACCGGTACCCCGAAATATGCGACGGACCCTTGTCCGCACCTGCTGTTCCACGGTACGGACGATGGGGCCGTGACCTATGACAAGATGGCGTTCGGCCGCTACGGCATGTTCGGCAGCAGCTACCTGGCGGACAAAGTATTCTCCCGCAGCGGTTACGTGTATAATTTCTATCGTTATCCGGGGCATACCCATGACATTGCCGGGAATTTCTTCGACACCTGGCCCGAACAGATTCGTTTTATCGAGAATGTGATGGCCGGGAACCCCCGCATCGTAGACGCCACCATTGTCGATCCGTCCATGATGCGTTGGGACGTGAATGTCACGCTGGACCGGATTTACTAGTTGAACCCTATGATTACTAAAACCTTAACCGGAGCCGACTTCGTTTTCCTCGTCAAACAGGGTGCGGCGCAGCTCCAACTCGACAAAAATACCGTCAACGACCTGAACGTTTTCCCTATCCCGGACGGGGATACTGGCGACAATATGTTCATGACGATTGATTCCGGCTGCAAGGCCGCGCCGCAGGAAGGCAACCTGGAGGATGCCGCCGCCGCGTTGTCGCAGGGGATGCTACTCGGTGCCCGGGGCAATTCCGGGGTGATACTGAGCCGGATTTTCGCCGGGATTTCCCGCGGCCTGAAAGGGGTTCGGGAAGCAGACCCGTCTGCCCTGAAAGGGGCCCTGGCCCGCGGGGTGGAAGAAGCCTACAAGGCCGTGGCCGTCCCGGTGGAGGGCACGATGCTCACCGTGTACCGGGAGGCGGTCGAAGCGGCCGGAAAAGGACTCACGCCGGACAGTACCTTCGGCTCCTTCGGGGAGGATTTCTTGCGGGAAATGGAGGCTTCGCTGGAGCGGACCCCCGAGCTGCTGGACGTGCTGAAAAAGGCCGGGGTGATTGACAGCGGCGGCGCCGGGCTGGTCTCCATCGCGCGCGGCATCATGAAGGCCCTCGCCGGCGAAACCCTTACCCTGTCGGATACCCCCGGTACGGCAGCGAAACCCTTGAACCTGAATGCGTTTACGGAAGACAGCGCACTGGAATTCGGCTACTGCACCGAGTTCCTGCTGCGGCTCCAGCGCGCCAAAACCAATCCGGACACCTTCGACGAGAAAGTCATCCTGGACTATTTGCAGACGGTCGGGGACTCCATCGTCTGTTTCAAAGACGGGAGCATCGTCAAGGTCCATGTCCATACCCGCCGGCCCGGCGACGTGCTGAGCCATTGTCAGCAATGGGGCGAATTCCTGACGCTGAAAATCGAAAATATGACCCTGCAGCACCATGAGACGACGATTCACGACGGCTTCTCCAAACCGAAGAAGCGCTACGGTGTCGTCACGGTGGCGTCCGGAGACGGCCTGGTGGCCACCTTCCGGGAAGCCGGCGCCGATGTGGTGATACCCGGCGGGCAGACCATGAACCCCGCCGTCCAGTCGTTCCTGGAGGCATTTGACCAGGTCGCGGCGGGAACGATTTTCGTCTTCCCCAACAACGCCAACATCCTCCTCACCGCCCGGCAGGCCGCGTCGCTGTACCAAAAGGCCCGGGTCCGCGTCATTCCTTCCAAATCCGTCGGGCAGGGCTACACTGCCATCGCCTCGCTGGATGCCGACGAGGAGGATGCGGATGCCCTTCAGGCCCAGCTGGAAGAGACGATGGCCGGCGTGGAGACCGGCATGGTGTCCCGGGCTGTCCGGGATGCCGAGGGCGGCGTCAAAGAAGGGGATTACCTGGGTTTTGTCCACGGAAAGATTCTCACGGACAGTCCCGACCGCTCCCGGGCGGCCCTGCAGCTGTGCGAGGCCATCGGAGCCGGTGACCGGGATGTCGTGCTGGTATTCCGGGGCGGTGACGTGCCGGCCGAAGAGGCGGACGGCCTGGAAGCCGCGCTGGCGACCCGTTTCCCGAAGACCGAGTTTATTTTCCGCGACGGCGGCCAACCTGTTTATGACTATATCATGATTCTTTGTTAATCTTGCCTATGCTTACGCTTTTCACCGACACCGATACCGACATCACCCCGAAAGTGGCCCGTGAATACGGTTACAAACTCATCAGCATGCCGTACAGTTATGACGGCAAAACCATCTACCCCTACGAGGATTTCGAGACCTTCGACAGCCATGCTTTCTATGACATGCTGCGGCAAGGGGTGCTGCCGACGACCAGCGCCCTGGGAGAGGAGCGTTACATCGCTTATTTCGAGCCGGAATTCGCGGCCGGGAATGACATTTTCTATGTCCATTTCTCCCGGGCGATGACCAACACCTTCGACTCGATGGACCGGGCCGTAGCCCAGCTGAAGGAGAAGTATCCGGAAAGAAAGTTCTATGAACTGGACACCAAGGGTATCACCATCGGCAGTTACAACATCGTCCGGGAAGTCGGAGACCTCTTCCTGGCCGGCAAGACCCCGGAGGAAGTGCTGGAATGGGGCAAGACCGAGGTGGATAAATTCGCCATTTATTTCTTCGCGGACGACCTGAAATTCTTCCGTCGCAGCGGCCGGGTCAGCGGACTCGCCGCCACGATGGGCTCCCTGATTGGCATCCGCCCCCTGATTTATATGAGCACCGAGGGTAAAATGGTGAGCATCGGCAAGGCCAAAGGCCGCCAGAATGCCATCAATGCCCTGGTCGGCTATGTGGACGAGCTCGGTGAGGACGTTACGGCCCACCGCGTGGTCATCGCCCAGACCGACGCCATGGACCTGGCCCGGCAGGTGGGTGCCCTCCTGCAGGAGAAGTACGGCCCTTCGCTGCGGCTGGAATATGTGGACGTCAACCCGACGGCGGGCAGCCACTGCGGCCCCAACGCCGTGGGCGTTTCTTTCCATGCAAAACACAGATAATCATATGGTTACCGTAGAAGAAGTCAAAACCCGCCGGCAGCAGAAGGAATTCGTGGATTTCCCCCTGCGGCTCTACCGGAACTGCCCGAACTACATCCCGCCCATCTATATGGACGAGCGGAAGATTTTCAGCCGCAACAATGTCTACAGCGATACCTGCGAGACGGTCTGTTTCAATGCGTACAAGGACGGCCGCATGGCCGGCCGCGTAAACGGCATCATCCAGCGGGTGGCCAATGAAAAATACGGCCGCAAGCGGGTCCGCTTCACCCGCCTGGACTTCATCGAAGACTTCGAGGTGGCCAAGGCGCTGTTCGAAGCCTTGTCGGCCTGGGCGAAGGAGCGGGGCATGGACACCCTGGCCGGCCCGCTGGGCGCTTCCGACCTGGAACGGGAGGGCCTGCTGATAGAGGGCTTCGATATCCCCGGCACCTTCGAAGAGCAGTATAACTATCCGTATTATTCCGCGTTCATGGAGCGGCTGGGCTTTGTCAAGGAAGTGGACTGGAACGAAAGTCATCTCTACCTGCCGGATGCCGAGACCTGCGCGGAACTCCAGCAGATGTCCGATTTCGTGGCACGGCGCTACAAACTGCATTTCGGCCATGCGAAGAATACCCGCGATTTCCTGAAACGCTATGCCGATGACGTGTTCGTCCTGATAGACAAATCCTACGACCTGCTCTACGGCACGGTCCCGTTCACCGAGAACATGAAGCAGATGATGATTGACAATTTCAAGCTGGTCATCGACATGAAATACGTGGCCGTCATCCTGGACGAACAGGAAAAGATGGTCTGTTTCGGCATCTGCTTCCCTTCGCTGGCGGAGGTCTTCCCCAAGTCGGGCGGCCGTATCACGCCGGGGGCCCTGCTGCGTCTGTGGAAAGCCCTGAAGCACCCGAAAGTGATTGACTGCGCCTTGATTGGCGTGGACCCGGAATACCTGAACCGGGGCATCAGCGTCATGGTGTCCGCCGCCCTGATCAAGATGCTTTCCTCCGAGGGCATCGAATATGCGGAAACCAATATCAACCTGGAAGATAACTGGGCCATCCAGAACCAATGGAAACGCTTCCGCCGGGAAATTGTCCGGCGCAGGCGGGCCTATACGAAACCTGTATGAGAATCCTGATAGACTGTTTCGGCGGCGACCACAGCCCCGATGCCAATATAGACGGTGCCCTGGAGGCCTTGAACCGGTTTCCCGACCTGACGGTGATGCTGACCGGGGACGAGGCAGTGCTCCGCGAAAAACTCGCCGGCCGCGCCTATGATACGGACCGCGTGGAAATCATCCATGCCCCGCAGGTCATCGGCTGCGACGAGAAACCGACGGACGTGATTCGCCTCAAACGGGACAGTTCCATGATGAAGGCCATTATGCTGCTGCGCGACCGGGACGATATCGCGGCCCTGGTCAGTACCGGCTCGACCGGTGCGCTGGTAACCGGCGCCCTGGTGCGGATCGGCCGGCTCCGCGGGGTCATCCGGCCGGCTTTCTGCCCCCTGCTTCCGACCATGAACGGCGGGATTGTCGGCATCTGCGACAGCGGGGCCAACGTGGAAGTGACGTCGGCGATGCTGCGTCAGTTCGCCGTCATGGCCAGCCTGTATATGGAGAATGTCTGTGGCGTCGCATCGCCCCGGACCGCCCTGCTCAATGTGGGGAAGGAACCCGGGAAAGGCGATACAATCCGGCAGGAGGCCTATTCGCTGCTGCAGGAGACGGAGGAGGTGCATTTTTCCGGCAATATGGAGAGCCGTGAATTGCTGACGGGCGATTACGACGTGGTCGTCTGCGACGGTTTTTCCGGTAACGTGCTGGTCAAATCGGTGGAGGGAACGGCCGTCGAACTGCTCAAAAAGCTGAAGAAGGATATTTTCTCCCGGACCTTGTATAAAGTCGGCGCCCTGCTGATGAAGCGGATGTTCGAGGAGGAGAAGCGGTTTATGAACTATCAGAATTACGGCGGCAGCGTGCTCCTGGGTACCTCGAAGGTCGTTGTCAAGGGGCATGGCAGCAGCAAGGCGGTGGCCGTGACCAAATGTATCGAGCAGGCGTATCGCATGGAAGCGAGCGGGCTGAACCGCCGGATTGAGGCGGCGCTGGCAAAGTATGAACATTATGAAGAATAAGTACCAATAACAGTATGTTTGAAAAAGTAAGAACCATTTTGGCCAAGCAGCTCAGGCTGGATCCCAACCGGATTGAATTGAGCTCCAAAATCAAGAAGGACCTGGGGGCTGACTCCCTGGACATTCTGCAGTTGCTGATGCGGATTGAAGATGAATACGGAATCGTGATTCCGGACGAATCCCTGGCGAAGTTTGATACCGTAGCGGATGTTGTAACTTATCTGGAGGCGCAGCAAAATGGTTAGAGACATTACACCCGGACTGAAGTATATCGGCGTCGACGATCTGGACCTGGATTTGTTCGAAAGCCAGTATGAGTTGCCGGAAGGCATGGCGTATAATTCATATCTGATTGAGGATGAGAAGATTGCTGTGCTTGATACGGTGGATGCCCGTGCGGGGGAGGCTTGGAAGGAGAACCTGCGGGAGGCCCTGGGCGGCCGCCGGCCGGACTATCTGGTCGTACACCACATGGAGCCGGACCACGCCGGGCTGATCGGCTGGATGGTGGAGACCTACCCCGAAATCCAGGTGGTGGCGTCGGCCAAGGCCCTGACTTTCCTGGGCCAGTTCTTCGAGGGCTTCGGGGGCCGTACCCTGGCCGTGAAAGAAGGGGATGAACTGTCGCTGGGTACGCACAGCCTGCGGTTTATGATGGCGCCGATGGTGCACTGGCCGGAGGTGATGGTGTCCTGGGACGCCGCTTCCCGGACCGTGTTCTCGGCCGATGCCTTCGGTAAATTCGGTGCGCTGGGCACCTGCGGTTTCTTTGGAGAGGAAGACGGTGACTGGGCCTGTGAGGGCCGTCGGTACTATTTCAATATCTGCGGAAAATACGGGATGCCCGTGCAGACCCTGCTGAAAAAGCTCGCCGGCCTGGATGTGGCGACGATTTGCCCGCTCCACGGTCCGGTGCTTCGCAAGGACCTGGAGACCTATCTGCGGCTGTATCAGATCTGGAGCAGCTACGGTGTGGAGTCCGAGGGCGTCTTTATCGCCCATGCTTCCATCCACGGCGGGACGGCGGCTGCGGCCGAGCGGCTGGCGCAGCTGTTGGAAGACAGGGGACAGAAAGTGGTGGTGACGGACCTGTGCCGCTGCGACATGGCCGAAGCGGTCGAGGATGCCTTCCGCTATGGTAAAATCGTGCTGGCTGCCGCTTCGTATGACGGCGGTGTGTTCCCGCCCATGTTCGAGTTCCTGCACCATCTGCAGGACAAGGCCTGGCAGAAGCGTACCGTCGGCCTGCTGGAGAACGGTACGTGGGCGCCCAGTGCTGCGCGTGTCATGCGGGAACAGCTTGCCGCGATGAAGGATATCACCCTGCTGGAGCCGGTCGTAACCCTGCGCAGCCGCCTTCAGTCGCACGACCTCCCGGCGCTGACCGCCCTTGCGGACGCGCTGGTTGGTTAGAACTTCCAGGAGGCGTAGAGGAAGAAATACTGGTAGAGTGCCTGCGGGGTAGGGTAGAAGGACTGGAAAGAAGTTCCTTCGATGTTGCCGCTGCGCCGCGTATTCCAGATGTCGTAGTTGCTTACGCCGTACCCCAGGCCGAAACCCAGTTCGTCGATAGACAGGTTCAGGGCGACCTTTCCGCTCCAGGAGAGCCACTGGTTGCCCTTCAGCCAGTATCGTTCGTATTTATAGTTCGAGTATTCCACCAGTTTGTCGGCGTCGACCTCGCGGTATTCCACCTCGATACGCTCCCGCGGCAAGCCCAGCGTCACCCCGGGTATCACCCGCAGGCTGATGGCCAGGGCGTTCACGCGGACCGCCGGTGTGGTCAGCAGCAGGGAAGGCGTCAGCGTCAGGCCCGTCACTTTGGCATGCTCCGAAGTCAGAATCCACGAACTGTAGTCAGGCGTAGACGAGACCGGTCCGAACGGAATCTGACGGTCCCGGCCCGATGCGTGCATTCCGACATAACCTCCCACGCCCAAGTAGCGCCAGGGGAAGTAAAAATAGGAAAACTCGATTGAAAAATGCTCGTTCAAACAGTATCCGCCGCCAAAGGTTACCTCATGGCTCCAATGGTCGCGCAGAATCTGTCCCCGGGCCGTCCCGCAAATCAGCAGCAGGGCGACACAGCAGAACCTGATGAGACGGTGTTGTTTCATAGAGGCATCGTTTGCGAACGCGAAAATACAAAAAAAATCCCGAAAAATCGGGATTAAGTGATTTAAGCATTTTCAATCATGTATTTCCGGGGTGACATGCCGACCGAGCCCTTGAAATACTTTCCGAAGAAGGATGAATTCGGGAACCCCATCGCGTCGCTGACCTGCTGTACCGTATAGGTGCCGGACCGGAGCATCGATTTGGCTTCCATGATGACATAGTCCCGGATCCAGTCGCTGGCATGGCGGCCGCTGACATTGAAAATCAGTTTGGCGAAATACTTGGGCGAGATGCAGAACTTGTCGGCATAGTAGCTGATTTTCCGCTCACGGGTGCAGTTGTCGCGCACTTCCGAGAGGAAGTTGACAAACAGGGTCTCGTCCCGGCTTTTTACCGCCTGAACCGTCTCCGGATTCTGCTGGTCAATCCATTGGGCCAGCATGGAGGCAATCACAAGCAAGGCGCCGTGTATCCCATCTTTCTTGTACTGGAACATATCGCTGCTGACGAAGGAACGCATCATCCCGTACGCGGTATTCAGCATGGAATAACGCTTTTCGTCCAGGTGCAACAAGCTGGGTGACAACAGGCTGCGGCGAAGTACCTGCAGGCTGCTGTCGGCATCCGCGTTGGAAAAGAATTTGTCGTTGGCAAAGGCAATCAGCCCGACTTTCGCATCGCCGCTGATGGCGATGCTGTCCACGATGATGCCGGGGTAACAGAGCAGGACGTCATTCCCCTTCAGTTCATAATCCTGCAGATTAATTTTGAGTTGTACCCGCCCCGACTTGCAGAATAGCATCAAGAAAAACTTCTGTCGGATGGGAGATGCGGGGCCGATGTCGACCAGCTTCGACCCTTTGCCTTCGAGCCGTTGGCAGGGTTCCAGGTTAAAGTTATCATCCAGTACCAATAAATCCTCCATCAGCAGGGCTGAGGAGGTGCTGGGCAGCAGGGCGTAGTTAATTTTTGCAGCGTTGCGCCTAATCATTGTTATCTCCTTTTATTCAGGCAGTTACTGCAAAAATCGTTCCTAATATTTGAAGGAAGAACCGCCGAGGAATTCGCGCAGCAGAGAGGTCGGAGGAATCTCCTGATCGGGCACCGGAGTGAAGTAGTGGATGAACTTCAAAAGCCGGTGCGCCTCGCCATATTCCGGGCAATTTTTCGGCACGCTGGCCAGAATCGGTTCGGCATGGTTGCGCAGAACGGCAAATTCTATCAGGTAGGCGGAATTGAACATCACGTCGGCCATTTCCTGATACGGATAAATCCAGTCATGCTCGGATTTGCGGACGTTGGGCCACTGGCGGATGGACGCGCGGGCACTGAAAGCGCCCTTGTTGTAGTCGCGGACGATGCGGCGCAGCAGCCGGTTGTCGCTGGTGGGGATGCAGTTGTGGTTGTCCAGGGACGTGCTGGTCAGGGTATTGATGAAAATCTTGTATTTGCTTGCATCGGCAATGCGGTCGGTCAGTCCCGGGTTCAAGGCATGGATGCCTTCAATCAGCAGTACGCTGCCGGGCACCAGCCGGATGTGCTTGCCGTTGTATTCGCGAAGTCCCGTAACAAAGTTGAATTCAGGAACTTGCACGTCTTCTCCGGCGAGCATTGCCAGAATGTCAGCCTGCATTTTGGCATGGTCCACGGTGTCGAAATTGTCGAAATCGTAGCTGCCGTCCGGCAGCTTGGGAGTATCGACGCGGTTGACGAAATAGTCGTCGGTGGACATGCTCATCGGCAGCAGCCCGCAGGCTTTGAGCTGGATGCTGAGCCGCTTGCAGAACGTGGTCTTGCCGCTGCTGCTCGGTCCGGTAATGAGGACGATGCGCAGCGGGTCTTCCAGACGGGAGCGGCGGTCGATTTCTTCGGCAATCTGCACGATTTTCTTTTCTTGCAGGGCCTCGGCTACCTGAATCAGCTCGCTGGCATGGCCGTTGAGGATGGCTTCGTTGACATCGCCGACATTGCTCAGCCGCTGGATGATGTTCCATTTCAGGCTCTCGTTGAACATCTCGAAGGTCTTGGGCTGGTCGCAGAAAGGAGCCAGCTGGTCGGGATGGACACGGCTGGGAACCCGGAGCAGCAGACCGTTGTGGAAGGCCTGCAGACCCCAAACCTGCAGGTAACCCGCCGTGGGGACGAGCCGGCCGTAGTAATAGTCGACCGTGTCGCCCAGCGTATAGTAATCCGTATAGACTTCATCGCTGGTCTTCAGTAGTTTGACCTTGTCGTCATACCCGTTGTCGCTGAAGATTTTGATGGCCTTTTCGGTGTGGACTTCGTAGCGGTGGAAGGGGATGTTCTGGTCCACGATTTCCCGCATCCGGGCCGCCACTTTGTCTACGTCCTCGGGCAGCAGGTCGCTCTTGTCGGGCTTGTGCAGGTGGCAGAAATAACCGCGGGCAATCGGGTGTTCCATATAGACTTCGCAACCGGGGAAAACTTCGGTGGCCGCTTTGTAAAGCAGGAAGTACAAGGACCGGGTGTACACACGCATGCCGCTGGGGTCGGTCACATCCAGGAATTCGACGTCCTTGTTGTGATAGAGACGGAAACGCAGTCCCTGAGAGACATTGTTCACCTTGGCCGAGACGATGGGCCAGGGCTTTTCAAATTCGAATTCGGAGACCATCTGTTCCAGGGTGGTACCTTCCGGAAACTTCTTGTACGTTTGGGTGTTTTTGCAATAAACCTGCATCATAAGGCGGTCGTTCTATCCGGGTTATAAGCGAAAACGGCGCCCGGTTTGCTCCCGGACACCGTTTTCGCGTGTGTTATTTAGAAGATTTCAGGCTCGTTGGGGGTTTCGCTTTCGGGCTGCTCGCTCTTGGGCTTGCGGAAGTCGCGGCGCTCACCCCGGCCTTCGTTGCGGCGCGGACGGTCGTTGCCATGGCGGTCGTCGCTGCGGCGCGGACGGTCTCCGCCCCGGCGCTCTTCGCCACCCCGGCGGCCCTCACGGTTTCCGCCGCGCGGTCTGCGTTCGGGCTCGACCCAGCCTTCCGGTTTCTCCTGGAGGGCGCGCATGGACAGGCGCATCTTGCCGGTCTTGGCGTCGATTTCGAGGAGTTTCACATCCACCTCGTCACCGACCTTCAGGACATCTTCAACGTTCTCCGTCTTGTTCCAGGCAATCTCGGACACATGCAGGAGGCCTTCCTTGCCGGGGAGAATCTCGATGAAGGCACCGAATTCCAGGATGGAAACCACTTTGCCGTGGTATACCTGTCCGACTTCGGGAACGGCGCAAATCTGGTTGATGCGCTCGAGTGCGGCATCCATGGAAGCCTTGTCGGTACCGAAGATGTCTACGACACCCTTGGTGCCACCCTGGCCGTTGTCCACCTCGTCAATCGTGATGGTGGTGCCGGTCTCTTTCTGGAGGCCCTGGATGGTCTCTCCGCCCTTGCCGATGACGGCG
>CADBPR010000055.1 GCA_902796555.1 uncultured Bacteroidia bacterium
GGCAAAGGCCCTCCTCGCCGGCCGGTTGTTGCCGTTCTTGTCTGATCTGCAACCTGTAACGTTGGCTTTCTGATGTCATAAGTTTACTCTTTTTGGGTAAACTTTTTTTTAGGACGGGGAAAATCTCTGAGCCGCAACAGTCTGTAAATCAATAATTTATGCATTTTCCCCTGGTACAGATGTACCAGGGGAAAATTAGGATAGTACTGAATATCAATGGTTTACCGCTCAGACCTTTGAGAGAAGTCTGCGGGGTTCGCAGGGTGGCCTTGAGCGGCGAGCCGGGGGAACTGGCCGGCAGTATAGCGGAACCCAAGAAGTGAGTGAGCGGCGGCGATGCCGCGCAGGGCCGGGCGGAAGAACAGTGGACAGGCGGCGGAGCAGCGGAGAGCCGGGCGGACAAGGCCGACGTATCCCTCCTCTCAGGAGGCCGTTCCGCCCCGGCCGAAGCGCGGAGCCGCCAGACACGGCAAAACACGGCAACTTCGCGAATCTGCCAACTCCACTGAAACATCCCGGCCGAAGCGCGGAGCCGCCGAAAAAATCAGCTGCAGCGCGAAGCCGCCGGGACCATGAAGCACCTGGGCGCGGCGCGAAGCCGCCAGAATAACTACTCAGCTTTGGCGAGTATCCAGGCGCGAAGGTCCTCCCAGCGGTAGTAGGGACCGGACCGGGGCACCAGCGTCCCCACCGTGGTCTCCGCCTCGTTGTACAACACCTTCACCAGAACCTCGCCCCGGCCGTTGCGGTAGAAGACCAGCTGGAGGTTCGTCCCCATCGGAATCTGTTCATGCGCAAACCAATGCTCATGCGCCTGCGCGGTCGGATATGCAGCGCCGTTCCCACCGATTTCCAGCAACGCCAGCAGCGGCATGATGCCGCTGTCATGTCCGAAACGAAGGTCCGCCGCCACCGGAGAATCCGCCGCCAGGGCCGCATCCGCCTTCTCCACGAAATCCTTCGCCAGTCCCTTGGCCGCCTCCCGGACATATTGCCCCCAACGCAGCGAATTGCCGAAATCCCCGTAAATACGGTCGTTCAGCGGGACCACGAACGTGGCCAGTTCATCCGGCTCGAAATATGCGAACAAATGGGTACCCAGGAAGTCCATGCAACCGTCGATACAGCCGGCGATATAGATGCCATGCGCCAGCCGGTACGGGTCCGCCAGCACGGTCGAAACCTGTTCCGGGTCCTTCAGAATACGGCGGAACAATTTCTCATAACGGCCGGTCGACCGTCCCAGACTGTCTTCAATCCGGGCGGCATCCTCAAACAGGCCCGGCGCACCGAAACCATGGGCCAGCAATTCAAAATACTTCTGCCCCGTGACATAGGTAAAGGACAGTTTCGGGGCTTGTCCTTTAAGCGTGGTCGTAAAGTTCGCCATGCTCATGATACAACGCGGAATCGTACTGGAAACCACGTGAACTTCAGGGCGTTTCCGATTGCGGAAGACCCGGCCGAAGCGTTCGTACATCCGCCGGGATATTCCCTGATGCTCCCGGGCACCGCGCGGCGTGAGTTCCCCGTACATCTTCTCATGCGCCTGCTCCAGGGTACGGAATTCCGCATAGAGCGCCTCCCCTTCCGCGCTCAGGGCACCGGCAGCGGAAAGCTTCTCCAGCGCCTCGGCACCCTCGGAGAAATAACTGTCGGAGGTATAATACCGGCTTCCATGCCGCCCGTAATGGGAAATATAGAAAGGCTTGAAGCCGCGCGGGGCCGGTGTCAGGGAGCCTTCCCGCGGGCTGTACGGCTGATACACGGTACTGGCAAGAGACGGGTTTTTCTCAATGACGGCAGCCAGTCCGGTCGGCTGCACCGATGACGGTTCATTCTCTGAAACGGCGGTCTGCACCGAAGACGGTTCATTCTCCGAAACGGCGGTCTGCACCGAAGACGGGACATTCTCCGAAACGGCGGTCTGCGCAGAAGCCTGGGTTATCAGGCCGGAAACGAGGCCAAAAAGGATGGCAGAAAGGGCGGTTTTTGCAAAAATTCTCATATTGAACGGACATTTTCAAAAAACAAAGGTAAAAAAACGGCCTCAGAAATGCAAGAAACGGCGATTTGAAAAATTTCCGTGTAAAATTTCTTACACGGTTCCGCGCTGCGTACTTTTGCGGCAACATAAAAATGTATGCCATATGAAGACATTTTGGAGACTCCTCCTGACGCTGTTGCTTGTGCTGCCTGCGGGCTGCAGCAAAGATTCCGGCTTTTCGCCGGAAGGGGAAGACGAACGCACAGGCACAGCGCTGCCGCACGGGAAGATGGAACTCGGCCGGCAGCTGGAAGACCCGTATTCCGTCCGCAACATGAGCAAGGCCCTCGCCAGCCTCTACCCGACCAAGGCCGCCATCACGCCGGTGGAACCCACCGATATGTATGTCCGCTTCCTGCCCAAGAACGAGGATGAATTCGAGACCCTGCTGGGAATGGGCATGGACCTGCTGGACCACCCGCTGGACTACCAGATTCTCAAGGAAGGTGACTGGTGGCACGACCCGAAAGTGGACGAACATGCCATTACCTGGCAGTATGCGGTTCTCCCCCACGATTTCGAACTGCCTGTCGGCATTACCTATGAAATTCTGGATGACTGTTTTATCCCCGAGAACGCTGCCACGAAAGCCGCCGATGTCGACTGGGCCGCGGTGGAACGGGAAGCCTTCCGCCTGACGGGGAACGAGGACCTGCTGCAGCCTGTGACCAAGGCGGCGGAACAGCCCTCGGGACGCATCACCATCGTGGACCCGGACTTCAACGGCAGCGAGCCCTTCGGACTGGCCGGCGTGAAGGTGGTCTGCAACGTATTCGTGAAGTTTTCCTCCGCCTTCACCACCCGGGACGGCTATTACACGATACCCAAAAGTTTCTCATCCTCACCGCGTTACCGTCTGATGTTCGAGAACAGCCAGGGCTTTGCGATTGGCCTCAACCTGCTATTGCTGCCGGCTTCCCTGTCGACGCTGGGGAAAGGTCCCGCCGCGGGTATCGACGCCTGCATCACCCCCGAGAGCGACGCCACCCTGTTCCGCAGGGCCGCCATCAGCAACGCCGCCTATGACTATATCAGCCGGTGCGCCGAGGATGACCTGAACATTACGGCCCCGCCCAAAGGACTGCGCATCTGGGTTTTCCGCAACATTCTCTCCAGCAGTACGCCGATGCTGCGGCACGGAACCCTGTTGGACCAGACCCTGCTGGCCCATTACCTGGGCGATTACATCCCGCTGATTTCCCTGTTCCTGCCGGACATCACCATCGGAGCCAAGGAAAAGAACTCCTACGCCCTGCTGTATGCCGAAACCGTGCACGAACTCGCCCACGCCAGCCATTACGCCCAGGTGGGAAAGGAGTATTGGGACAATTATATCTTCTACATCCTGGAGTCGTTCATGGATGACGGCGGTGCAGGATACGGTATCGGAAGCGGCGAGCGGGCGGGTTACTGCGGGGTCGGAGAGACCTGGGGCTACTTCATGCAGAACAGCCTGATGAACGACCGGTACGGCGGAGAGATGCCGACTTCGGGTATGGGGTATTGGTTCCATCCCCAGATTCTGCGCTACCTCTATGAGCGGGGCTTTTCACGGGCGGAATTGTTCAAGGCCTTCAAGAAAGAAGTGACGTCGCAGGCCGCTTTGTGGGACAAGTTGCTGGAACTGTATCCCGAACGGGCCGCCATTATCAATCAAGTATTTACGCGCTATGAAGACTAGCTATTTATCCATTCTGACGGCGGTTCTGGCGCTGCTGGCGCTGCTGACGCTGCCGGCCATCCGGGCCGGTGCCCAGAACCTGTCCGTTTCGACCAACGCGGTCGGCTATATCAATTACGGAACCCTCAACGCGGAAGCCTCCGTTTCCGTGGCGCGGCAATGGACCGTTACGGCCGGCGTCAAATACAACCCTTTCCGCTTCACGGCCGGGGAAGATGCCCACGAAGTCAACAACCGCCAGCGCCTCTTCGCCGCAGGCGCGCGCTTCTGGCCCTGGCATGTCTACTCCGGCTGGTGGATTGCCGGCAAACTGCAGTACCAGGAATACAACCAGGGCGGCATCACCTCGCCCCTCACCCAGGAAGGAGACCGCATCGGGCTGGGCGCGACGGTGGGATACACCTATATGCTGGCCCGGCATCTGAACCTGGAATTCGGACTGGGCGGATGGGCCGGCGCCGACTTCTATACCCGCTACGAATGCCCCACCTGCGGACTGACGCTGGAAGAAGGCCGCAAAGCCTTTATTCTGCCCAATGACATCATCGTGGCCATCAGCTATATCTTCTGATGGCCGCAGCAACCGACAGAATCATGCGCGGGCACTCCTCAATCCTCCTTTTCCTGTACGTAGCCTTGAGCTTCGCCGTGTTCGTCCGCTGCAGCGTACGTGAAAAGAGGGACCTGTGCCCGTGCATCCTGCTGTTGGATCCGGCGCAGGCCGGGCGCGACACGGTCCTGTACCGGGTGACGGACGGGTTGTCCTTCAGCTTCGGCGACAGCCTGACCGGACCGGGGACCGGCCGGATTCCGGTACCCCGACGCCCGCTGCTGCTGAGTTGTTATGCCGCCGACGGATGGGCACTGCCGCCCCCTGCCGCGGAAGGCATCGTCATTCCTTACGGTGAGCCGGCGCCCCGTCTCTGGCTGGAAGCAACCCGGCTGACAGCCGGCGGAGAAGCGGTCCGGCACCCGGTGGCGCTCCACAAAGTCTACTGCCTCCTTACCCTGGACGTACATGGCAATGAAGGCCCTCTGGCCGACTTGCCTGCCGTCCGGATTGAAGGGAACACGGCCGGCTGGTCCTGGGACGGAACACCGCTGGAAGGTCCCTTCGGCGTGGATGTATCGGTACCGGGCGGCATCTGCCAGGTGGTACTGCCCCGTCAGTCCGATGCCAGCCTGATGCTGGATGTCATGGCCGGCGGTATCGTCCGGTCCTTCGCCCTGGGAGAACTCCTGGAGCAAGAGGGATATGACTGGACAGCGCCAGACCTGGACGATCTGACGCTGTACATCAATTATGCGGTCACGGACCTTTCCCTGACCATCGAACGTTTTCCGCCGGAACCGCCCCTGGAAATTGTCATCTGAGGAAGGCCAGCCGCCGTACGCTAAAAATACGTTACGGTCTTCTTTTCGATGGCGCTGAGGAGGCTGTTGCCGAGGCGGCTGACACCGAAACGGAATAGGTCCTTGTTCAGCCAGTCCTTCCCCAGGAGCGTCGAAACGATGGAATAATAGCAGACCGCATCCATGGCCGTAGACAGCCCGCCGGCGGCCTTGAAGCCGACCTTGCGGCCCGTCTTCTCATAGAACAGCTTGATACACTGACACATGACCCAGGCGGCCATCGGCGTGGCATTGACCTCCACCTTACCCGTCGACGTCTTGATAAAATCGGCGCCCTCCTCCATGGCCAGGAAAGATGCATTGGCAATCAGCTCGGGCGTCACGAGGAGGCCCGTCTCCAGGATAACCTTCAGAATGACCTTGCGGCCCACTCGGGCAGCCGCTTTGTCGATACAGGCACGCATGGAACGGATTTCCTCGCCTGCCGTCGCCAGGTCACCGGCCAGGAAGGCATGCAAAGCCAACACGATATCAATCTCGTCGGCCCCGTTCTCCACGGCCAGCTCACACTCCCGCATCTTCACCTCCAGGAAACTCTGGGCGCTGGGGAAACAGCTGGACACACAGGTCACATGCACGTCGGGATAATAGCGGCGGTCACGGACGGTGGCCGCGAAATTGGGATAGACGCAAATGGACGCAGGCAGCGGATAGTCCGGGTAATCCACCTTCAAGGCATTCACCTTGTCCACCAGGGTGCTGACCGACGCGACCGTATCCTGGGTCCGAAGCGTCGTCAGGTCCATCAAGGAGAAACAGGTCCGCAGAATCTCGGGGGATATCACGTTCTCCAGGTTCTTGGCAATCATGTCCAGGCTGCGGCCGATTGCCTCTTTGTCGGGGTTGTACCCGTACTTTGCATATAAGTCTGCCATATGTTTTAGAATATTATCCTTTGATTTGTATGTTGAAGCCCTCTTCCAACAGCGGTCGGACCAGGGCCGTCATCTCCGCGACCGTGAATTTGGTCAAGTCCTTCGCCGGGGTCTCCCGGTCCAGGGTATACACCATCACCTCGCGCGGCCGCAACTGCCGCACGATATCCATCCAGGGCAGCAGCACCTCGGGCGCCGAAGAATCGAACGACGGGCTGCGCAGGAACATCGTCTGCAGCACGAAATCACCCTCAAAACGTGCCAGCGCCTGCACCACGGCCGCCACGGAATAAGGCCCGACAGGCTGGTTGATACGGGCGGCCAGGGCATCGGTCGGGGCATCCAGCTTCAAAATAGGATTGTCCACCCTGCGCAGGGCCTGGAAAATCTCCTCCCGGTCCACACGGGTCGCATTGGACAGCACCGACACCTTCGCCGCCGGGAAAAAACGGTCCCGCAGGCGCAGCGTCACATCGATGATGGCCGGGAATTCCGGGTTCAGCGTAGGCTCGCCGTCTCCGGAAAACGTGATGGAATCAATGCGCGTACCCTCCGCAGCGCAGGACGCCAGTTTGGCGGAAAGGGCTGCCTCCAGGTCCGCCGCCGTCGGCAGGTGCCGGTCGCCGAGACCATCCTTGTTCCAGCCGCACTCGCAGTAGACGCAATCGAAATTACACAACTTCCCGCGCTCCGGCAACAGGTTGATGCCCAGCGAAGAGCCCAGCCGCCGGGAATGAATCGGACCGAATACCAGTTCCTCACGCATCATAGGCTAAACAACTCTGGTTGAAGTACTTGCAGCGGTCAGGCGGCCGTCTTCCGACAAGTTGGAAAGACGTACCAGGCCGGGGCGTTTGCCGGCTTCCAGACTGCCCAGCACCGCCTCTTTGCCCAGGAAACGCGCGCCGTTCCGGCAGGCCCATCCGAGCATCTCGCCCAGGGGAATCTCCGGGAAATGCTGCTGCAGGCAGAAGAGTTCCGCGACCATATTCAGGTCGTCGTTACTGGACAGGGAATCGGTCCCCACCGTCAGCGGAATTCCGCAGTCGCGCAGCATCCCGACAGGCGGTAACTGATTGTGTATATACAAGTTGGAGAGCGGGCAAAGGGCAATGAAAGGATGGTGCATGACCCGCTTCACCGCCGAGACACCCGCCTCGGTCATGCAGACTTCATGGACCAGCAGGATGTGCGCGTCATACGGCGCCGGACGCACCTGCGCCAGCCGCTCGATAAAATAGTCCAGCGAAGAAGTCCCGGTCGGGGGCGGCAAGGTCATGCCGTAACGCCGGCGGTTGTCGGCCAGTTCCCCGGTACCGTCCAGCATCATCTGTTCCTCCTGGGGGCTCTCCTCACTATGGAAGGACAGGTAACCCGCCTGCAGGGCATCGCCGGATGCGGCACTCAGCAGGGCCGGGCTCATCGTATAGCAGGCATGCGGGGTCGGTGCGGCATCCAGACCGCAGGCCACCGCCTTCTCCTGCAGGGCGCGGACCTCCTGCATCACCTGTTCGCAGTCCTCCGGTTCGATACCGAACACTTCCAGGAAGGTACGGGTATACATCGGAGACGCCGCCTTGGCGGCGAAGGACAGGTCGCTGTTGCTGATATCGGCCATCGCAGACACGCCCTGTTGCCAGAGACGGTCCATCCACAGGCGGACGTCGGCTTCTTTTTCCGCCCGGGTCTTGGTGTCACGCAGGGCGTTGATGCCGTCGATGAATCCGGCCATGCCGGTCCCCTTGGACAGCAGCCCGTGCATGTTGGACAACTCGATGTGGCAATGGGCGTTGACAAAGCCCGGAATCAGCGCGCCGGGCGCAACGGCTTCCCCTGCCCCGCAAAGGCCGGTCCGCAGAACGGTTCCGTCCGCATCCACCTCCACGAATGCGTTTCGCAGGGGCTGGGACCCGTCCAGCGGGTAGACATATTCGGCCGTATATCGTTGCATGTTATTCCAAGTTATTTTTTTATCATTCCTAACGTTGTTTTTCAGGCGTTTCCGTCCGGCGCTTGATATTCTTGGGCAGCGGAACGACCGGTTTGGCGGGGGCTGTCGAATCGGACGCCGGCTTCAGCGCGGCGAGCGAATCGGCCGCAACCGCCAGGGAATCCGCCAGGGCCAGGGCCGCCGAATCCACCGGGACGCGGTAGCGCAGTTCCAGCAGGGAATCGGCCAGGACGAACAGCCGTACGGAATCCACTTTTTCACCCCGCAGGGAATCCAGCAGGGCGGTCCGGATGGAGTCGCGCCGCAGAATCGAATCCCGGATGACCATGGCCGGTCCCAGGAACAGGGTGTCGGCCGAAGCGAAACGGATATGAATCAGACCGGCCGTATCCACCTCATAGCTGAGGCTGTCACTCAGGTAAGGCGGCTCCTGGGGCAGCGGGAAGCCGATTTCCGGATACCAGCGCTCCTTTTTGACACGGCGCAGGCTGTCCAGGGTCCGCTGCAGTTTGTCCTCCAGGTTCAGCAGTTCGATGTGTTCGTTCAGAATCTCTTCGGTGCGTTCCAGCACACGGGCGAATTTCTCCGGATCCTGCATATACTTCGACACGCTCCGGCGATAATCCTCGGCATCATAGCCGTACTTGTCGAGAATGGGGGCATAGACCAGGGAGGTGTCGGCCGCCCGACTGATCTTGCGGTCGTTTTTAATCCACTGGTCCAGCAACAGCATCTCGGCATAGATGCGCGCCATATCCTCATGCGGAATCACCCGCGGCCCGACACAGGCAGCGAGCAGCAGCGCACCGACGGCGGCGATATGCCAGGCTCGGATTTTCATCGGAGGGTCGCGCCGAATTCGTTCTCGAAGGTGCGCAGAATCTTGTTCATCGCAGCCTCTATCTCATTGTCCGTCAACGTCTTTTCAGGGTCCTGGAAGAAGAATCCGAAGGCGTATTGCTTCTTGCCGGCGGGAATCTTGTCGCCCCGGTAGACATCGAAGAGCGTCACGCTGCGCAGCAGTTTCTTGCCGGCGCGGAAGGCGCTCCGGCGCAGGTCGGCATAGCTGACGTTCTCGTCCAGGAGGACGGCCAGGTCGCGGCGGACACCCGGGAATTTGGGCAGTTCGGTGAATTTCACCTTCACGCGCCGGATGAGGTCCAGCAGGGCGGGCCAGTTGATTTCCGCGGCGAAGACCGGCTGTTTCACGTCGAAACGACGGGCCAGGGCCGGCTGGACCGTACCCATCACGGCCAGCTGTTTCCGGCTGCCGGGCAGCAGGTACACCAGACCTTCCGAGAAGATATCGGCCGGCGCGGGCTGGGTCTCCAGGGTATAGAGGTCGGTCCCGTAACGGCGCAACAGCAGCTCCAGATAGCCCTTCAGCTGGAAGTAGCTGCCCTTGCGGGCTTCGCTCCGCCAGGTCTTTTCGGCCGGGCCGCTCATCAGCAGGGAGAAGCAGGGATGCTCCTCATACGAGGCCAGCGTGGTCCCGTCGCCTTCCGCCAGCCGGCGATAGACGGAGCCATACTCGAAAATCTTCAGGCTGGAAACCTGCCGGTTCACATTGTAGGCCACCACTTCCAGACCGCTGAGCAGCAGGGTCTGCCGCATCACATTGAGGTCGGAACTGAGCGGGTTGACGATGCGCACGCAGGCTTCCTCCGGGAAGGTCTCCAGGCCTTTGTAGTAGTCGCTGCGGGTGAGCGAATTGTTCATCGTCTCATTGAACCCGTTGGCTGCCAAGAAGTTGGAGATATAGTTGCGAACGGCTTCCGGGTCGGGGGAAGGGGTCGGGGAAACCGACATCCGCATCCCGGCGGGAAGCTCGATGTTGTTGTAGCCATAGATACGCAGCACCTCTTCGACCACGTCGCACTCGCGGGTGACATCCACCATGTAGGACGGGGCTGCCACACGGGCGCCGTCGGGGCGTTTTTCCAGGAATTCATAGGCGAGGCCTTCGAGGATGGATTCGATGGTCTCCTTCCCGATTTCCTTGCCGATCAGGCGCTGCATGCGGCCGTAGTCCAGGTCGATTTCGGCCTTCGGAATCGGCTGCGGATAGAACTCCTGCACGCTGCCGCAGACCTGTCCGCCGGCGATTTCCTGAATCAGCAGGGCGGCCCGGCGGGCGGCAAAACCGGCCATCGCAGGGTCACAGCCGCGTTCGAAACGGAAGGAGGCGTCGGTCTGGAGGGTATGGGTCTTGGAGGTCTTGCGGATGGAACCCGGGTCGAACCAGGCCCCTTCGATAAAGACATCCGTGGTCGCTTCTGACACGCCGGAATCCAGGCCGCCGAACACACCGGCGATGCACATGGGGCCGTCCGCATTGGCAATCACGATATCCGTGGCCTTCAGCTTGCGTTCCACCTCGTCCAGGGTGACGATTTTCTCGCCTTCGGCCGCCCGGCGCACGATAACTTTGCCGCCGCTGATGCGGGCTGCGTCGAAGGTATGCAGGGGCTGTCCCAGCTCAAAGAGCACGTAATTGGATACGTCCACCACGCTGTTGATGGGCCGTACACCGATGGCTGTCAGGCGTTTCTGCATCCATTCCGGGGACGGGCCCACCTTTACGCCGCGCAGGGTGATGCCGACGTAGCGCGGGGCGGCAGTGGGGTCCTGCACGTCGACGGGAATGGCTTCACCGGTGCCTTCCGCAAAAGCGGATACGTCCGGATAGGCGAAGCGGCAGAGCTTGCCGTTCAGTTTCAGCCAGGCATACAGGTCGCGGGCCACGCCGATATGGGAGGCCGCGTCCACGCGGTTGGCCGTGATTTCATATTCGATGACGGCTTCGGTCTTCAGGTGCAGGTATTCCTTGGCGGGGGTGCCGGGAACGGCCTCGTCCGGGAGCACCATGATGCCCTCGTGGCTGGCGCCGATACCGAGTTCATCCTCCGCGCAAATCATGCCGAAGGACTCCACGCCGCGGATTTTGGATTTCTTGATTTTGAAATCGCCCGGCAGTACCGTGCCGATACGGGCGAAAAGGACCTTCTGGCCGGCCGCCACGTTGGGCGCGCCGCAGACGACCTGCACGGGCTCCGGAGAGCCGTCGTTCACCTTCGTGATATGGAGATGGTCCGAATCCGGATGCGGTACGCATTCCAGCACATGGGCCACGACCACGCCGGCCAGGCCTCCGGGGATTTCTTCCTGCTCGCTAACGGAGTCAACTTCGATGCCGATGGCGGTCATGGCCTCCGCCACCTCGGCGGGGGTCAGGTCACACTGCAGATAATCTTTAAGCCAGGTATAGGAAAGTTTCATGCTATGATTTTTTGATATCTTCACGAGAGAACAGGGAAGCGACGAATTCGCGTTTGTCGAAGACCTTGAGGTCGTCGATGCCTTCGCCGATTCCGATGAATTTGATGGGAATGTGGAACTGGTCCACGATGCCGATGACCACCCCGCCCTTGGCGGAACCGTCCAGTTTGGTGACGGCCAGGGAGGTGACGTCGGTGGCGCGGGAGAATTCCTTGGCCTGCTGGAAGGCGTTCTGGCCCGTGGTGGAGTCCAGCACCAGCAGCACGTCATGGGGCGCGTCCGGAATGACCTTGCGCATGACATTGCGGATTTTGGTCAGTTCGTTCATCAGGTCGATGCGGTTGTGGAGACGTCCTGCCGTATCAATCAGCACGACGTCCGCGCCCTTGGCCACGGCCGATTTGACCGTATCGAAGGCCACCGAAGCCGGGTCGGAACCCATTTCCTGGCGGACGATATCGACGCCGGCCCGTTCCGCCCAGATGACCAGTTGGTCCACGGCGGCGGCCCGGAAGGTATCGGCGGCACCGATGACCACCTTCTTTCCCTGTGCCTTGAGGCTGGCGGCGAGTTTGCCGATGGTGGTGGTCTTCCCCACTCCGTTTACGCCGACGACAAGGACGACATAGGGCTTTTTCGAGAAATCAAAGGGCTCCACCGGTGCATCCGACCCGTCCACGTTCAGCAGTTTGCCGATTTCGTCGCGCAGCAGCTCCACCAGTTCGTCCAGGGACATGTATTTGTCCTTTTCCACGCGGTCTTCGAGGTTGTCGATGAGTTTCAAGGTGGTGTCTACGCCCATATCGGAAGAGACGAGTGCCTCCTCAATGGCGTCCAGCACGTCTTCATCGACCCGGGATTTGCCCACGATGGCCCGGGAGAGTCGCTGAAAAAAGTTCTGATTGGTCTTTTTGACCCCTTTGTCGAAAATTCCCATATCGTTCGATTCTCATAATCATGCAAAGATAACAAAAAAGGTCGGGATTCTTGCGCATTTGCCCGTAATTTTGCGCCGAAACACACACACAAAACCGCCCCGGGAAGAGGCGGTTTCAAGTATGGTTCCGAAGGGATTTACTTCTTGTTGAAGAACTCCTTCTCTTTACCGGAATCTACGAGCATCTCCGTGAAGACGTATGCACCGGTTTTGGGAGATTTGTCCATGCGGATGCACTTAACCATGCTCCTGGAGCCTGATTTAGCGGCGAATGTTGCAACTGCTTTCTTTGCCATATCTCAACGGTTTTACTTAATCTCACGATGAACGGTCACCTTGTGGAGGAAGGGGTTGTATTTCTTACGCTCCAGACGCTCCGGGGTGTTCTTCTTGTTCTTGGTGGTAATATACCTGGAGATTCCAGGGACACCGGTAGCCTTCTGCTCGGTGCATTCCAGGATGACCTGCACCCTGTTTCCTTTCGCTTTCTTTGCCATAATTCTTGAAGTTAAACAAGGTTAACAAATCCTTTTTCCTGTGCGGCCTTTACCGTGGCCTCGAGACCATTCTTGCGGATGGTACGCATACCCTTGGCGGACACCTTCAGGGTAATGAAACGCTGCTCTTCCTCAGACCAGAAACGTTTGGTCTTCAGGTTGATGCCGAATGTGCGCTTGGTGCGCAACTTGGAATGGGCGAC
Organism: uncultured Bacteroidia bacterium; assembly: GCA_902796555.1. Classification (GTDB taxonomy): domain Bacteria; phylum Bacteroidota; class Bacteroidia; order Bacteroidales; family UBA932; genus Cryptobacteroides. The sequence continues at coordinate 12,884 of CADBPR010000055.1, forward strand.
ATTGTTGCCGATCATTCTCTTTCTGCCTGTTATTTGACAAACTTTTGCCATATTGTTATCTTTTTTATTATTATTCTGAACACAAAATTTTATGCGGGCTGCAAATATCGGGTTTTCTTTCCACAAATCCAAGAAAACTACACAATTTTGAAGAATCTGCGCCACCTGATGCGGTCCGGGAAACGCTTGTGTGCGTCCGTGGAGAGCCAGATGATGGCCGGTCTTCCGACAATGTGGTCTTCCGGAACGAATCCCCAGTAACGGGAATCCAGTGAGTTGTGCCGGTTGTCACCCATCATAAAATAGTAGTCCTGACCGAAGGTGTAGGTCCGGGCTTCCTGCCCGTCTATGTAAATCCGTCCGTCGGATACCTTCAGGTCGTGCTGTTCATAGACCCGGATGAGACGCTCATAGAGCGGAAGGTTGGACAAGTCCAGGGGGATGGTCGCTCCCTTGGCCGGAATCCACAGCGGCCCGAAGTTGTCGCGGGTCCAGCGGAAGGATTCCTCGAAGGGGAAAATCAGTCTGTACGAATCCGGATAGTCCGGGGGCCAGACGTCATTGTTGCGGGTCACCTCTGTCACATTGGGGCTTTCCTGCACCTGCGCCACCATCGCTTCGGTGAGCGGCATCATCGGATAGCCCGGGAGGTTCTTGTCGTACCAGAGTTCCGAGAGGTTGAGCCCCAGTTTCTCCAGGGTCTTGGTATTGATGGCGGTCCCGTTGGTCCGCACCGTGTAAGTGCTCTGTACACCCGGCCATACGGTCTGGGCTTCTCCGTTGATGTAGACCTGTCCGTCCCGGATGGCAAGCGTATCACCGGCGACGGCGACGCAGCGCTTGACATAGTGGTCCTTCTTGTCGGCGGGCCTTACCTTCAGCGGCCCGTAGGCCGATACGGCATAGGCTTTTCCCGCCGTGCGGCAGATGGCATAGTAGTCATCGGCCGGAGCCTTGGTGAGGACAGTGTCTCCGTGGGGAAAATTGAACACCACGTAATCGCCCCTTTCCACGTGACGGAATCCTTTGAGCCTGCGATACTTGTTCTGTATCAGGGTGGAGTAGGACTCCTTGCCGAAAATCACGTTGTGCGTAAACGGCACCGTGAGCGGGGTCTGCGGAATCTTGGGTCCGTAGGTCAGCTTGCTGACGAAAAGATGGTCTCCCGTAAGCAGCGAGCTTTCCATCGAGGAGGAAGGAATCTTGAAGGCCTGGAAGAAGAAAATATTGATGAAGGTCACGAAAACCACTGCGAAAATCAGGGCGTCAACCCAGTCCAGCAGGGCGTTGCGCTTTTCACCTTCCTTGTAGTCCTTTTTCCAGAACAGCCACTTGACCTTTTTGGTGATGTGGTAGTCGAAAATCGGGACCAGTCCGAAAAGCCACCAATAGTTTCCGAGCCAGATGACCCACGCGATGTAGAGCAGGGACCAGAAAAGGGTCCGCACCCACTTGTTCCCGCGTATGTCCTTCCAACTCATCACCAATCTACTTTACAGAGTTGATGATGGCCTCGAAAGCCTGCGGATTGTTCATGGCGAGGTCAGCAAGGACCTTGCGGTTCAGACCGACATTCTGCTTGGCGAGTTTGCCCATAAACTGAGAATAGGACATGCCGTACTGACGGGCGGCAGCATTGATTCTCTGAATCCAGAGGGCACGGAATTCGCGCTTTTTGGCTTTACGGTCACGGTAAGCATAGGTGAGACCTTTTTCATAGGTGTTCTTGGCTACCGTCCAAACATTCTTCCTGGAAAGGAAATTACCGCGGGTTCTCTTGAGAATCTTTTTGCGGCGAGCCCTGGAGGCTACGGAATTAACTGATCTTGGCATAATTACATTTTTTTTCGGAGGCAGTGACCCCTACGGGTGCTTTTCGACTGCTTTCCTTGTTAAACATGAAAATAATTAGAGGACGAGAAGCTCTTTGACCCGTTTCACATCAACCTTGTCGAGGATTGCGAAGTGGTCCAGATTCCTTTTCTGCTTCTTGGTCTTCTTGGTGAGAATGTGGCTGTGATAAGCGTGTTTTCTCTTGATTTTGCCCGTTCCGGTAAGCGTAAAGCGCTTTTTGGCACCGGAGTTGGTCTTAAGCTTTGCCATCTCTTTAAATTGTTAATAGTTAATAATATATACAATCCATCACGGATTATTTCTTTTTCACGGGGGCAATCATCATCATCATGCGTTTGCCCTCCAGTTTCGGCATGGCCTCGGCCCGGCCGAATTCTTCCAGTTCCACGGCGAAGCGCAGCAGGAGCTTTTCGCCCTGGTCGGAGAACATGATGGAGCGACCGCGGAAGAAGACGGATGCTTTCACCTTCGAGCCCTCTTCCAGGAATTCCTGGGCGTGCTTGAGCTTGAATTGGAAATCGTGCTCGTCCGTGTTGGGGCCGAAACGGATTTCCTTGATCACAATCTTCGACGAGTTCTGCTTCATCTCCTTGGCTTTCTTCTTCTGCTGGTACAGATATTTCTGATAGTCAAGGATTTTGCATACAGGGGGATCTGCTTTCGCAGAGATTTCCACCAGGTCAAGTTCAAGGTCCTCAGCCATCCTTCTGGCTTCGGAGAGCGAATAAACACCGGGATTGGCGATGTTGTCTCCCACCAAACGCACCTGGGGCGAACGAATCTCCCCATTGATGTTCAGCTCATTTTCTCCCTTTTCAGGGCCCTGAGCTCTGTTGTTTTGCCTGGAACCTCCGGGGCGGGGCCCGCTGGGTCGGTTCGGTCTAAAAGGCGCTGCGATAAAACGTTCCTCCTGTAAATTAATGGTTTATACTATTGTGCCTATGCATCCTGGTGAAGTTCCGCCTTCACAGTGTCACGGAACCACGCCACGAATGCTTCGGTCTCCATAGAGCCCTTGTCCTCGCCCCAGTAGCGGATGGAAACCGTTCCTTCGTTTTGTTCCTTCTCACCCACAATGATGAGAATCGGAACACGCAGGAGCGAAATCTCACGAATCCGTTTGCCGAGGGTCTCGTTACGGTCGTCTATGGAAGCGCGAATTTCGGAATAATTCAGCAAATCACCAACTTTTTTTGCATAATCTGCATATTTTTCGCTGACCGGCAGGACTTTAACCTGATCCGGAGCCAGCCAGAGCGGGAAGTGACCCGCGGTATGCTCGAGCAAAACGGCGGTGAAGCGTTCAATCGAACCGAAGGGAGCGCGGTGAATCATGATGGGGCGTTTCTTGCTGCCGTCCGCATCGGTGTATTCGAGTTCAAAGCGCTCGGGGAGGTTGTAGTCCACCTGGATGGTGCCCAGCTGCCACTCGCGGCCGAGGGCGTCCTTGACCATGAAGTCCAGTTTCGGACCGTAGAAGGCGGCTTCGCCATATTCCACGACGGTGGGAAGCCCCTTCTCCTGGCAGGATTCGATGATGGCCTGCTCGGCGCGTTCCCAGTTTTCTTCGGAACCGATGTATTTTTCGCGGTTAACCTTGTCGCGCAGGGAAATCTGTGCTTTGACGCGGTCAAACTTGAATACCTTGAATACGTATTGAATCAGGTCGATGACTTTCTTGAATTCGTCCTTGAGCTGGTCCGGACGGACATACATATGGGCGTCGTCCTGGGTGAAGCTGCGGACGCGGGTAAGTCCGTGCAGCTCGCCGCTCTGCTCGTAGCGGTACACCGTACCGAACTCCGCCAGGCGGATGGGCAGTTCGCGGTAGGAATGCGGCGAGGAGGCGTAAATCTCGCAGTGGTGGGGGCAGTTCATCGGCTTGAGCAGGTACTCTTCGCCTTCCTGCGGGGTCTGAATCGGCTGGAAGGAGTCCTTGCCGTATTTGGCCCAGTGACCGGAAGTGACATAGAGCTGCTTGCTGCCGATGTGCGGGGTCACGACCTGGAGATAGCCCTGCTCCTTGAGTTTTTCGCGGAGGAAGGATTCCAGCTGATAGCGCAAAACGGCGCCGCGGGGCAGCCACAGGGGCAGGCCCATGCCGACACGGCCGGAGAAGGTGAACAGGCCCATTTCCTTGCCGAGTTTGCGGTGGTCGCGTTTCTTGGCTTCTTCGAGCATAACCAGGTACTCGTCCAGCATCGATTTCTTGGGGAAGGTGATGCCGTAGATACGGGTGAGCTGCTGACGCCTCTCGTCGCCCCGCCAGTAGGCGCCGGCGATGGACATCAGTTTGACCGCCTTGATGACATCGGTGTTCATCAGGTGCGGACCGCGGCACAGGTCGGTAAAGTGTCCGTTGGTATAATAGGTGATGGTCCCGTCTTCCAACTCGCTGATCAGCTCGCATTTATAAGGGTCGCCTTTTTCCTGGAAGTGCTGCATGGCGTCGGCCTTGGACACTTCAATCCGGCGGAAGTCTTCCTTGCCGCGGGCCAGCTCCAGCATTTTCTTTTCCACCTTGGCCAGGTCGGCGTCGGTGAAGGTCTGGCCGGCGAAATCGACGTCATAGTAGAAGCCGTTTTCCACTGCGGGACCGATACCGAATTTGACACCGGGGTACAGGGCCTCGAGGGCTTCCGCCATGAGGTGGGAGGAGGAGTGCCAGAACACATGCTTGGCATCGTCGTCATCCCATTTCAGCAATTCAACTTTCGCATCTTCGGCGATGGGGCGGGTCAGGTCCACGACCTGTCCGTTCACGCGGGCGGCCAGCACGTCGGCTGCCAGCCTCGGAGAAATGCTCATCGCGATATCATAACTGCTTACGCCTGCTTCATAGGGACGTACGCTGCCGTCAGGAAAAGTAATGTTTATCATATATCCAATTTTACAACCTGCAAATATAGCAATTTTTATCCGTATTTCATAAGCGGGAGCCTTTTTTCAGCGCCGTATTCCGTATTTACGGGAAAATTCATATCTTTGTATTCTACGAAAGAAAAAGAAACATGAACGAAAGCATCCATAACAAGATTCTGTGGAACGAGGCGGCCCTGGGGGGGCTTGTCCTGGGGGCGTTTACCATTGTCATCACCCTGCTCAGCGGCCTGGCGGGCCGTATCAGCGGCGGTGCGCTGGTGGCCGTAATCGGCTCGGTGGTCAAATTCCTGGTCTGGGCCGTGAAGTTCGGCGGATGCATCTGGCTGATGGCCTTTTTCATGAAACGGCTCGTTCAGCGTTATGACGGGGTGGAAAATGCGGAGACCCATATCCTGGGCCGCCGGATGGCCCTGCTGTCCGCCTTGATTGTGGCGGCGTATTCCTTGGCCAGCGCCCTGCTGGTGGATCCGGAAGAGCTCAATTCCGCGGTGACGACCGCCCTCGCGGCAATGGGACAGCAGCTGGATTCCAATACGCGGTCCGCGCTGGAGCAGATTGGTCCGAAGCTGCCGGTCATCACCTTTTTCGCGACCTTCCTGTATTGCTGGGCTTACGGCGCCATCCTGTCGGTGATTCTTTCGCGCAACATTCCGCCCTTCAATCCTTTCGCATCGTCCTCCAATCCTCCTGTAGATGAGCAATAACAATCTGGATATCAGCATTATCGTTCCGCTTCTGAACGAGGCGGAGTCGTTGCCGGAGCTGGCGGCCTGGATTCAGCGGGTCATGCAGGAGCATGGCTGGCGTTATGAAGTGATTTTTGTCGACGACGGGAGCAGCGACGCATCCTGGCAGGTCATCCGCGGCCTGGCTGCGGAGAATCCGGCATTCCGGGGGATTTCTTTCCGCCGGAATTATGGCAAATCGGCCGCGCTCTACTGTGGGTTCAAAGAGGCGCTCGGTGAGGTCGTGTTCACGATGGACGCCGACCTGCAGGATTCGCCGGACGAGATTCCCGAGATGTACCGGATGGTCCGGGAAGAGGGCTGGGACATCGTTTCGGGGTGGAAGCAGCACCGGCAGGACAACAAACTGACGAAGAATCTGCCGTCCAAGCTGTATAACGCGACCGCGCGGCGCATCACCGGTATCCGGCTGCACGATATGAACTGCGGGCTGAAAGCCTACCGCAACGAAGTGGTCAAGAACATCGAGGTCTATGGGGAAATGCACCGCTATATCCCCTATCTGGCCAAGAATGCGGGATTTACCCGGATAACGGAAAAACCGGTCCACCACCAGAAGCGCAAATTCGGCAAGAGTAAGTTCGGGATGGAGCGTTTCATCAACGGCTTCCTGGATTTGCTGACCTTGTGGTTCCTGGGCACCTTCGGCAAGAAGCCGATGCATCTGTTCGGCTACAGCGGTATCCTGATGTTCCTGGTGGGCGGCGTGATGGCGATATGGATTATCGTAGCCAAGCTGGTGCACCAGGCGCAGGGCGTCCGCTTCCGCGCCGTCACCGACCAGCCCCTGTTCTACCTGTCGCTGGTGGCTGTCATCCTCGGTGCCATGTTCTTCCTGGCCGGCTTTGTCGGCGAACTCGTCAGCCGCTCTTCCGCCGAGCGCAACAGCTACAACATCCGCGAAGAAATCTGATTCTCCCGGCAGCGATGGGTTGCCGGAAAAGAATGTGCGTTGTCTAGTCCTGATATAAGTTTACGTTGCTATCGCGAAGGTACAACATTTTCGCGAGATTATTATTGCGGCACCGCCGCCGCTCGACCACAAAGAGCGTCGGCTACAACACAGCCGGCTGCGGTGGGCTCCGGGCAAAGGCCCTCCTCGCCGGCCGGTTGTTGCCGTTCTTGTCTGATCTGCAACCTGTAACGTTGGCTTTCTGATGTCATAAGTTTAC
>CADBPR010000056.1 GCA_902796555.1 uncultured Bacteroidia bacterium
CTGTCGGAATCGATGTTGATCTTGCAGACAGCGCTCTTGGAGGCCTCGCGGAGCTGCTCCTCGGGGATACCGACGGCATCCGGCAGTTTGCCACCGTTCGCGTTGATGATGTCGACATATTCCTGGGGCACGGAAGAAGAACCGTGGAGAACAATCGGGAAGCCGGGGAGCTTCTTCTCAATCTCGTGGAGCACGTCGAATGCCAGCGGCGGGGGAACCAGACGACCGGTCTTGGGGTCGCGGGTGCACTGCTCGGGTTTGAACTTGTAAGCACCGTGGCTGGTACCGATGGAAATGGCCAGGGAGTCGCAACCGGTACGGGTAGCGAAGTCGATGACCTCTTCCGGACGGGTATAGTGGGATTCTTCAGCGGAAACCTCATCTTCCACGCCGGCCAGAACGCCGAGTTCAGCCTCAACGGTCACATCGTACTGATGTGCATAGTCGACCACCTTGCGGGTCAGGGCGATGTTCTCCTCGTACGGGAGGGAGGAAGCATCGATCATGACAGAGCTGAAGCCCATGTCCACGCAGTCCCTGCAGAGTTCGAAGCTGTCACCATGATCCAGGTGCAGGCAGATCTGGGGATGCTCCCAGCCCAGTTCCTTGGCATAAGCCACGGCACCTTCGGCCATGTAGCGAAGCAGCGTAGCGTTCGCATATTTGCGGGCACCCTTGGAAATCTGCAGAATAACAGGAGATTTGGTCTCGGCAGCAGCCTGGATGATGGCCTGGAGCTGCTCCATGTTGTTGAAGTTGAAAGCGGGGATAGCGTAACCGCCCTTAACAGCCTTGGCGAACATCTCGCGGGTGTTCACAAGGCCCAGTTCTTTGTAAGATACCATAATTAATTCTATGTGTTATTTAAATAACTTTCGCTATCGGACTTTCCTGCAAGATGCCTGCCACGCGATAAATTTCGACAAAATGTCAGTCTTTTTCGGAAAGCACCGCAAAAATAACTAATTTTGCGGAAACTAAAGAATTATTTCAACCTATATCGTTTTACTATCGGCATGAGCAACAAAGTCGTTATCTTCTCGGCACCTTCCGGATCCGGCAAAAGCACCATCGTGCACCACATCCTCGGCCTGCACCCGTAAATGGAATTCTCCATTTCAGCAGCCTCGCGCGCCCCGCGCGGAACGGAACAGGACGGCGTGGACTACTATTTCCTGACAGAGGAAGCCTTCCGGCAAAAGATTGCGGAGGACGGTTTCGTAGAATATGAAGAAGTCTATCCGGGGTCCTTTTACGGCACCCTCAAAAGCGAAGTGGAGCGCATCTGGGAGCAGGGGCATGTGATTGTCTTCGACGTGGATGTCAAGGGCGGCATCAACCTGAAAAAATATTTCGGCAGCAAGGCCCTGTCCGTCTTCATCCAGGCTCCGTCCGTGGAAGAATTGCGCCGCCGGCTGGTCCTTCGGAATACGGACAGCGCAGAAGCCATCGAGCGCCGCGTCGCCAAGGCCGCGGAAGAAATGACCTATGCCCCGCAATTCGACCACATCCTGGTCAACGATGACCTGCAGACCGCCTTCCGGGAAGCGGAAGAGCTGGTAGACAATTTCTTACAAAAAGACGCGGCATGCGAATAGCCGTCTACTCAGGGTCTTTCAACCCCCTGCATATCGGCCATCTGGCCATTCTGCGCACCTTGTCGGCCGACCCGGAAACGGGCTGGATTTACCTGGTGGTATCACCCAAGAATCCGCTGAAAGAAGGCATTTCCGCCGACACGGGCCGGGAACGGTACCGGGCGGCCCTGAAGGCGGTAGGCCGTCATCCCGAACTGCGGGTCTGGGTGGACGACATCGAACTGGACATGGAGCCCCCGCACTACACCATCCGGACACTGGACGCCCTGCGGGCGCGGGAACCGGAAAACGACTACGTCCTGATCATCGGCGCAGACAACCTGGCGGACATCCGGCGCTGGCGGGACTATGCCCGCATCCTGACCGAATACGGTGTACGGGTTTACCCGCGGGAAGGATTTGATATACAAGCACTTCGGAAAGAGCTGCTGGCCGAAGACCCGGCCTATCGCATCGACCTGATTGACGCGCCGCAGGTTCCGATTTCTTCCACGGCCATCCGGGAAGGCATGGCCCGCGGCGAGGACCTGTCAGACTGGCTGATGTAGGGAAGCCAGCCCGCGGAAGGCGGCATGAGCGATATCGGAGACCGGCAGCACCTTCTCCAGAGACGTGACCACCGCCGGCAAATCCTGCAGGGACGGTCCCAGCAAGTCGAAGGAACGGGCAATCTGCCCCCCAATCAGCAGCCGCCCGACTCGGCAGTCACGGAGCACCGGCTGCACCGCTTCCGCGAGCAGCGCTCCGGCCGTCGCAAAGGCCTCCTGCGCCGCGTTATCACCCTCCCGCGCCCGGTCGGCAATCTCCCGGACCGGCAGCTCGTCGCCATAGAGACGACGGATGCCGCGGGAGGACACGTAATCTTCCAGAATTCCGTCCCGGCAGGGCAGGTTCCAGAGGCTGTCCGCCGGCGAACCGGAGAGCGCTTTCCGGATGATGCCGTCCACGGCCACCGAGAAGCCCAGCCCCGTACCCAGGGTCACCAGGGCCACATTGGGGCAGCCTTGCCCCGCCCCGGCCGTCAGTTCGCCCTGCAACTGGGCATTGACATCGTGCATGAAGACCATCGGGAAATCCGCGGGCAGGCCCAGCAATTCCCGGAAAGACAATCCCTTTACGGCAGCGAACTTGTGTTCCATCCGGAAAATGCCGTGCTCGAAATCGAACGGCCCCGGAATGGATACCGCCAGGGCATCCGTCCGTCCGCCGCGCGCAAAGGCGGTCCGCAGCGCCGCCGCAATCTCCGCAGCCGTCCCGGCCGAACAGGACGGGACCTGGAATTCGGTCAGGAAGATGCTGTCATGGGGGGCGGTCCCGACGACCGCCCCCTTGATGAACGTTCCGCCCACATCGAGCAAAAGCCGGCGCGGCATACCTCTCCTCCTACTGATTGTCGTGCTCGAAGCCGTCCTTGAGCATCGTCTTGTGGATGCGAATCGGCTCGACGCCCAGGTTCTCAATCACGTATTCGCCCATGTCGGCCGGCACCACGACGATATCTAGATAGGAAGCTTCGTAGCAGCGGTCCGGATGGGCCTTGGAACGAATCCGTACCTTGTCGCCGTCCACCAGGGTCAGCACATGGAAACGGCCGGCCGTATTGTCTTCGATAGACCGCTCGAATTCCAGGCGGCGCAGGGAGAAGTACAGCAGGTCGTGTTCGCCGATGATATACTCCCCTTCCCGCACCTGGCGCGGGGCCTGGACGATGTTGTCACGCACCCAGGACGTGCGCCGCGAAGTCACAACGTTTTCCTTGCCCAGCCGGGTATGGATGGGACGCTGTTTTCCGTCGAAATCCAGCCGCAGGTAATCGTACATCTTGTAGGTATAGGAACCGATGGTCAGGGAGCCGATTTCCAGCACCACCTGGTTGCGGCCGGAAGAATGGACCGTACCGGCCGGAATCATCACCTGCAGGCCGGGTTTGGACTCCTCATAACTGATATATTTCAGATAATCAACCGGTTTGCCCTCGGTATCGGCCGCCTCGATGGCACGGAAGAATTCGTCCGTATCGGCATCGTCCCGGAAACCCAGGAAGGTCTTGGCCTCATGGCCGGTGGCCACGACGTAGTAACTCTCGTCCTGCCGTCCGAACTCATTGTAGCGTTCCCGGTTGAACTTCGCACCCGAATGGCACTGGATGGACATGTTGCCGCTGCTGTGCCAGGAATCGTCCCAGTTGAAACGAATCGGGAAATAGCCGTCGAATTTCCGGACGGCTTCCGGGCCCAGTACCGCATCGCCTTCCTTCATGAAGAAGGAGCAGAAGGGGAATTCCAGTACGGTCTCCCCTACCTCCACCAGGATGCTGACTTCCATCGGAATCAGGTCGAACACCCAGGCGCAGTTGCGCATGGTCCGGGGCAGGTTGCGCATCCGCATGAAATAGGAACCGCCCCAGACGCCCTCCAGATACACAGGCTTGCAGCGGAAGGGATATTTCGACAGGGCGGAGAACACGTCCTGCAGGGCCTCCCGGTCCAGCATTTTCATATCGTCGATGTGGTCCGACTCGAAATAATAGTCGCACACATTGCCCTGCAGCAGTTCTTTGCGCAGGCCCACCGCCACCTCGAAATCGCAGTAGTAGCAGCGGCGGATGATGAGCGGGGTCGTCAGCGGGGCCGCCATGCCCAGGTTGACATAATGGCCGCGCCGGATGCGGAGCATCGTTTCCTTGGGCGTCACGTCCAGATAGCACGTCAGGTCATAATGCGCGCGCAGCGACGGAATCAGACAGCCGTAACCGTAGACGATGACGACGTCGGCCTCGCTCCGGAGGGATGCGCGGAAAGCCGCCAGGCGCTCCGGGTCCAACATTCCTTCGTACCCGCCTTTCCAGATATAGCCGAAAAGCAGGGTCGGGTCGATGCTGCGGTCCCAGGTCAATTTGCTGTCAATCAGCTCATACAGTTCGGATTCAGACTTGTAGCAGGTCGCAAAATCCCGTTTCTCCGTTTTCAGACCGCGCAGATGAAGCTGCTGTTCCAGGAGGTTGACGATGGCGGAAAAGTCGGCCGTCGTGTAGCCGTCGAAGGCAATGACGGTTTTCCCGCGGGCGGCGATGCGCGCAGCCAGGGCCGCGGCGGTTTTGACGGTGCCTCCTTTGACCAGGGATGCAACGGTAGACGCCCGGAGGACCGGCCGGTTCACCGGACGCGGGTCGTCATACGGGAAGGGGTTGTACATGAAACTCATGGGCAGATACTATTGGATGTGATGGAATTCAAAATGCATGATTTCAGCCAGGTCGGCCAGTTGTGCGGTCCAGTCGCCGTCCACAATGGCGAAATGCTGGGTGGTGCCAATCTTCAAGATCTCTTCAAACAACTGTTTGACAGGAACTTGCGGGCGGAAAATACTATGCGTATAGGTTGCCAGCAGATGCTTGCCGGGCAGGGACTCAATCAGGCTGCAGACCAGTTTGTAGCGGCCGTCACATTCCACCAGCTGGGCCATGGTCTTCAAGCCCGGGGAAATCCGGTACCAGGCGAAGGGTGCGCCGGCATACTTCCAGGAAGTCTTGGCGAAACGGACATCCCGCGCGATGATGACATTCTGCTGCCAGGCCGGGTCGTTGTGGTCGTTGGGACCGGCATGGCCGCCGGCAAAGGTTCCGTAGGCATCTTCGATATGGAAGGGCTCCAGGAAATTGACATGTTTGCCGGTCAGGAGCTTCAGCATATAGGTGACCAGGCCGGCGCCGATATCGGCTTCCGGCACCAGGACAGAGCAGTTTTCATTGAACCAGGGATGGTAGAACCCGGCCCGGCAGCCCGCCGTCCGGAAAGTGGCCTGGTCGATATCGTTGTAGACCATGACGTCGATGTCGTTGCTGCGGGCCATGACCTGCAGGGCCAGGGAGGCCTCCACGCAGCCCTTGAACTTGTCGTATTCCACGTCTTCCATCATGGCGTATTTGCCCTGGAGCTCGTCACACCAGGCCTTTACGTCCGCCTCCGGCAGACCGGCGATGACACTGCCGTAGTCCGAGTACGGGAGATAGCGGATTTCGGGGCCGATCCGGGTAAACAGGTCGTAGTTGTCGATATAAGTCGACCACATGGCCTCGTTCATATTGGCCATCAGTCCCACGGTAGACTGCCGCAGGATGCTCCTGACCTTGGCGGCCTGGGCGTAGACCCTGATTTTCTCCGTAATTTCGGCCCGGTTGCCCATGACCACCTTGACGTCCTTGCGCGGAACGCGGCGGACGGATCCGGAGGCCTCCAGCGAGCCCACCAGCGTGCCGGCGCAGAGGTAATCCACGAAATCGTCTTCGTCCAGGGTGGTCTCGAAGCTCATCTTGTCCTTGGCCACATTGGTGAACAGCACCGGAATATCCGGCATGTCGCGCAGGAAACGAATCCAGGCGAAGTCTTCGCTCCAGGACAGGAATTCCACCAGGACGAAATCTACTTTTTCGTTGAAAAACTGCCGGATGGCCCGTTCGGCGTCTTCCCGTTCATAGGTAATGCCCGGCCATACGAGGTCCAGGAAATCCATCGAAGCCATGATTTCTTTCACAGCCTGCTCCTTCCGCTGTCCGTAGGTGCCGCGCTGGGGGCCTGACAGGTTCTTGAAGCGGGGGGAAGCAATCAGCAACAAGCCGGCTTTCGGCTTCCTGTTTTTTAATGAAACATTCATATAATCAATGATTTATTTTATCATAATCTTTCTGATAGGCGGCTTTAGCTACGCCGAACATGCACAGTCCGAAGACCACCCAGATGATGCCCAGAATCGGGAAGGTGGCCGACAGGCTGCCCATCTGCTGCTTGAGCGCTCCCAGGATGACAGGGGCCAGGGCGCCGACGGCGAAACCGGTCATAATCATCGCGCTGGAACAGGAGGCATGGAGCCGGGCCGGCGTCACGTCATAGAGCACCGTATAGATATTGGCGTCGAAGAAGGCCCGGAAGAAACCCCAGCCGGCAAAGCACAGATACAGCACCCAGAGGCCGGATTTCGCGCCCATGAAAAACAGGAACACCGCCCCGAGAATCAGTCCGGCGCCTTGGATATACATCCGGAGCTTGTGGTCTTTCGCACCCAGCTTGTCGGACAGGGTTCCGGCCAGCAGCACGCCGGCGAAGGCGGCGACATAGGTCCACAGCATGGAGTGCAGGCCGGCCAGTTCCTGGTTCATGCCGAATTCTTCCTGCAGGTAGGCGGGCACCCAGGTCATATAGCCGGTAATCACGAAAATGAAGGCGCTGAAGCCCAGGGTCAGCATCAGGGCCGTAGGGGTCGTAAAGACGGTCTTGAAGCCGTCCAGGATGCCGGGCTTGTCCGCGGGCTGTTCCGCCTGTTCGCGCGGCATGTCTTTCAGCCGGAGGGCCATCACCAGCGCCCAGACGACGCCGGCGCCGCCGAAAATCAGGAAGGAATACTTCCAGCCGAGGCTGTCGGCGATTTTACCGGCCAGCCAGCCCGCCAGAATCACCCCCATGTAATACGACGTCTGGTGAATGGACATGGCCCGGGCACGCGTGTCGGTATGATATTGTCCGAGCAGCGAATAATTGGCCGGCCCGAAAAAAGCCTCGCCGCCGCCGGTGGCCACACTGCGCATCAGCACCAGCATCACCACACCGTTCGCGAGCCCTGTGAACATCGTCGCCACGCTCCAGAACAGGATGCTGAGGGTGGTGACCCATTTGCGGCTGAAACGGTCGCCCGCCCAGCCGCCCAGCGGCACCATCAGGGCGTAGAACAGATTGAAGACGGTGGCAATCAGCCCGACGGAGGTGTCCGTCAGCTGCAGCGCGTCCCGGATTGCGGGCAGCACCGTATTGAAAACCTGGCGGTCCGCCTGGTTGAGCAGGTAGGCGACCCACAAAAGGGCAAGAACCTCCCACTTGTAATACCGGTTATTCGAGTTTTTTTTCATATCTTTGCAAAACCCGGAAACCCCTGCTTCCAAGACCGCAGCACGACTGTGGTGTAGTGTGGTTTTCCAGGACGTACAAAGATACAGAAAATAGTTGACAGCAGCAAACCATGTCGGTGAAAATCACAGTGCAGCCCGGGGATAAAACCCCTATTTACAAGCAGCTGACCGAGCAATTCGCGTCGGCCATCCGGGGCGGCCAGCTCGCCGCCGGGGATATGCTGCCTTCCATGAACGACCTGTCCCTCGCGACGGGCATCTCCAAGGAGACCGTCAAGAAAGCCTACGCCATCCTGCGGGACCGGGGCTGGGTCGTACCCAAACAGGGGAAGGGCTTCTTCGTCGCCGCATCCGACAACGGGGCCAAGCCGTCCGTGCTGCTGCTGTTCGACCGGCTCAGCATCTATAAACAGTTGTTGTTCAACTCATTCGCCGAAGAAATCGGCGACCGTGCCGAGCTGACCATCCTCACCCACAACCAGAATCTGGACCTCCTGGAATATTACCTGGACACCCATATCGACAATTTCGATTACTACATCATCACCCCGCATTTTCCGCTGGACCCCGACTCCCAGGCTCGTGCCCTGAAACTGCTCGGGCGCGTCCCGAACCGGAAACTGATTATGCTGGACCGCTGGATGAAAGACTTGCCCGGCCATTATGGTGCGGTGTACCAGGATTTCACGGAAGACGCCTACGAGGGTCTCATGCAAGGCGCAGACAAACTCCGGCAGAGCCGCCGCCTGGTCACGTTCACCCTCCCGGCCAGCCTGTATGGCAGCCAGGTCTGCATTGCCGTCGACAAAGCGGCGAAAAAACTGGGCATCCCGGTCGAATATGTCACCCGGACCCCTTCCCGAATCCGGCGCGGCGACACCTACCTGCTGCTGAACAGCCAGCTCGACTGGGGCGTAGCCGACCTGGCACGGAAAATCGCCGACAGCGGCCTGACCATCGGAAAAGACGTCTGGATTATCTCGTATAATGAAATCGCCCTCAACGAAGTAGTGCTGGGCGGCCTGACCACCATCTCCACCGACTTCAGCGAGATGGGCCGCATCGCCGCCCGGATGATTCTGGACCGGACGCTCTCCAAGGTCCACTGCCCCTTCGGCATGACCCGCCGCAGCACCTTCTAAGGCCTGAACGCCCCGCTACGGCTTCTTCTCGAAGACCAGGACGGCGATATCGTACTGACCCAGGGTCAGGCGGGCGCCGTTGCCACGGGAGAACGCTTTTCCGCCTATCGTCCTAATATCCACCAGCTTATATCCCGGCGCCGTGATGCGTCCGACCGCACGGGCAGCATAGGTCGTCGCGACGACAGCCATCCGCTCTCCGGCCTGGTAGCTCCGCGCCACGATGGCGCTGTTGCCGCAGGTGAAGCCCTCGGTGTAGGTGAAACGTCCGCGCAGAAGCAGCTCCGGCCAGGTCTGGCGGATGGCGTTGACCTGCCCCAGGTACGCCTGGTAATGCGGCGTATCGGACAGGATGCCCCGGCAGCGGTACACTTCCACATCGTTGCGCAGCCCTTTCAGCAGGGTGTTGCCCACGCGGCGCTCGATATCCGTGTCATCCCGCACGCAGCGGTCGGTGAAAATGACCTCGGGGAAGGTGTAGCGGAACCATTCCGGGAAACTCTCCGGAAGGGCCGTAAACTCCACGATGTGTACAAAATCACAGTACTGGCTGGTGCAGTCGCTCAGCCATTCGGTGCCGAGTCCGATTTCGGGATTCACCGCCTTGATGCGGTCACGCAAAGATTTGAGTATCTGACTTTTATCCCGTCCGGAATAGACGTTGGGAACGGGGAATTCGCCGCTGCGGTCCCATTGCGGAAACTCTTCGGCCGCACCGAACTGGTCGTAGAAAACGGCATCCACGCCATAGCTGACAGCCTGGTCGGCCATCTGGGCAAGCCGTTCCTTCCAGATTTCGCTGCGGGTATCGGCCACGACAAAGGTACGGGTATCATGGTAGCCCAGGAAGGTCCCTTCGCCGGTGAATTTGTAATGTTCCGTATATTCGGCGCCGAAATTGTCGTGGTTGCAGACAGCCGGTCCCTGCCCGCTGCGGTAGAAACTGCTCTCTCGGTCAATCAGCCGCCCGTTATAATACAGGATGACGTGACCGTCTTTCGCCTGGAACGCGGAAATCGCCGCCTTCAGGCCCTCGGCCCCTCCCTGGGTCTCGTCCGGATAATAGTCCGGATTGCCGTGGTCCATGCCGTCGCGCCACCAGCCGAACAGCATCAGGGTATTCACACCGGCCTGCGCCCCGGCTTCCCAGACCCGGCCGGGCATGTCCGTATATTTCTGGAGATACTCGCCGTACTGGTGTTTGAAAATCACGCGCTGCCATCCGGTCATATCCTGCACCCAGCGGGCCGCTCCCCGGTGGTCCCACCAGGTGTCCGCCCAGCGCCGGTAGATGCGCGAAGTTTCCCGCCAGTCCCCCTGGTAGGGCTGGATACGGTTGGCATCACAGGACCAGCTGCCGCCGGTCAGGCAGTTCGGATATTTGTAAAATCCGGCTTCCAGTCGGTTGAAACGCCCTTCGGCATCGGGATAGACCCGCAGCCCGTGCCAGGTTTCCTGGAAGGAGGGGTCATGGCTGCCGAAATACAGACCGTCCTGTTCGCCGACGAAGGCGAAGCAGTTTGCCGCCAGGTTGCGGGGATATTGCACGTCATACTGCCGGAATTTCTGCGCGGGCGTCATGTAGGGGAACTTGTTGCCGCGGCTGACGATGGTCTCCACGGGGTCGTCGAACAGCTGACCGCCGGTATGGGTCGTCAGCAGCCGGTACCCTTCGGGAAGCTGCAGGTCGCCCACCAGCGGGTAATGCAGTTCGCGGACCACCGTATGCGGCTCATTGTTTTCCAGGGCGGAGGCAAAACGGACCTGCCCGTCCTCCAGGGTAAGGGTCAGATGCAAGGCAATCGCCAGTTCCTGCCCGCGGCAACGCAGTGTCGGATAGTCGATGCGGATGTGCGTCCCGTCGGCGGATACCTGCGGTGTCTGTTCTGCGCCGGAAATCTGTATCTCTTTCTCTCTGAGGTCGTTATAGAAGATGCGCCAGAGACTCCCTCCGCCGGCGTAGTTGTGCCCGGTGGCCAGGTTGCGCAGTTCCGTCAGACGGCCGTCCGCGGATACGGTCACGCGGATGTCTCCGCTACTGAGGGTGTACGGCTGCGCTCCTGCGCAGACAAAAGCGAGCAACAGCGCTGTCAGGAGGGTGATTCTTTTCATTCTCGGATGCGTAACGGAGAGTCGGTGATATAGTGGCAGATTTCCCGGTAGAAGGCGACGTCGTCGGGCTCCGGGGAACGGGCCAGCTGCCAGATGGTATTGTAGCCGCTGTACAGGGCAATGGGCTTTTTGCCATAGAGGCCGGCGGAGCGGAAGGCCGTCAGATATTCCCGGAAACGCTCCCGGAAAGCCGGTACGTCCGCCAGGGTCTTCGTCATGTTCCATTCGGCATCCGGTGCCCGCATGCCCGGTTGTTTCATCACGGCCGTACAGGCGGAATATTCCAATTCGAATTCCATGGAGATTCCCTGCTCCAGAATGGCGTTCACGGTCCGGGACATCGGTTTCTGACCGGTCTCGTCCCAATAGCTGTTGGGCTGCATCCAGACTTCGTCGAAGCCCAGTTCGCGGGTCATGTCATACCCGGGCGCAAAGTTCCAGGGAATCCAGTAGAAACCGTAGTACAGCCCGTGCAGGTATTTGGCCACGGGCGGCAGTATCTGGTCCCAGCGTTTATAGGCATAATTCAGGCCGTCCGGACGGGCGACCAGGTCCTCCGATAGGACATAGAAACCGCAGAGTTCCAGGTATTTGGGATTGAGCTGGGCAAAGAGGCGGCGGCACTCGTCGATATACCAGCGGTAGGCCTTCACCTGGTCGGCGGAACGGGAGAAATCCAGTCCGTCGCCCCAGTAGATGGTAGAAGAGGTCTTGTCAGCGAAAATTTCGAACTGTACCGGGTCGGGCATCGCCATGATGACCTGGCGTTTGACGGGCGGTTCCCCCAGGCGGACGGCCGCCGCGGCAACGGCGCTGTCCAGCGAAGCGAGGGCGCCCTGTTTCGGGTCCAGCCAGTACTGCAGGAAACAGGTCCAGGTGGTCTTGTTGCCGTTTCGCCGGCCCGGTGCCGGGTTGAGACTCAAGCCTTTTTCCGTTCTCCCCTCCCAATCGTCCAGGCACAGGAAGGCTTCGAACAGCCATTGTTCCCGGCCGGTCTCATCCGTGAAAGAAACCTGGGGAGCGAAGCGGTCCGCACTCCAGCGTACCGGCTCCTTGCGGAGGCTGCCGCCGTAGCAGAGGGTCATATCGGCAAAACGGACGGCCGGTTTCGTGCTGCGTTCCCAGCGGTAAACGGTCTTTCCGGTGTTGCCGCAGGCTGCCAACAGCAGAACAGCAGCCAGGAGAAGGATTCGATACGTTCTTTTCATGGCTACAATGCCGGAGGAAGGGTCACATATAAGATTTCACGTCCCCGCGCAATCGGCAGGGAGGTGGACGTAATCCGGATGGGGACGACATAACCCGGATGTTTGGCGCCGAGCCGGTCATTGTCGATAATCAGCCGGACGGGCACCTGCTGTTCACCGCGGGCGAGGTTCAGCTGGTCGGCATACAGGGCCACGGAGCCCTCGGGCGGCACGACATAATAATTGCCGGTGGTTTTCTGGAAAGCGTCAATCGCATCGTTGTCCACCGCGACGGTAACGGACATGTCCCGGCGCGGATTGGCCAGGCCGTCAATCAGCAGGCGGATTTCAAAGACTTCCACCCCGATTGCGACCGGCGGATTGTACACGGCGACATCCTTGCTCCGGTCTTCGTCTGAGATGCAGGCCAGGCTGAGGGAAGAGGGCTGCAGGCAGAGCGCCTGCAGGTCACGCTTGGGCTTGACCCCTTCCCCGCTGAGCGTCAGCGGAATCACATAACAGGCCGGGTCTTCCTCCAGCAGGGCGTATACTTTCGCCGCATCCCACTGTACGTCAAATGTTTGCAGCAGGTCTTCCGCTGCGAAGGAGAAAGCGGTTTCACTCAGGCTGTACAGGGAAGCGGGCAGGGCCTTGAGCGGCAGTCCGCCCGTTTCATAGGACAATTCTCCTATGCGGGAGGCATCGGCCTGCACCGTAGCCTGCAGGGCACTTTGGCTGCGGCCGCTCTTGGCGATACCCACCGAAAACGTTTCCGAGCACACCGTTACGGGGACACAGCGCGAAGCGACATCCGCCGTATTGACCGCAGAAAAGCCCAGGCTGTCCGCCGGAGCATGGTCCATCCGGTCATCTTTGATACAGGACCCTGCGGCCAGGACGACCGCCAGGAACAGTATTGTCTTTTTCATTACACGCATCTGTGTTAGGGATTTAGGAATCTTACTTAAAATCCGTAATTCTGGGTATAATTGACCATTTCGGCCATCAACTTGGAACTCATCGGGAAGAGGTAGTCGCGGTCGCTGAAAACGGCCGGATATTCCCCGTTGTAGTCGGTATTGACCCGCTGCCAGGAATCCTCGTAGTTGTCGGCTTTCAGGTGGAGGGTCCAGTTGTCGCAAGGGTACTCCTCTTTGGCTGTCATGGTGCGGGTGGCGTCATAATGGCGCTGGGCTTCCATGCCGAATTCCGCCATCTTGTCCTGCCGGATACACCAGCGCATCAGCTCCTGGTCCAGTTCGGGATAGGCGACCTCGATATTGTTCAGTCCCACGCGGTTCCGCACATGATTGAGGGCTTCGCAAGCCTCGGCCAGTTTGCCCTGTTCATTGCAGGCCTCGGCCAGGTTGTAGTAAATTTCCGCAAGACGGAACTCGGGATAGACCATTTTGATGGCGCTGTAATCGGCCGTCGTATTGAGCGGGGTGTCCGCCTTGTACCAACGGCGCCAGGTATAGCCCACGCGATTGATGTTGCCGGCCGGCTTCCAGCCGTTCGTCGGAATCATTTCGGGGTTGAGCTTGTCGGCCGGGGTCATTTCTTTCCTTTTTTTCTCATCCGGCATCTGGAAATCGGTGACACGCACCTTCAGGTCCTTGTTGGGCCACCAGAATCCGTTCGGAACCAGGCAGGCGTAATAGCGCGGATCGCGGCCGACCGTAGATTTGTGGGCCTTGAAGGCCGGAGCCCAGGATGCGTCGACCGGCTGCTTGTAGTTCAGTTCCCAGCCGTCCTTGGCATAGCCTGACTTTTCGTCAACAATGGGACGGGAATAATCCAATCCCTTGCCGTCCTTCTGATAGCCCGTCACCGGGTAACGGCCTGTAGCGAACATGGGATAGCAGTCCACCTGCTTGAGGGAAGGCGTAAACAACTGCCAGCCATACAGGGGGGCGGAGCCGGAGATGGCCATCGGAACGGTCGCGGCCAGCAAACCGCCCACCGTGCCGGCATACGAGTCGGTCGGTTCCCAAGTACGGAACCACCAGCCCCAGATGACCTCCGAATTCCAGTTCTCGAACAGGACGGACTGATACGCCTTCGCATAATCCTCGAAGGTCGTTCCCTTCGGCTGGATCAGCTCATACTGATTCAGTTCCAGGACTGCCCGGGCGGCATCTTCGGCCGCTTTCCATTTGGCCGGGTCGTATGCCTGCGGGAAAATGTCCTTCCCTTCCCGGTTTTTGAGGCCTTTGTACAGGTCGCAGCCGTTATACAGCGGAGATGCCGCATACAGGAGCAGCCGGGACTTCAGGGCCAGGGCCATGCCTTTGGTGATGCGGCCGCAGTCCGTCCGGTCCGACAACGTGGGCACCTCGCCCACCGTCAGCGGCAGGTCCGGCAGGGCCTTGTCCAGTTCGGAGACCATAAAATCGACATTCTCTTCCAGGGTGTTCCGGTCCAGGGAGGTGCCTTCGGCATTCTGGTCGGAGGACTTGTCACCCCAGATGATGACCGGTCCGTAGTGCCGGAACAGGCAGAAATAATAGAATGCCCGCAGCGTCCGCGCCTCCGCCTTCATATAGCGGATATACGGTTCAGGGTCTTCCTTGTCCAGTTCCACGTTCTCGATGAAAATGGTACACTGGTTGATGGCCTGATAATAACGGTTCCAGATGGTTCCGTTGTCATAGTCGTTTACCGTCGCGGAACCGTAGTCCCCCCAGCGGAGCTTGTACATGATGGAAGGGTACTGCGAGGCACCGAACAGGGCCTCGTCGGAACGCAGCACCACGCCGCCTTCATACCGGTCCACCCGTTCCTCCCGCGGGAGGTAGGTATACATATTGGAAACATATTTGCGGACGGAGGCCCGTTTGCTCATCAGGCCTTCGAAATCGGCCTGGTCCTGGAGGTTTACATCGAAGTAGGCATCGCAGGAAACCGCGAGAACCAGGGCACAGAGCGCAGCCGCTACAAGACTTGTTCTTTTCATAGCGTATCCTCCTAGAAATTGACGTTAACACCGACGGTGATATTCCGGGTCATCGGATAGACATTGCCGTAATTGGCGTCCAACTCCGGGTCCCACAACTTGAATGAACTGAACGTGAGCAGGTTGACGCCCTGCACATAGAAGCGGACCCCGGACATGAACGCTTTTTGGGTCAGCCGTTTGGGCAGGGTGTAGCCGAATTCGACGTTCTTAAGGCGCAGGAAACTCATATCCCGCTGCCAGAAGGTGGAAGCCTGCTCGTTGTTGGTCGCCTTGGACAGGGACAGGCGGGGGTAAGCCGCATTCGGGTCGGGGTTTTCCGGCGACCAGTGGCGACGGGCCACATCCATATAAATCTGTCCGGCCTCCTTGGCGGTGGTCGAAGAACCGCCCCAGAACTGGCTGCCGCTGATGATACGGGTCACATGCCCTACGCCGTTGAAGAAGAAGGACAGGTCAAAGCCCTTCCAGTTCAGGCCGGCGCCGAAACCGTAGGTAATCTCCGGCAGGGTCGTGTAGCCGATGGGCACGATGTCGTACTCATCCACGACGCCGTCGCCGTTGACATCCCGGTACTTGATATCACCGGGGCGGACATTGCCGAATTTCTGCTGCGGCCAGGTGTCGATTTCCTCCTGGCTGCTGAACAGACCTTCCGCAATCAGACCGCGCTGCTGGTTGTAAGCATATCCCTGCGTATTCTGATAGGGTTCCACCGGCGTGGGATAATCATTGTAAACCACGTGGTTGCGGGCGAAAGTATAGGTTCCTTTCAAGGACAGGTAAAGGTCGTTGGCAAAGCGGTGGTCGTAATTCAGGCTCATATCGAAACCACGGCTGTTCATCTCGCCCACGTTCACGTACTGGGCCACATTGACACCCACGGCGGAAGGCAGGGATTCCCGGCGTACGAAGATGTGTTCGCGTTTGTCATAGAACCAGTCGAAAGCATATTTGAGCTCGCGGAACAGGGTGGTTTCGAAGCCGGCGTTGAATTTGGTCGCCAGCTCCCAGGACACGTTCGGATTGGCAATCTCACCAGTGCGGATGGCCGGCGTATAAATGGCCTGCTCCCGGCCCCAGTTGGACCCGCCCACGTCGGAAGTCAGCATGGTGGCGTTGTAGACGAAACGCCGCCCGCCGCCGATCTGGTCGTTACCGACGCGTCCGGCCGATCCTTTAAATTTCAATTCTGTAACATAGTCCTTCAGAGGCTCCCAGAAGGGTTCATTACTGATCATGTAACCTACGGCCACCGAGGGGAAGAAGCCGAAACGGTGTCCGGGAGCGAAATTCTCGGAGCCGTTGTAACCAAAGTTAAACTCGGTGAAGTACCGGTCTTTGAAAGAATAGGTGGCGCGGCCGGCAATTCCCATATGCTTGTACGGGAAGGAAGTCAGGTAACTGCCCGGGACATTGTTGCTGTAGGACTCCATGTTGAAAAGGAACATCCCGCTGACCCGGTGGGCGCCGGCGAACTGCCGTTCGTACAGGACGGAGGCTTCCAGATTGAGCTTATTGGTACCGGCGTTGCCGGTGGCCAGCTGGATATAACCCTGGTAATCGTCTTCCAGGACATATTCCCGCGTGCCGTCGCCGTTCACCTTGAGGCTGTAGGCCGGAACGGAACGGAAACGCTGCAGGGAGGTCTGGTTCCAGGCATCCCAGGCCATCATGACCTTGGCCGACAGGCCCTCGGTAATCAGGTCGGAGAAGTCCTGTGTCAGGGTGATGGTACTCTGGGCCGTGTTGCGGTTCACGGAGGTCCAGCCGCTTTCGTTGATCAGGTTGTAAGGGTTGTTGGTATTCTTCACTTCGGAAAGGGTGCCGTCCTGGAAAACGGCCGGCATCGCAATCGGGGTGTTCCGCATGGTCAGGGACAGGATGTCGCCCAGGCTGCCGCCGGGGGAATTCTTCACCGTATACTGGGTGGACAGTCCCAGCCCGAGGACAGTGGACTTGGTGATGTTGATGTCCACGTTGGAGCGGAAGTTGAAGCGCTGGTAGTTCATCTGGGAATTGTAGCGCTTGGGATTGACCACATTCAGGATACCGTCTTCATAATAGTAGGAACCGCCCACGTAGTAGCGCACATTCTTGGCGCCGCCCGTGACGTTGACGTTGATTTTGTGGGTCTGGGCGAAGTCCTTGAAGGTGGAATGGACCCAGTCTACCGAAGGATAGAGGTCCGGGTCGGTTCCGGCCAGGTAAAGGGCTTTGTCTGCCTCGCTGACCGGGGCCTCCTGGCCGCTGTCCACATAGATGGCATTGAGGTAATCGATGAAGGTGCCGGTATCCGCCATTTCCGGTATCTTGACCGGAGACGTGAATCCGGTTTCCATCCGGACGCTGACTTTCGGTTTGGATTCGGAACCGCGACGGGTGGTGATGAGCACGATACCGTTGGCACCCCGTACACCGTAAACAGCCGTAGCCGTGGCGTCTTTCAGGATGGAGAAGGAGGCGATATCTTCCAGGTCGACCAGGTCCATCGACCGTTCCACGCCGTCAACCAGAATCAGCGGGGTGGAATTGGCACCGAAGGTGGCGACGCCGCGGATATAGAACTCCGCGCTGCGGCCCGGTTCACCGGAACGCTGCATGGCGACCACACCGGCCAGTTTACCGGCCAGACCGGTCGAGAGCTGGCCCATCGGGGTGGCCAGGGTTTCCACGTCCACGGAACTGATGGACCCGATGACGCTGGCCTTCCGCTGGGAACCGTAGGCCACTGCCACGGCCTCTTCCAGCCGGGTTGCCTGGGGCACCAGCTTGACCAGCAGTTCCTGCTGGCCCCGGACGGCGACCTGTTCGTCCTCATAACTGAGGAAAGAGACAATCAGGATATCGCTGTCCTTGACGTCCAGGGTGAAACGGCCGCCGCCGTCCGTCATGGCGCCACGGGTCTCCCCTTTCACGACGATATACGCGCCGGCGACCGGCTCGTCATTCTCATCCACCACCTTGCCGGTGACCGTCCGCGTCTGCGCATAGGCAGCGGGTGCAAGCAGCCACAGCCCAGTACAGAAAAGTAGGGCCAGCAAAGGCTTTCTGATTAAATCGGAAAAAGATATCATCTTGCTATATAGTTTCAGTTATGCAAATATAAGTATTTTTTTTGGATATGCAATACCACAGTACACCTAAGTTGAGCACGAGCCAAAAAAAGAGGGTGGTCATGAAAAACCACCCTCCGCAATGTTATCTTGGACGTTACTGTTCGTCAGGGGTATTGTCCGGTCCCTGAGGGCCCTGCTGCGGGCCTCCCTGGCCGAAAGGTCCCTGCGGACCACCCTGGCCGAAAGGTCCCTGCGGACCACCCTGCGCGCCGGCCTGCTGCTGGGCCTGGTACATCTTTTCGAATGCCTTATTGAGGGCCTCGCTGTACCGGTCGATATCGGCGATATTCTGGTTCTTGACCGCCTCTTTGAGCAGGTTGCAGTTGCTTTCTACCTCGGACTTGACATCGGCAGGCACCTTGTCGCCGTTCTCTTTGAGGAATTTCTCCGCCTGGAAGCAGAGGGCGTCAGCCTGGTTAATCTTGTCCACGCGTTCCTTCTCCGCCTTGTCGGCCGCCTCGTTGGCCTTGGCTTCGTCACGCATCCGCTTGATTTCTTCCTCGCTCAGGCCGCTGGAAGCCTCGATGCGGATGTGCTGCTCCTTGCCCGTCGCCTTATCCTTGGCGGAAACGGAGAGGATACCGTTTGTATCAATATCGAAAGACACTTCAATCTGCGGGATGCCGCGCGGTGCAGGGGCGATGCCGTCCAGGTGGAACACACCGATCTGCTTGTTGTCCTTGGCCATCGGACGCTC
>CADBPR010000057.1 GCA_902796555.1 uncultured Bacteroidia bacterium
GGGCGTAAAAATTCCCGCTTGCTCTTCGGCGTCCCCTTTCGGAGACCCCCTTTCTTTCAAGCGGGATTGCAAAGGTACGCACTTTTTTTGAACCTGCAAACTTTTTCAGAGAAATTTTTCAAAAATTTTAGGCCCGAGAAGCCCTGAAACGACGTAACTCCCCGAAGGTCGGAGAGTTACGTAAAACAACTTTTTTTGACTTTTTTGAAGCCCTTTCCGCCTCTTTCGGGACTAAAACGGTTCAGAATGAAAAACCCAGTTTTTCCAGACCGGCCTTCACGTCCGGGCAGCGCATGAACAAATCCCAAAGCAAAGCGCTGCGGTAATTCTCGATCATCACGACGATGGGGCCCTGGTCGATGGCGATATAGGAAGATGCGAACCAGGACCGGTCCAGGTTGAAGGCATCCTTGAAACCGTATTCCCCCCAGAGTTTGTCGCCATAGACATAATAGAAGGTCTCCAGGGCCGCCAGGCTCTCTTCCGACGTGTAGGGCATGGAAGCGAGGGCCGCCGTCGGGGCGATAGTCCCGGTATCATGGGTCGGAGAAGAAGCCGTATAGCCTCCGGGATAGTCGCTGGCCGTCAAGCCCCAGCACGAAGCGCCATAGCCGGCATGGCCTTTGGGATTGGCCGCACAATAGGCCTGGTTGATACGGGCATGGGCCACATTCTGCGCCCAATAGGAATCACAGAAGGCATCGGAAAGATTCCGCGGATCCAGCCCCAGAAAGGAATAATGCGCGAAGAAAAGCGGTCCGCCCAGGTCGGGACCCAGCGGGAGCACGGTATCATAGAACGTGCGTCCGTTGCGTGCAGAAGCCGCCCAGCCCTGCTCATATACGGTCCGGTCGACCGGGTGGGTCGGAGACGAAGCCGCCAGTACGTAGACAATCAAACCTTCATTCCAGCCGCGGATGGGCATGTTCATCGCCCACTCCTTGTCCGGCGACCAGTGCCAGTAGAGCACGTTTCCTCCGCGGGTGAACCAATCCCATTCCACCGCTTTCCAGAGGGCGTCGATGCCGGCCGTGATATCCGTCTCCTCCGGGGCGTCGAAATACTGCCCGGCCGTCAGCAAACCCTGCATCAGGAAAGCTGTTTCCACGAGGTCGGCCCCGTTGTCATTGCTGCTGAAGGGAATAACCCGGCCCGTCTCTCCGTTCAGCCAGTGCGGGAACGCGCCGTGGAAACGGTCGGCTTTCTCGGAGAGGAAGGTCACGATGGTCCGCAGCCGGTCCGCAGCCTCGCTGCGGGTAACGAATCCGCGCTCGACGGCCACCGGCAGGGTCATCAGGCCGAAGCCGGATCCGCCTGTCGTGACGGTGTTGCCCGAACCGAGGCGTTCACGCGCAAGGCCGGACACCGGATGGGCATGGTCCCAGAAATAGCCGAAGGTCTTCTGCTGCACCAGCGTCAGCAGGTCCTCCGTGGGAATCCGGGGGAATTTGTCGCTGCTGTCATAAGTGGTGACGAAGGTATAGGTAACCGGCTCCACCAGGTCCACGCCGCATTGCGCCCCGGCGGAAAGCGTCAGGGTATATTCCGTGTTCGGAGCCAGGGGAGCGGTCGGAGTCAGGCGCAGCACGGTGGCATCTTTTCCGGAAGCAGCCTGCAGGGCGGAAGGGAAGGAAACCGCTGCAGCGTCATACTGTGCCGGGTCGACGGCCCGGGTGAACTCCACGTCAAACCAAGTCTCGCCATACGGGACATTGGACACGGTACGTCCCTCGAACAGGGTGATATTCCCGACGGAAGCGCCTGCAACCCGCGCCCGGGGAAGGGCGTCTGCAGAAGGTTCCGGGGTCGGGGTCGCCTGGCAGGCGGCCAGCAGGAGGGGCAATCCGAGAAAAACGGTTCTTTTCATACGGCAATCATGGGTGACAGCGCCCTGACGGAAAGAGGGAACGCCAATCGGCCGGTCCCCTTTGCGGGCTGCTGTCGGCATAAAAAAAACGAGGCCGGCCGCTGTCTGCTTGACTGTGGCCGGCCCCGCGTAATCAGGAATTATTCCATAGAGAAAGCAAGCTCCTCTTTGTACAGGGCGTTGATTTCGTCCTTGGTGAGGGCCTTGTTGTACATGCGGATTTCATCGATGGAACCGGCGAAGAAGTTCTGCCAAGTCTCGCTGGAAGCACCCTCGACGAAAGTAGACCATGCACCGATATAGAACTTGTTGCACTTCTCGCTCACGAGGTTCTTGAAGGCAATCTTCGGGGCGAATTCAGCGGTCTTGACCTCGGCACCGTCCACATAGAGGGCCCAGGCACCCGTGCTGTGATCATAGGTGAAACCGAACTGGAACCACTTGTCATAACGGGCGAAGGCGACATCGAAGGTGTCCAGCCAGAGATTCTGCTCGTTGCCTGCGGCATCGTGGAAGACCAGACGGCCGTTGACCTGCTGGGACTTCACACCGGTCTCCTCGTCCACGCGGGAGTTGTCGAAGTAGGCGGTGAAGGCAGGCCAGTCGATACCGGAACCGTTCAGGGAGAAGATGGCACCCTTGGAAGCGGCCTCCGGGAGTTTGACCCAAGCCGTGAAGGTCACGTCGTCCATCTTTTTGAAGAGGTTGTCAGCGGCAAGGTCGAACACGCCGTAGGCCTCTTTGGTCTGGTTGGCAGACTTGTTGTTGTAAGCACCGCCGATGAAACCCTTTTCGATAATCTCACCATCACCCTTTACCGTGAAGGTACCCAGGCCTTTGCCGGTCTCGACAACAGCGTCCGCTTTGTCGAAGCCCAGATGCAGCGTCAGGTTCTCGGCAGCTGTCTTGGCGGTCTTCTTCTCAGCAGCGGGCTCCTCGGAAGGGTCATTGTTTCCACCCGGAGTGGTCCGGTTGTCCTTTTTGCAGGAAGCGACGGAAGCTACCATCGCGACAGTAGCGAAAAAGAGAAGTACTTTTTTCATAATGTTTTGAATTTAAATTGGTTAATGATTGAATATCTAGATTTTAGTATCTCCTAATAGGTATAACCCGGCGTCGCGGGCAGGTGGGTATTGAGGTCGCGCTGGGCCGTCGGAATCGGGAAGACCTCGTTCTTGCCGGCGGTAAATCCGAGGGGACCGAGCACCTCGGCAGCCTTGCCCCAGCGGACCAGGTCGAAGAAACGGTTCTCCTCCAGGGCCAGTTCCGCACGGCGCTCATCGTAGATGACGTCCAGCGAAGCACTGGCGGCGGGCAGGCCGGCACGGGCGCGCACCTCATTCAGGGCCATATCGGCCGTATAACCGGAAACCGGCGTATAGGCCGCCCCCTGGGCCATGGCCTCGGCGAAGTTCAGCAGCACCTCGGCATAGCGGATCAGGCGGATGTTATAGTCAAAGCCGTAGCCGTTGTAAGACCATTTGTTATAGGCGGACGGGGTATACACCTTACCGTTATAATACGGGTTGGGGCATTTGTCACTGATGGCGTCGCCCTCCGGGGTCGTCGACCCGCTGGCGAGAATCGTCGCAGCCTTGCGGGCAGCATCCCCGCGGCCGTCCAGAAAATCAATCAAGGCCTGACTCGGCACCTTGAAGCCCCAGCCCTGCATATTCGAAGGGGTGTTGTTGCGCGGCCCCTGGACGAAGGCATAGAAGCAGATGGGCGCTGCTCCGGAGGAGAGACCCAGGGTGGAGCTCTGAATCTCCATCAGGGACTCGCTTCCGTTCTCGTTCTTCATCGAGAAGACCGACCGGAAATCGGGAATCAGGGAGAACTGCTTCGAGGCAATGATGGCATCCGCCTGTTTGGCGGCCTCCGCCCAGTCTTTGTTGTACAAGGCTGCCTTGGATTTCAGGGCCATGGCCGTATAGCGGGTAAAGCGGCCGGGTTCGCCGTTGTAGGAATCCGGCAGGTTTTCGATGGCGCTGTCCAGGTCGTCATAGATAAACTTGTAAATCTGGGCGACGGGGACAGGTTCGGCGGCGGCCAGTTCAGCCGCGCTCATGCTCTTGTCGATGACCGGGACGCTGCCGAAGATGCGGACCAGGTTGAAATAGGCATAGGCCCGAATCAGACGCGCCTCGCTGCGGCACTGGAGCACCGTCAGCTTGTCCGCTTCGGAAGACATTTCCTTCTCGAAGTCCGCCATGGCTTCAATGGCGTAATTGGCGGCGGAGGAGATGTTGTAGAAATGCTCCCAGACCGCGTTGATACCGGTATTGGACGGGCCGTAGTTGAATTTGTCCAGTTCCAGGATGGCCGGACCGTCGGTTTCGGTAGAGCCCTTGTCGGTATCGTCGGAAACGATTTCCAGCACACCCATGTAATTGAGGGCGATGCCTTCATCCCCCAGACGCATGGCCGCATAGGCGGCGCTGACCGGCATGAAGATATTTTCAGATTTGGAAAAGTCCATCCCCGAGGTCGGCATGGTCGCCTCCGTACGGATATCCAGGAAATTCTGGCAAGAGACCAGCAGAACGGGTATCAGGATATAGATAATCTTTTTCATATGCGCCTAGAAATTGAGGTTGAGACCCAGGGTGTAGATGGACTGCATCGGATAGACGGACGAACCGTCGATACCGTTGGCAATCGGAGAGCCGCCGATTTCGGTGGTGAAACCGTTGTAGCGGAACAGGCTCAGCGGACGCTGGGCGGAGGCATAGACGCGGATGCGTCCGTTTCCGAAAACATTGCGGAAGGTATAGCCCACCTGCACGTTCTGGATGCGGAACATGGAGCCGTCTTCGAGGAAGAAGGAGTTGCACACCAGCTGGGTCCGGTTCGTCAGGGCCGCCGGAGACGGGTAGGTGTCGGTAGTTCCCTCGCCGCGCCAGGCGTGGTCATAGAAGTCCAGGTCGAAGTTGGAATCCGGGAAGGTGGTCTTGTTCATCCGCTTGGAATTCAGAATCTTGTTGCCGATGTTGGCATTCATGACCATGGAGAAGTCCCAGCCCTTCCAGTCGAAGCCGAGGTTGAAGCCGAGCATCAGCCAGGGCATCGGGGAACCGAGATAGGTCTTGTCGGCCGCGTCGATGGCATTGTTGCCGTCCTGGTCATGATAACGCAGGAAACCGGCTTCGGCCTCCGGCTGGTTGACCGTGCCGAGTTTGGCCTCCTTGTTGGTCTGGAAAACGCCGTCCACCTGGTAGCCCCAGAAGGCGCCGATCGGATAACCGACCGCCGTACGGGTGGCATATTCGCCGTTGACATACGCACCGGGGATGTAGTCGCGGCCTTCCAGGGCCAGCACCCGGTTGAAGTTATAGGTGGCATTCATGCCAGCATAATAGTGGAAATCCTCCCCTATCTTGTCAGCCCATTTCAGGGACAGTTCGGCACCGGCATTGAGCACCTTTCCGTTGTTGGCCAGCAGTTCGGCCGTACCGCCGCCCGCTGCCACCGGAGCATGGAACACCACGTTGTCGGTAACCCGGTAATAAAGGTCGAGTTCACCGGTCAGCCGGTTTTTCAAGAAGGCGAAGTCCGCACCGATGTTGGTCTCGGTGACCACTTCCCATTTCAGATAGTTGCGGAAGACCGTCTGGGCACCCATGCCGTCCACGGCCGTGTCGCCGAAAACGGCGGAAGCGCCGATGCCGGAGGAACCGGTGATCTGGGTGTCATTGGCCGGCACATTGTCGTTACCGAGCATACCCCAGCTGGCGCGCAGCTTGAGGAAGTCGAAGACATGCTGGTTCTTCATGAAGTCTTCGTCAGAAATGTTCCAGCCCAGACCGACGGAAGGGAAGATGCCCCATTTCTGCTGGTATTTGGAACTGCCGTCCGCACGCAGCGTAAAGGTTGCCAGATACTTTTCTTTATAATTGTACGCGCCGCGCGCGAAGAAGGACAGGCCGTTGTAGCGGGAAGCGCCGTCGCCGGTCGTCTGGTTCTTGTAGGAGCCGTTCACCAGGTAACGGGAGGCCGCATCGAAGTCCGGAACGTTGCGGGCCACGCCGTTGAGCCAGGCGTTGTACTGCATACGGGTGGACTGGCCGAGCATGGCGGTCAGGTTGTGGTCGCCGAAGCGGTCGGTATAGGTCAGGGTATTGTCCAGGATGTGATAGAAGCCATAGGCATAGGTCTTGGACAGGCTGGAAGAAGAGGAGCCCTGGGAACCGCCCACATAGCTTTCCGGCGAATAGGTCTGCTGGTCGGCGAAGGAGAAGTCCAGGTTGTAAGCCGTCTTGAATTTCAGCTTATCCGGCAGAATGGTCGCCTCGGCATAGGCAGAGAAGACGGTTTTCAGGCCGCTGTCCGTGCTGTTGTAGTAGAAAGCGGACGCAGCCGGGTTGCCGTAGGCATTGCCGAAGCCGTACAACTGCGGAGAGTCGAATTTCTCCGGATAGGCCGCCGCATTGGCGTCATTGTAGACGTTGTATACGGGCGGGTTGACGAAAGCCTGGTAATACACGCTGGAATTCGGATTGTGCCGGTCGTATTTGGAAATGACGGCGTTGAATCCCATCTTGAGCCAGGACGTCATGGTCTGGTCCAGGCGGGCGCGGAAGTTCAGGCGGCTGTAGTCATTCTTGTTGTAGTTCATGATACCGTCCTGGTAGAAATAGCTCAGACCCACGGAGTAATTGGTCTTCTCATTGCCGCCGGACAGGTCGGCGGAATGGGAATGGGTCAGGGCCGGATGGACCAAGGTCTTGTACCAGTCGGTATTGCCGGGGTAATCCGATGCTTTCTTGGGGGTCACATCCGGATAAGCCTCGTTGAAAATGATGACATACTGTTCCTTGTCCGCGAGTTTCATCATGTTCGTGGGCACCTGTACGCCGGCATAGCCTTCGTAGGTAAGCCGGGCCCGGCCCATTTCGCCCTTGCGGGTGGTCACGATGATGACGCCGTTGGCGGCACGTACACCGTAAATCGCGGCCGCGGAGGCGTCTTTGAGGACCGTCAGGGATTCGATGTCATTGTTGGACAGGAAGTCGATATTGTCCAGGAAAACGCCGTCCACCACGTAGAGGGGGTTGGCATAGTCGCCGATGGAGCCGACACCGCGGATTTTGACGGAGGGACCGGCACCCGGGGCGCCGCTCTGGGTAATCTGGACACCGCTGACCATGCCCTGCAGGGCGGACATCGGGTTGGCCGCCGCCTGTTTGGCCAGTTCGTCACCTTTGATATTGACAATCGGGGCGGTGAGGTCCTTGGATTTCTGGGTACCGTAACCGACCACGACCGCCTCTTCCATCAGCAGGGCGTCGGTTTTCAGGGTAATGTCGATGGCGGTACGTCCGTCCACGGAGACCGTCTGTTCCAGGAATCCGATGTAGGTTACGGAGAGCACCGCATCGGCGGGGACCTTGAGGCTGTACAGACCGTCCAGGTCCGTCATGGTCCCGTTGTCCGTGCCACGCTGCAGGACGAAGGCGCCGGGCAGCGGTTCGCCTGTGTCATCCGTGACCGTACCGGTCACCGTGACGGTCTGGGCCGACAGGACCAGGCTGCTGGCGGCGAGTAGAAGGGAAAACAGTAATTTCCGCATAAATAAATGAATATTAGTTTTTTGTGTAATAAAATCCGAGTTTATCCAGACCGGCCTTCACCTCGGGACAGCTCATGAAGAGGTCCCACAGGAGGCCGCTGCGGTAGTTTTCAATCATCACGATTTCGGGCCCTTGGTCGATGGCCAGATAATGGTCCAGCACGGCCGGTTCGGCCGCTTCGTTGTAGGCGTCATAGAAGCCATACGGGCCGAAGGCGTCGTGGTCATACAGATAGCGGATGACCCGCAGGGATTCTTCCGGGGTGTAGACGATGGAACTGACGGCCGCCGTCGGAGACACGGTGCCGTTTTCTTCGGCCGTGCCGGGGTGGTGGGAGGTATATCCCTTTTCCCAGTCGTCCGAGGAGGTGAAGCCCCAGAGGTTTTCGCCCAGGCCTTTATGGCCTTTCGGGTTGGCTTTGGCGTATTCGTAATGAATCAGGGAATGGGCGCGGTTGCGCTGGAAATAATCGGTCGTGCCGTCGGTGAGGCCGCGCGGGTCCAGTCCCAGATAGGAATAATGGCTGAAGAAGAGCGGGCCGCCGTAGGGGTCCATGCCCAGCGGAAGGGTGATGCCGAAATAGTCGCGGCCGTTGTAATAATAGTCAGAGGTCTTGTAGGAGGCTTCGTAGCAGGCCCGGGAAATGGGATGGGTCGGGGACGATGCGGCCAGCACATAGGTAATCAGGGTCTCGTCGTAGCCTTTGATGCGGTGGTTCATCTTCCAGTCCCAGCGTTTGGACCAGTGCCAGTAGAGGGAGTCCGTGCCCCGGGTGTACCAGTCCCATTCGACTTCGCGCCACAGACGGTCCATCCGGTCGGAAAGGGCGGCACTGCCCTGCGGCATTCCGTCGCGGCGCAGCCATTGGCGGGCGGCCAGCAGGCCTTGTACCATGAAGGCGGTTTCGACCAGGTCGCCGCCGTCGTCGAATTCGCTGAAGCTGAACGGTTTGCCGGAGTCGGCATCATACCAGTGCGCCCAGGCGCCGTGGAAGCGTTCGGCCTGTTCGAGGAAGGTGGTCAGCCGGTCCAGGCGTTCCACGGCCTCCTCTTTGGTGATATAGCCGCGCTGCCCGCCGGCCACCAGGGCCATCACCCCGAAGCCGGAACCGCCGACCGTGACAATGTTGCCGTTGCGGTCGATGTTCCGTTCGCGGGCCATGCCGGTGACAGGGTCGGCAAAATCGGTGAAATAGCGGAGGGTATAGCGCTCCACCGTATCCAGAAGGGCATCATCGCCCATGGCAGCAGAACGACTCCGCGTTCCGCATGTGACGGCCAGGAAGGCCATCCCTATGATAATCAGATAGTTCTTCATTCCGCTTCTCTTTTCTCAAAGAGGTTCGGGATTATTTAGTACAACGGGGACAAATTTAGATATTTTTTCGGAATCCGCAATCGAAACATACGAAATATACAATATTTCCATACATGCAGTGACAAATTGTCAGTTTTCCGGGCATGGCACGGCAGTTGAACAAATAAGACAGTGCCGGCGCAGTCCGGCAGACAAAGCAAACAACTAAAACAAATAATTATCATGATCAGACCATTAGCAGACAGGGTGCTCATCGAGCCCAAAGAGGCCGAGACCCGTACAGCATCAGGACTTTACATTCCTGACACGGCAAAAGAAAAACCCCAGCAGGGAACCGTTATCGCAGCGGGCCCCGGCAAAAAGGACGAACCGATGGAAGTCAAGGTTGGCGACAGCGTCCTCTATGGCAAATATGCCGGAACGGAAGTCACCGTGGATGACAAGAAACTTCTGATTGTCCGTCAGTCGGACATTTTGGCAATCCTGTAGCTTTATAAGATTCGCCATCTTTATCAAATCGAATTTAAACTACGCATATCATGGCAAAAGAAATAAAATTCAACGTGGATGTCCGCTCCAAAATGAAAGAAGGAGCAGACGCATTGGCAGATGCCGTAAAGGTGACCCTAGGACCGAAAGGCCGCAACGTGGTCATTGAAAAGAAGTTCGGTGCTCCGCAGGTTACCAAGGACGGCGTGACCGTCGCCAAGGAAGTGGAACTGGAGGACCGTTTCGCCAAC
>CADBPR010000058.1 GCA_902796555.1 uncultured Bacteroidia bacterium
CCTCCGCCTGCTGCGCCGCATCAACCAGGAAGACGGCACCGCCATCGTCATGGTGACGCACAACCGCGGCATTTTCGAGAAATACCGCGGCCGCGTGATGGTCTGCCGGGACGAAGCCTGCACCGAACGGCAGGAGGACGAGGTCATCGACCTGGCCCTGACGATCTGAGCGTTTTCAGCAGATAGTTCACCGACGTACCGTTTTCAAAATCGATGCGGAGGCCGAAGATGTGTACCGCAGCGCCGGAAGCGCAGCCGATCTTGCGGCGGAGCGCTTCGCTGGTCAGCGGCAGGTTGCGGGCCGTCACCTCCGCCTGCGGACAGTCTTTCCGCAGCGTGCGGAAGGCCGCGTTCCCCATCGGCAGGACGCTGTCGATGCGGAAATATTTCCCCAGCCCGGCCAGCGTCACATCCTCGGAATCAGCGAAATACAGCTGCGTCGAACGGCCGGCTTTGCGCAGCCCGAAGCGCGAAGACAGCAGCTTGAACGCACCGGCTTTGGCCAGCGCCCTGCCCGGCTCGTAGAGCAGGCCGCCCAGCGCTCCGGGGCCGTCGGGACTGCGGGGAATGGCCTCCGCCTCCCCGGAGGGCGTGAAACAGAATTCCGCGCCGCCGTCGCTGACCCGGATGGCGTATTCGCCCGCATAGCCCGCCTCCAGCAGGAACAGCAGCTCCTTGCACTCCCCTTCCGCCCCCACGACGAGCACCTCGCGGACGCATCCCAGCGCCCGGGCGAGCAGCGTGATGTCGGCCATCGGCGAGAGCTTCAGCAGCACGCGGGGCGCCGCGGCAAGCAGCGCCGGCAAGAGCGGCAGCACCGGGGGCGAGCAGTCTTCCAGGCGGAAAAGCTTGCGGCCGTCCGCCGCGCGCCGGGCCGGATCGAGATAGAGCAGGTCAGGGCGGAAATCCCCGAGGACCTCCCCCAGGGTCACCGGCGTGATCTCAGCGTTCCGGACCTGGATATTCCCCGCGCCGAGGGCCGCGAAATTGTCCCGGGCCGCCCGGGCGAGGGCAGGATTCATTTCGTTGTAGAGCACCGCCTCCGCCACGCGGGAAAAGGCCCAGGCATCCACGCCGAGGCCGCCGCTGAGGTCCGCGATGCGCCGCGCGCCCAGCTCCCCGGCCAGCGCGGCCTTGCGCACGGCGGTCGCCTCGCTGCTGCATTGCTCGGTGCAGAGCCGGTTGGGATAGACGATCGCTTCACAGGCATACCAGGAAGGGACCTTCTTTTTCATCCGGCGTCGTCCCTCGAGGGTCGATACCGCCAGGTCCATGTCGATGTCCGGCCACTTGTCCCGGCCCAGCAGCAGGCGCGCGCAGTCGTCGTCCCCGTGTTCCCGTGTCAATTGCAAGAAATTCATCGCGCAAAATTACGGAATATCCGCGAAAATCACTATTTTTGTTCATTGGTCTGACAACATCCAAAACGTACATCATTATGCAAGATTACAGGGAAGTGGCCGAAAGCTGGCTCAGCGGCAACTTCGACCCCGAGACGAAAACCAAGGTCATCGAACTCCGCAACAACGACCCCGCCGGATTCGAAGACGCCTTCTACCGCAGGCTCGAGTTCGGTACCGGCGGCCTGCGCGGCATCATGGGCGTGGGCACCAACCGGATGAACAAATACACGGTCGGAATGGCCACCCAGGGCCTTGCCAACTACATCAAGGCCCGGGTCGAAGGCGACAAGAGCGTCTGCATCTCCTACGACAGCCGCAACAACAGCAAGCTGTTCGCCAAGATTACGGCCGACGTGCTCTGTGCCAACGGCCTGCATGTCTTCCTGTTCGAGAATATCCGGCCGATTCCGCTGCTGAGTTATTCCGTCCGTGCCAAGAAGGCCGTCGCCGGCGTGATGATTACCGCATCGCATAATCCCAAAGAATACAACGGATACAAGGTTTTCTGGTCCGACGGGGCCCAGATTGTATCGCCGGTGGACAAGGACATCGTGGCCGAAGTCGCCAAGATTACCGACCCCGGCATGGTGAAATTCCAGCCCGGCGAGGAGTGCGGCAGCATTGAACTGATGGGCCGTGATATCGATGAGGCCTATTTCAACGATGTGCTGACCCTGATGCTTTCCCCCGAGTCCCGGGCCCGTCATCAGGATATCAAAATCGTCTATACCCCGATTCATGGCAGCGGTGTCCGGATTGTGCCCGAGGCCCTTTCGCGCCTGGGCTTCCGGAACATCATCCATGTCCCGGAGCAGGATGTGAGCGACGGGAATTTCCCGACCGTGGTCTCGCCCAATCCCGAAGAGGCCTCGGCCCTGAAAATGGCCCTGGAGGTCGCCGACCGGGAGGGGGCCGACATCGTGATGGCGACGGACCCTGATGCGGACCGGATGGGCATCGCCGTCCGGGATGACGCCGGTAAAATGGTCCTGTTCAACGGCAACCAGACCGGTGCCATGCTGACCTACTACATCCTGACCCGCTGGAAAGAGCTGGGCAAACTGGACGAGCGGAAATATGTGGTCAAGACCATCGTTACCACCGAGTTGATTCGTCAGATTGCCGAGAGTTTCGGCGTGAAGTGCTACGATGTGCTGACCGGATTCAAGTTCATTGCCGACGTGGTGCGCCGCAACGAAGGAAAGGCTGAATTCATCTGCGGCGGCGAGGAGAGCTACGGTTTCAACGTGGGTGAGTTCGTCCGGGACAAGGATGCCCCCATTTCCTGCTGCATGGTGGCGGAGTGTGCGGCCTGGGCTGCCGACCAGGGCCTGACCCTGTACCAGCTCATGCAGAAGATTTACCGGCAGTACGGCTACCGCAAGGAAGGGCTGGTCTCCCTGGTCCGCAAAGGCAAGAGCGGTGCGGAGGAAATCCAGCAGATTATGAAGGATATGCGCGCCAATCCGCCGGCACAGCTGGTCGGTTCTCCGGTGACGAAGGTGATTGACTATCTGGATACCGAAGCGACGGGGCTGCCGAAATCCAATGTCCTGCAGTTCTTTGACGAAGCCGGAGACGTGGTTTCCGTCCGTCCGTCCGGAACCGAGCCGAAAATCAAGTTTTATTTCGGTGCAGCGGGGGCGGATGCGGATGAAAAAATCGGACGTCTCAAGGAGCAGTTCGTCCGATAGCGCCTCCTGAACACAATAACCTGCGTCTTCTTATCATCGGCATCACAAAGAGGGATGCACGACGGCAGGAAAAGGCAGCAGGTTGTTCGTTATAGAAACAGGCCGGTCCGAGGGGACCGGCCTGTCATTGTCAATGCGGCATTTCGGAAATGACGATGGTGCTGCTGACGCGCCGCTCGCCGCCGCTGTCGCTGGGCTTGTTCAGGACGGCGCCGCCGGCTCCGACCATGCAGCTGGAACCGCCGCCGTCCAGGTTCATGGCGTCGGTGCAGCCCAGGGCGATGAATTTGGCGGCCAGTTCGGCCAGGGTCAGCCCCTGGCTGCCGTTGGACCCGCGTCCGTCCGCCACAATGAGAATCAGTTTGTTATCGGCCGTGATGCCGGCCGCGGTGCGGTTCACCCGGGAGAAGCCCGACGTTCCGCCGGCATCCAGACATTCGCCCCAGTAACTTTCGGCGGAAATGTCCACGCCGTCCTTGACCAGACGCGGTCCGCCGCCCACGGCATCCACCGGTTTCCACTCCCGCGTGTCTGCGCAGTAGTCCGCTTTCGGCGGCTCTTCCATGAAGCGCTGGGTCTTTTCATTGTTGTCCAGCCATGAAGGGAAGGCCGTGTGGGTCTTGAAAGCCGGGTCCGTGCAGTAGACCCAGTCGATTTCAAAGTGACCGTCCTCCATCCGGCCGATGGCCGAGCGGACCGGGTAGATGGTGCACTGGGCCGCTTCGTCATTGGGCCAGTTGAAAGCCCGGAAGGCCGAGATGACATAGCGTCCGGCATGGGCAATCAGGCTCACTGACGTGCTCCCGGCGAAATATCCGGCATTCGTCGCGAGGCAGGGGACACCCTCCTCTTCGGGAAACTCCGCGAACATAGTCGAGGGTGTTTTCTTCTTGCTGGCATATTTGCAGTTGAACCGCAGGTTCGGATTGGCGGCGAAATCAATCGTCGCAATGTATCCGTGGCATTTCCCGCCGTCTGCAAAGGTGTCGTCAAAGACGCTCACCTGCACGCCGCGGGGATAACCGTCCGTCCAGCTCCAATCCTCGGACGGGTCTTGTGAGGGCTCCTGGGATGGTTCTTGTGAGGGTTCCTGGGACGGTTCCGGTGCGGGATTGTCGGAGGGTTCGACGATGGGCTCCCGGGAGGGCTCCGGGGAAGGTTTCTGTCCTGGAGAACAGGCGAGCAGGCTGCTGAGCAGCAGCACGGAAAGGATGGTGTGGATTCTCATGAAAACAAAGGTACGAAACTTTTTAAATAAATTTCGAAATACTGCACCGTAATTGAATATTTTTTTATATTTTTGTACCATTAACCATGTAAAAATATGATTCATTCAGTGCAGCAACGACTGATGGTGCTTCTCTGTGCAGGGGTATTGTCTGTCTTGTCGCCGGTCCTGGCCCAGGCGCAGATTCGTGTCAGCGGCAAGGTCACCGGTCCTTCCGGGGAAGGTGAATCCGGCGTGTTTATCTATCAGAAAGGGACCACGTCCGGCGGTACCATGTCCGCCTATGACGGTAGTTATTCCATCACGGTCCCTGATGCTTCTACCGTGTTGGTTTACAGTTTGTTGGGCTACCGCGAAACCGAGCGTACGGTGGGCAGCCAGACCGTAATCAATGTTACGTTGGAAGAGGATGTCAACCTGCTGGAAGGAACCGTGGTCGTGGGCTATGGTACCCAGCGCAAGGAATTCGTGGTGGGCTCCGTGTCACAGGTGACCAGTGCGGAACTGCTGAAAGCGCCGAATACCAATGTCTCGTCGATGCTGACGGGACGGCTGGCCGGTATGACCGCCGTGCAGACCACCGGTATTCCGGGCGGTGATGCCGCCTCGCTGCTGGTGCGGGGTATGTCTACGTTCAACAATTCCTCCCCGCTTATCATCGTGGACGGCGTGGAACGCTCCATCAACTACCTGAACCCGAACGATATCGAGACGGTCACCATCCTGAAAGATGCCGCGACCGCTGCGATTTACGGTGTCCGGGGCGGCAGCGGTGTCGTGCTCGTCACCACCAAAAAAGGTATGCAGGGACGGGCGCAGATTGTGTACGACGGCTCCGTTTCCTTTGATACCAATACGGTTACACCGGAACTGCTGAATGCCGAAGAATACATCTATTGGCACAACAAGGCCCGTGAGATGGACAAGCAGGAGCCCTACTGGACCCCGGAGCGCATCCAGAGCCTGAAAGACCGCGGCATTTACGGCGAAGTGGACAATTGGGCCCTGATTTACAAGAATTTCGGTCTGACCCAGCAGCACAATATCTCCGCCAGCGGCGGCACCGGGAAGGTCCGTTATTTCACCTCGCTGGGCTATATGAACCAGCAGGGTATCCTGAAGAACACCTCTCTGGAGCGTTTCAATGTCCGTGCCCATATCAATGCCCAGCTGACCAAGGGTCTGCATTATAACATCAACCTTTCCGTCGCCAATTCCGACCGTGTCTGGCCGGGTCTGAGCATGCGGACGAGCAACGGTTCCTGGCAGGGCGAGTTCTCACCGCTGCGCCAGGCCTGCTACGCCATTCCGATTATCGCGGCGGAGAAGGACGGACTGCCCCTGGGCTTTACGAACGGTACCTATACCTATACGCCGCTGGCTGCCCTAAACACCGGTTTCCAGACGGAAGACCGTTGGATGGGAGAACTCCGTTCCGCGTTGGAATATGATTTCGGCGCCCTGGGCGTAAAAGGACTGCAGGGCCTGAAGGCCGGCATCCACATCGCGTATAACTTCGATTATACGCTGAACCGCAACTACCTGGAATCCTTCCAGTTGTATTCGTACAACCCGGCTACTGACGAGTGCCTCCAGAAGACCTCCCTGGGCATCGGCGAGAACAATTTCAACAAGTCCCATTCCTTGGGTTACAACCTCACGATCCGCCCCCAGATTTCCTATGAACACGATTTCGGGAAGCACCATGTTTCCGCCCTCTTGCTGGCCGAGCGCTATACCTACCACGGCGATACGATGACCGCCTCCAAGACGGGGTATGCCGAAGGTTCGCCCATCGATATCAGCAACGGCTGGACCTTCCCGGGCACGCCGGCTTCCGGTTCGTACAGCAACAGCGGCAACTTCGGTATCGCCAGCCGTGTCAGCTATGCGTATGACAAACGCTATCTGGCCGAGGTTACCTTCCGCGAAGACGCATCCTACAAGTTCAGCCCGAAGAACCGCTGGGGCTCTTTCCCGTCGGTGGCCCTGGGTTGGGTCCTGTCGGAGGAAAACTTCCTCAAAGGCGTTTCCTGGATTGATTTCATGAAATTGCGCGCCTCCTTCGGCGTGCTGGGTTCCGACGATGTCGACCCCTTCCTCTACGAGCAGACCTACCGTTCCATGTCGCCGACTACGACCTTCATCATCGGCGGGTCCTCCTATTCCCACTATTATACGGCCAATTATGTGCATGAGGACCTGACCTGGTCCCGTACCAATACGTGGAATGTCGGCTACGAGGCCAAACTCTTCAACA
This sequence comes from uncultured Bacteroidia bacterium, assembly GCA_902796555.1. Lineage (GTDB taxonomy): Bacteria > Bacteroidota > Bacteroidia > Bacteroidales > UBA932 > Cryptobacteroides. The sequence continues at coordinate 6,586 of CADBPR010000058.1, forward strand.
GCCGCCTGTCCCTGGAACTGGATGTATTCTATAAGTACACCCATCATATTCTGGAATACGACAGCACCGGTTTCTATGCCCCTTCGCTGGGCGGCAACAACCCCGTCTGGATGAATACGGGTATCGTGGACAACCGCGGCTTCGATATGACCCTGGGCTGGCGGGATGCCTTCACCAACGGCTGGAGCTACGGCATTACCGGTATTCTGAGCTGGTCTCGCAACCGTCTGTTGTCCAGGCGTTTGTCTGACTCCTATCCTTCCTATCGCGCCCAGTTGGGATACCCTCTGGGTGCCATCTACGGCTTCCATGCCCTGGGCCTTTTCCAGACGCAGGAAGAAGTGGACGAATATCCGAACGCTCCGTCCGGATGGGCGGAAGTCGGAGCCATCAAATACGAGGATGTCAACGGTGACGGCAAGATCAATTCCACCGAAGACTTCGTGCGGATCGGCCGTTCCAGCACCCCGGAAATGACCTTCTCCCTGAACTTCGACGTGGCCTGGCAGGGCCTGTCCTTGAGCGTCCTGCTCCAGGGCGCCACCCTGTGCGATTACGCGCTCTGCGGCACCTGGGCCAACGGCAACATGGACAACACGATGTATACCCGCGCTTTCTACGGCGGCGGCAACACGCTGCGCTACCTGGTGGAAGACGCCTGGACCCCGGAAAACACCGGCGCCCATTATCCCCGGCTTTCTTCCAGTACGAACGCCAACAATGCCTGGCTGTCCGACTGGTGGATTCGCGACGGCAGCTACCTGCGTGTCAAGAATGTCCAGCTGGCCTACGACCTGCCCGCCAAACTGTTTGAACGCACCCCGCTTTCGGGCTGCCGTTTCTACGTGGCCGGTACGAACCTGCTGACCTTCTCGTCATTCAAGTACATCGACCCGGAAAACCCCGGTATCAACAACGGCTATTATCCGCAGCAGCGGACTGTCAGCCTCGGTGTCAAAGTAACATTCTAAAGCGGAGGAACAACGATGAAAAAGATATTTTTTCCTGTTTTTGTCCTGATGGCAACAGCTTCCCTGACCCTCTGCGGTTGCAAGAAATGGGTCAATGAGGCGCTGGATATCGAACCCTCCGACCGCTATACGGTGTCGGCCGTGTGGTCCAGCGAGACCTCCGCTGACACGTATCTGCTGGGTTTGTATTCCATCTTGAAAGAGAACAACGGCGGTGTCGGCGGTGACGGCAACCTGGTCTATTTCTGGGATGCCTACTCCGATATCATGAAGTCCAATTCCTGGAACCAGTACAACCATCCCTACAATGTGACTTTCCTGCAGGGTCCGTCCAGTTTCAGCGGCCAGAGCGCCGGTACCTTCGAGTGCTGGAGCGACAGCTACACCCGGATTCGCCGCTGCAACGAGTTCCTGCGGGATGCCCCCATCTACGGTCCGAACATCAGTGACACCTATGCCCAGACCCGCATGGGAGAGGCGCGCTTCGTCCGTGCGTTCATTTACTGGCGGCTGATGGCCATTTATGGCAAATGCATTCTGCGGGATGCCGTGGACGGCCCCGACCAGAACAACAAAGGCCTGGCCACACCGGACCAGATCTGGGACCTGGTGGAAGCCGACCTCCGCTATGCCGGTGAGAACATTGCTACCGGTCTGCCGGAGGGACGTATTACCCGGGCTGCTGCGTGGGCCCTGCTGTCCCGTACGATGCTGTATGCCGGGCGCTGGGACGTCGCCATCGAGGCGGCCGACAAGTGCAAGGAATGTGGCGGACAGCTGGATCCCAACTATGCCCACGTATTCGAGGACAGCGCGTCACCGGAGAATCTGATGGTGTTCAAATTCCAGCAGAACAAGCTGACCCACAGGGCCGATGTCTTCTTCCGGCCGCTCGGCGACGGTGCGCAGGACGGTCTGCATCCCGGTGCGAACATCTATGCCGTGTTCGGTCCTACTTCCGAACTGGTGGACAGCTACGAAATGGCGGACGGAACGCCCTTCTCCTGGAGCACCCACGGTGATGACCCGTATACGGGCCGGGAGCCGCGTTTCTATGCGTCCATCCTCTACAACGGCGCTCCTTGGGAGGGCCGGACCATCGAGACCTTTGACGGCGGGGCCGACAAGATTGTCGAATTCAATATATCCGGTTCTGCCGGTTCCACGGTTACCGGCTATTACCTGAAGAAGTTCATCACCGAAGGTCAGACCGGTTGGGAGAAATTCGGCAGCGACCATTTCGCCACCCTGATCCGCTATGCGGAAGTCCTGCTCAACAAGGCCGAAGCCTATGCCATGAGCGGTGACCTCACCAACGCCAACATCACCTTGAACGAGGTACGGAGTCGTGTCGGCCTGCCCGGCCGCGGCGGTACTACGCTGGAGGAAGTGATGGCCGACATCAAACACGAACGGATGGTGGAACTGGCGGGCGAGGGCCTTCGTTTCTGGGACCTGCGCCGCTGGAAAGACGCGGTCGACGTGATAAACGAGAAGAATTTCCACGGCTGCTGGATTACCAAGAACGACGACGGTACCTTTACCTACAAGCAGGTTAGCTGCGACGGTGCCGGCAAGACCCACACCTTCCTGGAAAGCTACTACGCCTTTGCGATTCCCATCGGTGAAATCTCCAACAATGAATCCATTACCGCTGCCGAACAGAATCCGGGGTGGTAATCAAAACAGCTGAATATGAAAAAGTTAGTATCTATATTGGGACTTACCCTGCTGGCCATGGGCCTGTTCTCCTGCGCCAAGCCGGATGCGGACTATGTCCATGACGATGCCACCATTTCGGCCATCTACGTGCTGAGCACGATGAAAGACGCCACCGGAAAGACGCTTTCCGTTTCGTTCCCGGGCGCTATCAACCAGGAGGACGGGAGCATCGCGTTCACCATCACCAAGGACAAGCGGAAACAGATTGACCTGACGGCCGTGAAACTCCGTGCCAATGTCGGTTACGATGCCTATATCAAAGTGACCAAGGAAGCCGGAAAAGACGTGGACCGTACACTGTACGGGATTCACGATCTGTCGGAAGGCCTGGAACTGACCGTTACGGCCCAGATGACCGGCCGGACCAAAGATTATCACATCACAGCCCGATACGAAAAGTAATAAACCAATAATTAAATGAAAATGAAAAAGTTAGCAATGATTTTCTCTGCGATGGCACTGTTGGTGTCTTTCGCAGCCTGTCAGCCCGAAAAGAATCCCGAAGGACAGACGCCCGGCGGTAGTGTCGACCCGGGAGCCAGCACGGATCCCACTGTGAGCGAGGATCCCGGCGCCCCCAAGAGCACGGAATGCCGTCTGACCAGCTTCGTAATCAAGACCGACCTTTTCACGCTGGACGGTTTTGTGGACCAGACCGACAAGAGCGTTGAAATTTCCTACATGCCGAACGAGTACGAATTCCTTTCTGCTGCTGTCGCCGAGGTTGAAATCTCTGAAAAAGCGACCATCACCCCGGATCCGACAACGCCGATTGACTACACCGTGAGCGAAGGCGTCACCTTCACCGTGACCGCCGAAGACGGCGAAACGAAAACCGAGTACCATGTCTATCTGGCCGCCGCTGAATTCTCCGAGCGCGCCGAGAAGCGTTGGGAAAAGACCTATGGCGAAATGAAAATCGCTGCCAAGCCCAATTTTGACTGCGGTATCGCATTCTGCGACACGGAGCATTTCGTCTATGCCGACCTGAACGTCTTCGACCTGGACGGCAACAAGGTGGGTACCCTGAATACGGACGGTGTGACGGGGCTGGAAGTGTATGCCGACGGCAAAGTCGCCGCGACCGGCCAACTGGCTGCCATGACCAATGACGACAATGGCGTGCTGGTAGCCATCACTTCCTTTACCGGCGAATATGTGGAAGGCGGTTCCGGCTGCAAGACCGAGGTCTATGCCTGGAAAGACGGCTGGGACAAAGCTCCGACCAAGGTTTACGGTCCGGTTGACTATCAGTGCATGTATATGTCTGCCTCCGGCGAGGTGGAAGGCGATTTCGTGCTGAACTTCCGCACCGGTGCCAACAACCCGCAGATGCACCATGTCCTGGTGTTCCATGGCGGTAAATTCTTCAACGAGGACGGCAGTTCCGCCGCTACCTGGTACGGTCCTATGATTGAGCACCCTGGAAACGACGGTTGCTGGGGCCAGATGCTGTCCTTCTTCTCCGGTGACCCGGAAGAAGGTTTCGTGGTCTGGGATTCCCTCGCCGCTGCCGAATACGGCATGACCGGCAACGCCTCCGCTGCGTTCTATGTCTACAATGAAGGCCTCCAGGCCTTTGTCAATCAGGCAGCCGTTGAGCTCCAGCTGTTCGGTCAGGTCAACTGGACCAACTGGGATTCCGAAGGCGGAATGTTCTCCTATGGTAACTACTCCACCGGCCATGTACGGGCCTTCAAATACAACGGTCTGAAGTACATCATCGCCGCTACTTCTTCCTGGCCGAATACCTGGATTACGATTCAGAAAGCAGAGGAAGTCGCCTATGATGACGAAGAGACGGAAGAGGTGGACGAGTCCGCCGCCAACTATCTCCTGCCGACCGTTCGTGTCGAGGATACTGCCCAGTGCCGTCCTTGCAGCGCCTATGTCTATGACCCTGCCACCGGTACCGGTCATGTCGTCTATGCTGCTCAGAACGCCAAAGTGCTGGCCTTCGACCTGATTACCGACAGACTGTAAACGACTTATTTTAAGGGGGTGACCAGATGATTCTTCGCTCCGTCCGGCATAGCGGCCACATGGGTTGGTGCGTCCGGAGGAACCCGCTGAAGAATCGCGCAGGGTCACCCTCTTGCCTGCCAAAATGAAAAGCAACAAAATACTGATACTGCTCTGCTGTCTGTTCCCGGTACTTTTCTCCTGTGAGAAAAAACCGGAGCCGCAGCCTGTCGTCAATCCTTCTGAAGAGCCGGCGCCCGCTTCGGAAGACCCGTCCGTGTCGGACGACCCCGTCAGTGCCGACCCGTCCGCCGAAGAATCGAAAGATCCGATTACGGACGAATCCGTGGACCCGAACTACATCGCCCCCGGCGACACCGTCCGCGAAAAGCCCGTCGTCATGTGGATTGACGCCAGCGCCAATTTCATGCGCTTCGCCAAAAAATCCGACATCAAGGCCACGCTGAAAAAGGCGCGGAGCTATGGTTTCAACGGGATTGTCGTCGGTGTCAAGCCCGGACAGGGAACCGCCCTGTACGAGAGCGAGTTCCTCAAACCCTGCACAACCCTGAACGGCGTGACCGTCGAGCGGGACTATGATTACCTGGAGTTTATTCTGCAGGAAGCCAAAGCCCTGGGTATGCGGGTGGAAGCCTCTGCCTCCGTCATGGTGATGGGAGAAGAAGGGGGCACCACCGGCGCCATCTTCGAGGATCCCTATTTCGCCGAACTGGAATGTGTGGAATGGCTGCCGACCGGTCTGCAGAAGATTTCGAAAGGGGATACCTTCGCGGCCATCAATCCGGCGCACCCCAATACGGTGGCCTACGTCAAACGGATGATAACGGAGATTTTCTCCAATCCCAAGTATGCGGCCCTGGACGGCTTCTGCCTCGATTATTGCCGGTATATGGATGCCAACAGCGACTTCTCGGACTATTCCCGTCACGCCTTTGAGGAGTACATCGGACAGACGGTCGAGAACTGGCCGGAAGATATTTTCTATTTCAAATCTCCGACCGTCGCCAAGGGTGACTATACGCCGGGACCTTTGTACAACCAGTGGATTGAATGGCGCTCCCATGTGATTCAGCATGTGGTCAGCGAAGCCCGGGCCGCTCTGAAGGCCGTCCGTCCGGATGCCGACCTGTCCGTTTGGGCAGCCGCCTGGTACCCGCTGCCGCATACCGGCCAGAACTGGGGCAGTACCAAGTATACCAGCGTCAATTCCAACTGGTGGGCAACGAATACGTACAACACGACCGGATATGCAGACCAGCTCGATTACTTCCAGCTGGGTGCGTATTATAACAAAGTGAGCGGCTTCGGCGGCAGTGATACCATTGAGTATGCCATCAACCGGACCAAGACCATCCTGAAAGGGGACTGCCCGATGTGGGGTACCTTCTCGGTGGCTTCCAGCAATTTCAAGGCCCAGACGGCTACGAAGCTTTGCCTGCTCCAGACGGACGGCTGTATGGTATTCGATTTGTGTCATATCGCAGCTTACCAGTATTGGCAGAAGATTAAAATGGGCGTGGATGATGCCTGGGAAGAGCTCGGCGTCAATTCTCCGCTCAAAGTCAAACAGTTCCCGAAGGAATAGCGGAAGAAGGGCAGGTGGCACGGATGGTCACCTGCTTTTTTTTATTCAAAACGGAGACTGAGGGAGGACCAACTGCAGGGAAGGTCCATGCTGTCGCTCCGGTTGACGCAGAGTACTTCATACGGGACGCCGGCACCCCGGAGCGCCGCTCCGGCCGGGTAATAATAGCGCCAGTCCCCATAATCGCGGTGGCTCAGCAGACCGTCCAGGACGGCCCGGTCCACCCGCAGGTTCGGAGTGGGGTTGTCGGCGAGGAAGCAGGCCGTATCATCGGGATACAGGGCCGGTTGCGCCGTTTTGCGTGCATTCCAGGCTTTCCGGACGTTTTTCCCGGGATAGTAAGTCCAGACGGCGGTTCCGAAGTACCGGGGGTCGTCCACCCAGAAAGGCGTCATCGAATACCAGTAGGCGCAACGCAGGCGGCTGAAATCCACATAGGATTCCGCATACAGAACCTGCTGATACGAATTGGAATCCGGAATGGTGCTGCCGTTGTCATACTGGCAGAACGCCCGGTTGATGAATTCTCCGACCGTGCAGCTGTGATACGTACCCATCATGTAGTCCGGGTTATACGCAATTTGTACCTGATTCGTGGAAGCGAACCGGTCCGGCAGCTTCCCGAAATACAGAAACTTCTGACCCTCCAGCACGGACCGGATCTGCTGCAGGCCCGCATGGGGCGTGCCGCCGCTGAGGGATGTCGTGATATCCGCTTTGACATTGACGCTGGCCGTCGGAATCATTTGCCCCGTGAGGAAATCCGGTTTATAAAAGTCACCTGGCTCCGACGGCGCTTTGGCGATGCCGCAGAACGTGGCATGCAGGTAGATTTCGACATAGCCGATGGCTTGCGTCAGGCTCTGCCCGCTGTGGAGGTTGGTGAGGGTTCCCGTCAGCGTATACCGCCCGGAAGAGGGCGTCGTGGCAGCCTGCGGTGCGGTATGAATCCGCCTGTCGGAACCCATGGAGAAAGCGATGTCTGCCGCGGAGGAAGTAATCTGCAGTTGTGCGGGGGCGATGCCCAGCCCCGTATCGGGCGGCAGGGCTTCACCGACGGCGACAGAGGTCCCGCTCACATGACTTGAGAGGGTATACCCGTCCAGAACGTGGTTGTCAATATCCCCGAATGAACTGCTCGCCGTGAGCGCCCGGAAAGGCTGTGCGAGGGTAACGGATATCCGCCGGAGGGTCACGTCGCTGCACGCCCGGGCGCCGATTTCCACCGCACTGGCAAAAGTACGTCCCAGGTAGGTCCGGATGGCCTGGCCGCCGGCCGTCAGCCGCCGCACGGCAAGCTGCCGGTTCTCCGCGACATCGTCGCTGCCGGGATTCAGGAAACGGCCGGCCGGATCGTTGTAGGTAAAGACAGGCTTCAGATAGGTGTCATACAAGCTCCTGTCCAGCCCAAGCCCGTCCGTCGTCACGCCGTTGCAAAGGGTCATCTCCTGTCCCTCTTCTGTCCGGTAACCGACCTGAACCGGCACCTTCGTTCCGTCGGCTTCCAGCAGCACGCTTTCGGGTTCGACATACAGCCGGGGCACCTTGCAGTCGATGCTGGCCGTATAGGCTTTCCCGGATACCGGATCCTCTCCAATCCAGGCGGAACCGTTCCACAGCTGGATGTTCACTTTGGCGGAGCCGCTTCCAATCAGGCTGACCAGGCAGCTCCGGTCATCCCGGGCCGTCACGGCGATTTTCTGCTCGCTCCCCGCAGCCACGCTGTACCGGACTTTGGATGCCCAGGCAGGTAGTTCGGTCGCTTTCAGAATGCCCTTCTGGCCGATGTAGCGGGTTTGTTCCAAACCGCCGACCAACAATCCGCCCGGCGTCCCGGTGTTGATGGTGAACGTGGCTTTTTTGCGCCCGTCGAAAGTCTCCACCGTAACCGGTATCACGCGCCCTTCCGGCAGGCTCGCGCCGCCCTCGAAAATGAAAAATCCCTGCCAACCCGGATCGGCCGTCAAACCTGAGTAGGTTGGAGAACTGTTCGCAAGGCGGTTGTATTCCTCCTCCGTCCAGTAATAGGTTTTACCCGTGTATGAGATAAAGGGAACGCGTTTGTCAAAGTTCCAGCTGATGCCGGCCTCCTGGAGCTCCTGGACGCTCTCGTCGCGGACTTTCCAGCCGGTGGTGCCATTGTACTGCGACAAGGTATAATCGACCCCCGCCTGGGTATCGATACCATAGGTTACGTACGCCTGGCAAGTACCGCCGGCTTCCAGCCCGGTAACGCTCCCGGTATAGAGCACCGGACCGCTCCCGCCAATCTCAATCCGCCGGATGGCCGTTACCGTCAGGCTGCGCGTATCTTCCATTGCGAAATCACTCTTCCAGACAGAAAAATAGACACCGGCTTCCGTCGGGGTCAGGGTGATGTTGTAGCAACAGTTCCGTTCCACCGAAAAGTCACTGACGGTATCCGACCCGATACAAAAGCGGTACTGTCCGCTGCCATGTACCCCGAATTCGGAACGGATCTGCCCCTCTACCGTCAGATAACTCAGGCAATTTTCCCGTCCCGTCTCGGCCGACGCTACCTTTTCCGGTGTTTTCTGATAGGGGTCCCGGTTGTCCTGCAACAATTTGCCCTGCCGGTTTTCCGGATAATAGACGATGATGGGGGCCAGCCCTTTTCGCTGCGCCTCCGTGAGGCTGCTGTTGTCCAGAACTTCCGCCATTTCGTCCCCTGAGACGGCGGCGTATCCGTCTTCGGCAAAAGGCATCAGAACGCGGGCCCCCTTGCCGGCCCGGACCGCAGTCAGGTCAAACTGCAGGTTTCCCAGCTGGCTCAGGTCCAGTCTCAGGGCCACCTTGGCCCATAAACAGGTCAGCGGAATGTGAATCTGCCCGTCCTCCTGCCCGTCCAGCCGGTCCGCCTCATCCGGGGTCATCCCCGTCAGCTTCCCGGCCCGGTCCAGGCCATACTGCTGCTGGTTCAGTGCCGGCGATGTGTAGGTGTACCGAAGGGACGCAACCTGCTCCCGGTCTTCCGGAAAGACCGGCCGGGCATTTCCGCCGGCGTCATAGGCAATCGCGCCGCTGAGGAAATACCAGTCATAAGCCTGTCCTTCCCGCAGTACGTCCGCAGGCGACGTATGACTGTCCTGCACATTGCTTTGCGAAGTCCAGACACGTTTGCCGGTCGTACAGTCGTAGACGGCCAGGCAGGTGCCGGTCAATACGTGGTCCATGTCCGCGATGCCATAGGCTTTCGTCGCGGTATCGTCGGACCGGACGGTCCAGGCGGAGGCGGCCGGCCGGCAGGGTGCCTCCGATGGCTCCAAAGGAACTGCCGTACAGGAAAGGACGGCGAATGTCAGGGGTAATAATTTGATTTTCATTGGGTAATAGGTAATCTTCATACATCAGATGATTTCGTCGATATCGGTTCCATCCCAGTCCCTCCGGGTTCCGATGACGGTCACGGTTTCGAACCGGAGCGGAACATCCGGCGAGTCGGTTCCGAAATGCTTCAGGATGATTTCCCGTATCCGGTACCAGTTGTTTTCCTGCAGCACGGGGAGCGTAACCGGATAATAACAGCGGCGTCCTCCGATGCTGCATTCCAGTACCAGACGGGTCCGCCGTGGCTCCCAGGTGGCACTTCCGGAAAGCTGTTCCCGGTTCCAGGAGACTTCGGACGTAGCCGGGTTCGGCCCGGTGTACAGGACGGTCGTGAGACTGCGCGAGGTGCGGTCTGCCAACGTGAGTCCCGTATCGTCCGCCGCCAGGGACGGTGCTTCCTGCTGCCCGAAATCCGGATACGGGCCGACCGTAGGGGAGTATCGGGCGGAACAGTTATAATAGTCGCTCACAGTCGTTTGGGCGGCAGCCGCTTTCAGCGGAACCCGCGCGACACCGTTGATCAGATACATGCCGTGGAGCGTAAGGGACTGCCCGGTATAGCCGGCATCCTGCATTTGCAGACTGATTTTCTCGACGGATACTTTCGCGATGCTCCGCGTGACGTTGACGCCAAGGGACGACCCGTCAACGACCTGAACATTCTTTGCCTGGCCCCGCATCAGTACGCCGGATTCCGCCATATCCGAAAGATTCAGCCAGCCGTTGCGCCAGTCCGGAGCCAGATTCGCCGCATCGAGCAAGTCGTCCCGGTGTATCAGGTGTTCCGGCAGATTGACCAGAACGAAAACCCATTTCCTTCCGCTGCTGCAATCCAGCTGAATGGCAGGACCGGATCCGAATGCGAAGGATTCGGCCTGCCCGCTGTCAAAACGGGCGGCATCGGCGTAAATCCAGACCGCTACATTCTTGATGGCGGCATCATCGAATCCGGCCTTAGTCCGCCCGGGCAGCTCGGCACGGACCGTTATCCGGGCCTTCTCTCCGGACGGAAGGGTTTCCTGCGGGGGCATCGACGTTCCCACACAGGCTGCCATAAGCGGAATCATTGCCAGTATCAGTTTGGTTTTCATTTGTTTATATTGTTATGTCGTTGTAGTGATGCCCGTTATCCCAGGGCGCAATCTGTACGTAGACATCCGCTTTTGCGTAGTCAATGGTGATAATGGCATTGTCCAGGCCCTTTCGATTCCAGTCATAGCCGTGGCTTTCCAGTAGCGTTCCCAGCGGGTATTCATATTTCATTTCAGCAGGCAGACCGAAGGCGTCTGTCTCGTACACCTGGAGCGTGAGGGAGGCATCGCCCTGGCGGGGAAGCCGCACTTCGAATGTCGTGGCGCCGGTTTTCCGGGGAATGCAGCAGAGCGGTCCCTGTACGGCTGATAAGTCGCGCAGGCTGAACGCATTCCAGTTTCCGTGGATTTCAAAGAAATACGGGCGCCAGGCTTCGCTGCCTTCCAGGCGCAGCTCCAGGGTACACCATTGCTTGAAAAGCCGGACGGTATCCCGGGCCGTTTCACGGATGCAATCCACCGTGGCGGCATGGGCATACAGGCTGTCCGCTTCAAAGCCGGAACCCAGGACCATGGCATCGTTCTTTTCGGAAGGAGAATAATGACGGTTCCCATAGAGGACCGTGACGCCGATGATGTCTTTCGGGACCCGGGCGACGTATCGTTTCCCTTCCCGCATCATGTCTGGATGAATGCTGTGCTGTGCCACTTTGCGACCATGTCCGTCCAGCAGGCTGATCCAGGGATCCCGTCCTGCCATTGCCGTCTCCGCCCCGCTGAACTCCTCGGTCAGGAAGCAAGGACAGGCCATCCTGTCTTCCTTTACGGTGCAGGACAGGGCCGTCGCGAGCCCTGCGGTCAATACCATAAGCTTGGCTGTCTTCATGACGGTTGGGGTTAAGCCAGGGACCCCGTACGGGATTCCCTGGCGATGGTGAATCCTGTCAGATTTCGAAATCGTCACCCGACGTCTCGTTGTTGAATTCGCCGATGATATCACCGGCATCCCAGTCGCGCACTTTCACCGTGAACGTACACTCGGCCGTGGAAACAGGCGTGAACGGGTCCAGAGAGCCCAGACGCTTGATTTTGACATCGCCGATGGTGTAGGCGTAGTTCGGCTGGATATAGGGAATGCTCAGGGGATAGTAGTAGGTAATCGTATTGCCGCCGGTCGTCAGTTCGGTCTCAATAACCACTTTGGTCGTATGGTCGGTCGCGTCCATGGCAATCGCCGGTACGGAAGAATTCGGATACGCGTAGAAATACAGGCCGGCTTCCCATTTGTGCTGGGGACACATCTGCGCATGGGAGTCCGGATTGACAAAGAGGTGGTTGGGAACGGTGGTTTCAGCATATGTCAGCTTTTTGACATTTTCCGGCAAGCCGTTCAGCAGGGTGTTGAGAGCGGTAGCCGACCATCCTTCTTTCGCCATCCAGGCATACATGCCGTTGGGTGCGGACGCACTGGCGGCCGGCGTGGCAAAGGCGTAATAGGGAAGGGAAGCGGAGGCTACGAAACGGGCCGGATAGCCGCTGTCAGTCGTGCTGAGCGCCGTCGCACCGGCCACGCCGAAAACGTCGTTGGCATCGCCGTTGACATACTTGGCCTGGCGGGGCACATTCATCAGGTAGACGCGCGTGACCTTGAAATCGCTCTGCTGCAGGGCAGGAGAGGTAAAGGCACCGGTGACAGACTCGATTTTGATACGGGAGACCAGCCGTTTGGCTTCGATGTTGACATTGTTGACCCCGGCATTCCCCGCGGCCAGTTCCTTCGAAGCGGCGCCCACCATCAGGAAATGCTGCTGGGCGTTGTCGCTGAATTCCGAAATGGCCGCTTTCAGTGCGGCTTCCGTACCGATGCTGGCGCCCAGTTGCGGCGAAGTGGCTTCCGCCGCGTTTCTGCCCGCATTGGCGACAACGTAGATATGCTTGGCCCCGGTGCTGGTATTGAATTCCAGTTTGGCCTGGTTGGTCCCGATCATCTCGGATGCTTCCGCTTTCTTATAAGCTTCGAGCATACCCAGCCCCACCGAGCCGCTGCGGGCGTCAAAAACGAATACTTCCACGGAGGAGAGCATGTCTTCATTGTTGTGCGTTCCGACATCCGGGGTCGCTTTCGTGTTTTCGAAGTTGCCCTTGATGTTGACGGTGAGCAAGGCCATTTCCCGGCTTTCCCGGGCGGCTTCCAGTTCTTCATGGCGCTGGTCCTTCCGGCAGGAAAGCAGGCCGGTTGCAGCGATGAGGGCTGCAGTTGCAATCATGATTCTTTTCATTGTTTTGAAGTATTAAAAGGTTGAATGTCAAATGGTCTGTGTGCCCATGTCGCTGACGGTCCAGTCTTTCACATCCAGGGTGAAGGTCATCTGCGCTTCGCTGACCGGGTAATCCGGGTCGGAAGAGCCCAGGCGGGTAATGTTCAGATTGGAGATGGCGTAATGCGTGTTCCGGGCCAGGGAACCCAGGGTGATGGGGTAATAGAAGGTGCGTGTCCCAATCAGCGCTTCAATGACCAGGCGGGTCTTGCGCGGCGACCATGTGCCCCCGTGGCTGTCCGAGGTAGTCGGGTTGGGAAGGCAATAGAAGGTATGTCTGAGCGGATAAGACCCGTTTTTGATAATCCGCTGATTCAGAGACTCGTATAACCAGTCATCGGCAACGGAACTTGACCATGCGCACTGGTTGTACCAGACGGAGGGAGTATAATTCTCCTCGAACAGGTTCCAGTCTCCGCCCGGTGCATTAATCAGATAGATGCCCTTGACATAGAAATCCATGTCTTTCCATCCGGTCTCGGTCAGGGAATGTGTGATTTTGTCCAGGGTGATTTTGGACGCATACCGGACGACCTCGATTTCTATCGGCGCATTACCGGTAGCCTTGGCTTCAACACCGGTCTTGTAGCCTGTCATGGTAAAATGGCTCGGGGTAAAGTCGGTCAGCGAGGTGCTGATTCCGTGCAGGTCCGCAATCGACGTCACCGAAGTGCCGATACTCTTGTTCGCGACGACGTACACCTGTTTGTTGACGCCCTGGGTACAGCGGACACTGACACTCGGACCGGTGGCGGTGGCCTGGTTGTCGTAACTGCCGTCGGAATTGAATACGAAGACCGTCGCCGTGCTGACCTGGTCGTCGGCCCAGACGGTACTGTTGGCTTTGCTTTCCGGCATACCTGCGATATTGACCGTCAGAACGGCGCTTTTGCTGTCTTCGGCTGCCGGAAGAGATGGGAGAGAGTGCTGGGCGCAGGCCGTCAGGGCCGTTGCCGTCAGAAAGAGAAAGAGGGTTCTTTTCATGGTTTTATTAATTGTCTTGGTTGAGTCCGTAACGGGTAATCAATACAGCGATTTCAGGGTCCAGGTTGCCCCGGTTGATCATGGCCCGGTTCAGGGCGCAGGCGTTCAGGTAGCACTGGACTGCGTTCTGGTCGTCTCCTGCCCGGCTGTACAGGATGGCTTTCATGTAGAGGACACGGTCGTCCGGCTCCAGCCGGTCGAGAATATCCATGGCGCTGGCGTTGTAATCCATTGCGCAGTAGGCAACCGCCGCGTTATAATCTCCATAGGGGCGGAGGAGGGTGACGGCCGTCTGGTAGTCCCGGTCTTTCAGGGCCTGGATGCCGTGACGGTAGACCGTATCGGGAACGGTCGTATGAACGGTATCCTGGACCATGCCTTTCCGGTGCAGGTGGAAGAGAAAACGTACGGTCCGCAGGCGCGGATACAGTTTTTCGCGGAGATAAGTGTATCCGTTTTCCCGCTGAAGCCTTTCCTCGCGCCGGTCCGGTTCCTTTTCTTCCATCAGTTCCAGATACCGGGCCTTCTGCTGCTCCGTCAACAAGGAATCGTTGCGGACCAGGGCATCGAGCATCCGCCAGTTTTCCGCATCGCTGCGGGAGATGAAACGGATGTCGGGACGCGGCTCGCGGATACCGGCCATGTCGTACACCCTTCCGGTTTCCCGGTCCAATGAGTCCCGGCAGGCACGCATATAATCCTCGAAATAATCGGAGACCGAACCGGAACGCCGCAGGGACAGCCGGTCGTTGAAGGCATAACTACCTTCCGGTGAGCAGGATGCCGTTACGACAATGGAATCCAGGTCGAAGGTCTTGTTCTCCAGCAAAGACCGCAGGTTGGCCTTAATCCGGCTGATTTCACCGGCGTTTTCGCCCAGAAGCGGGTCCACGGCGTCGCTGCCCTGTCGGAAGTCGATATAACAGGCCGTATTGGCTTCCACCTTGCGTTCCAGTACCTGCGTGAGATACCGTTCCCGGTCGTCGACCAGGCTGCTGAGGGAACTGATATAGAAACTCAGCGGGTCGCTTTGCGGGACGCGGTAAATGCATTTATCCTGCTCCCAGATGTCTCCGGAAAGGCAGACGTCCACCTTTTTCAGCCGGGGCCGCGTCCGGATTGTCTGTACATAGCGATAAACGATATCATGGTCCTGGTTCGTGATGACCGTGTCCAGCCGGAGCCCTTCTTCGCCGATGGGAACTTTGACATAGCGGTGAAACATCTTTTCCTTGTTGTCGATTTTCCACTGATTCCTCCGGACCATGTACCACCAGGTATAATGGTGTACGGCTTCCTGGCGGGTTACGCCGTAGGCGGAAGCGAATTCCTCGTCGGAGACGAAGGAAGTGTCGTTCTTGAAGCGGTACAGTTCGGGGAGATTCCGTCGGAGGAAAACCTCCAGCTGGTGCGTATTGACAAAACGGGTCGTATCGGTTACAATCGAATTGAGAAAACGCTGATACTGTTCATAGCCGCGCAGCTGCGCCTTCCGGTAGTCGTCGCCCGTGATAACGATGCCGTCCAGATGAAGGGTGTCTTCCTGGATCAGCATGACCGGCCGGAAGCGCAGTTGCCAGCGGCTGTCCTGCATTTCCTGCGGGACGGTGATATCAAAGCAGATATCGACCTTCCCGCCCCGCTCCGCCACATTCCGGAAACGGGCGGTTACCACGGCGGCGTCAATCACGTCGGTGGCGACCATCTCCCCGTTTTCGTCCTTTACGGCCTTCATAATCAGGATTTCACGACCGTCCGTGTCCTGAACTTTCAGGGTGTCCCGGCGGGCTTTTCCCACCCGGAGTTCGGGCAGGTCATTTTCCGCGGTCAGACTGAGCTGCGCCACGGTACTGCGGTCCCGCAACAGGGCCGCTTTCCGTTGGGAGGCACATCCGGCCAGGATCAGGGCGGAGAGCAGAACTGGGAACAAGTTTTTCATGTTCAGATTTTCGAAGGTTGCATAAACTGGGTCGTATCCACCCGTTCCACCTGGCTGGCAACGATTTCGGTAATCTGCCGGACCGTTCCGTCTGCTGCGGTGTAATCCCGCACGCGGAGACGCCCGAACACGTGGACCGTATCACCCTTTTCAATGCTCTCAAGGGTCTCTTTCGAGATGGAACGGCCGGCCCAGGCGGTGACGTTGAACCACATCGTCTCGACAATCGGCGCCCCTTCACGCCCTTTATATACGTAATTGGTTACGAGGGTGAAGTTGATGCTCTGCCGGTCGTCGAAGGTAGAAACCCGCGCGTTGCCGACCGTGCCTTGCACTTCGATTTTGTTGATTGAAATCATCATGTCCATAGAACTGCATGTTTTAAGCGTTTGTATTCGGTGTTGCCGCCGTGGTGCGCACCCGAGTGGCAAGGGCAAAGTAAGCGCAAATAACAACGCCTTCGACGCAGGTTAAAAAACGTGCGCTTCTTTTTGTGATTTCTTTACCTGAAAGCGTTTCCGGTAAAAGAATGTACGTACCTGCCGGACAGATTTTATACGGGTAAAAAAAATTCTTTCCGAAAGTAAAAAACTTTTTTACCCATCCGGCAAAACGCAAATTGGTAAAGAATCGTATATATTTGCAGGTCAGCTGCTTATGACTGTTGGATATCTTCTGTTTTTTTGTCAGATTCGCAGGCAAAAGCTGAAGAAATGGAGTACGGAATTATTTCAAGCATGGAGCCGCATCGCTGTCTGGAATGTGGGAACGTGATTCCGCATATGCGGACGGGGAAAATCTTTTGCTGCGACAGTTGCCGCAACCGGTACCACAATGCCGAAAAACGGCAATTGCGTGTGTACCGTCGGCGAATCGGGAACCGTCTGGAGCGCAATTATACGATTCTGGAGGGGCTGCTGGCCCAGGGCGTGGACAGTCTCCCGCTGTCGGACCTGCAGCTGATGGGCTTCTCTCCGGAAACGGTGACGGGATATTTTCTCAAACAGCGGCGGAGTCTGGAACTGGGCTGTTATGACATCCTGTACAAGCAAAGCGGAACCAAGGTCTTTGACCTGCACCGGGTCCGTTCGCCCGCAAAGGACAGCCCCCATCCCTATGCGCGGGACGATACGGCGCCGCTGCCTTGACCGATACGGGCTTTCGGACGGATAAAAAAAGACCCGTCAGGAACTGCCCGACGGGTCTCTCAGTGCTATCTTCGTATTGTTATGCCTGCTTTTTCGAAGGGTCCTTAAACAAAATCGCGAACAGGATGCCGACAACCAGGGCATACGTGGCGAAAATATACCAGGCGGTCGCCCAGTTGGCCGGCGTGTTGAACACGTCGCAGGCCTCTACGACGGCACCGGCTGCCAGGGTTCCGATGGTGGCGCCCAATCCGTTCGTCATCATCATGAAAAGGCCCTGAGCGCTGGAACGGATGTCCTTGTCCGCTTCCTGGTCCACATAGAGGGAACCGGAGATGTTGAAGAAGTCAAATGCAACACCGTAAACGATGCAGCTCAGGATGAAGAGCAGCACACCGGGCATGGCCGGATTGCCGGCGCCGAAGAAGCCGAAACGGAAAACCCACGCAAACATGGCAATCAGCATCACTTTCTTGATACCGAAGCGCTTCATGAAGAAGGGAATCAACAGGATGCAGAGGGTCTCGGAAATCTGGCTGATGGAAATCAGCGCATTGGAATTCTTGACGGCGAAGGTGTCGGCATAAGCCGGATCCGCCGCAAAGGAGCCCAGGAAGGTGTTCGCATAGCCGTTCGTAATCTGCAGCGAGGCGCCCAGCAGCATGGAGAAGATGAAGAAGATGGCGAACTGCCGGTCCTTGAACAAGGCGAAGGCCTTCAGGCCGAAGGCATCGGCCAGGCTCTCGGACTTACCCTTGTTGGTCGGGCAGTCCGGCATGGTCAGCGCGTAGGCGCAGAGGACCAGGGACAGGATGCCGGAAGACAGCAGCTGGGTGTAGGAATCCTGCATGGCGACACCGCCGATATGGACGAAGTTGGTAACCAACATGCTGCAGATGAAACCGACCGTGCCGAAAACCCGGATGGGCGGGTAGGCTTTGACCGGATCTATGCCCGCCTTGCCCAAAGCGTTGTAAGCCACGGAGTTGGCAATTGCAATCGTGGGCATAAAGAAGGCTACGCTCAAGCTGTATAGCAGGAAGAGCGGGGCGAATTCCACCTGTGCGCTGGCCTGCATGCAGTAGACGCCGGCACCGATCATGAAGAGGCCGGCCAGACCGTGGCAAAGGGAAAGTACTTTCTGGGCCGGCATGAAACGGTCGGCGACGATGCCCATCAGGGTCGGCATAAAGATGGACACAATACCCTGCATGGCAAAGAACCATTTGATTTGCGGGCCCAGCCCGATATTGCCCAGATAACGGCCCAGGGAAGTCAGGTAAGCACCCCAGACGGCAAACTCCAGGAAATTCATCAAGATCAGGCGGAAGGAAAGATTGGAATTCTTCATTTGGTATCTGTTTTTGTTTTATGTCGGTTATATCCCTACAAATTTAGGAATTTTACACAAATTATTGTTAACTTTGGAGGTTAAAAATGAGAAAAGCGATGAAGTTTGTACTGGAAGCGACCGATGCCCAATCTCAAGCCCGCTGCGGACGGATCATGACAGACCATGGGGAAATCCAAACCCCCATCTTTATGCCCGTCGGTACGGTAGGGTCCGTAAAAGGCGTGTACCACAGAGACTTGACGGATGATATCGGTGCGCAGATTATTCTGGGCAATACCTATCATCTCTATCTCCGCCCCGGTCTGGACACCTTGTACAAAGCCGGCGGACTGCACCGATTCGAACATTGGGACCGGCCCATTCTGACGGACAGCGGCGGCTTTCAGGTTTTTTCCCTGACAGCCATCCGGAAACTGACCGAGGAGGGGTGTACCTTTGCCTCGCACATCGACGGGTCGCGCCATACCTTCACGCCGGAAAACAATGTGGATACCCAGCGCATCATCGGCGCCGATATCGTCATGGCCCTGGACGAGTGCTGTCCCGGCGACGCCGACCGTTCCTATGCCGCCCGTTCCCTGAAACTGACCCAGGGATGGCTGGAACGCTTTGCGCGCCGTTTCGATGAGACGGAACCCCTGTACGACTACTCCCAGACCATGTTCCCGATTATCCAGGGCTGTGTCTATCCGGAGCTCCGCCGCCAAGCGGTGGAACACGCCCTTTCCCTGGACAACGACAACCGCGGCGGCTATGCCATCGGCGGTCTGGCGGTAGGGGAGCCGACCGAGACCATGTACGAAATGCTGGAAGTGGTCCATCCGCTCCTGCCGCGGGAAAAACCCCGTTATCTGATGGGGGTCGGTACCCCGGCGAACCTGCTGGAAGCCATCGCCCGCGGCGTGGATATGTTCGACTGCGTCATGCCGACCCGCAACGGCCGCAACGGGATGCTGTTCACCTGGAACGGCATCATGAACATGCGCAACAAGAAATGGGAGCAGGATTTCTCCGAACTGGACCCCGCCGGGTGTTCTTTCGTGGACCACTACTATTCCAAAGCCTACCTGCGTCACCTGTTCATTGCTGGCGAGATGTTTGCAGCAATGATTGCCAGCCAGCACAACCTCGCCTTCTATCTGGATCTGGTCCGGCAAGCACGGGCCCATATCCTGAAAGGTGATTTTTCCGCATGGAAAGAGGTGACTGTCAAGCAATTATCAAATCGGCTGTAATGGACCCGTTCCCGCGCAAAATCGATTGGTACATCATGAAGAAGTTCATGATGACCTTTTTCATAGCCCTGATTCTCATCATCGGCATCGTCCTCATTTTCGACATCAGTGAGAAAGTGGACGATTTCGTGGAGCACCAGGTGACCTTGAAATCCATCGTTTTCGACTATTATCTCAATTTCATCCCGTATTTCATGAATATGTTCAGTCCGCTGTTCGTATTCATTACGGTTATCTTTTTTACGTCCCGCATGGCCGCCAACTCCGAAATCGTGGCCATCCTGTCCTGCGGGGTCAGTTTCCACCGGATGATGGTGCCCTACATCGCATCGGCCCTGCTGATTGCGTTGCTTTCCCTGGGGCTCAACCTGTGGGTGATTCCCCATGCCAATATCCAGCGTAACGAATTCGAAGCCAAGTACATCCGCTATAAAGACAAGAGTACGGCCAGCAAGAATGTCCATTATCAGATTTCGCCCGGCCAGTTCGTCTTCGTCGAGAATTTCAGCAAGGTCAACAACACCGCATACAAGTTTACCCTGGAAACGGTGGAAAACAACCGCCTGGTCTCCAAACTTTCGGCCGAATCGGCCGTATGGGACGAAAAGGTCGGCGGGTGGCGGCTGCGCAAGTACTTCATCCGGGATTATGCCGAAAACAGCCTGCACGACCGGGTGCGGTGCGGGGACCGGCTCGACACGGTTATCAACCTGACCATTACGGACTTCCTTCGTCGAAAGGACACGGTTGAGAACCAGGATATCAATGAACTGAACGACTTCATCGCCATGCAGCGGATGCGCGGCGACGCCAACGTGGACTTCTCCCTGGTCGAGTGGCACAACCGCTTCGCCCTGCCGTTCTCCGCGTTTATCCTGACGATTCTGGGTGTGTCGCTGTCTTCCAAGAAAAAACGGGGCGGCATCGGCTGGAACCTGGCCGCCGGCATCGCCCTGTGCTTCATCTATATCCTGTTCATGAAATTCAGCCAGATGTTCGTCGCCACCGGCGCCTTGCCGCCTTGGGTCGCCATCTGGATGCCCAACTTCATTTTTGCCATCATTGCCGGAGTCCTGTATACGCTGGCACCTAAATAATCGGTCATGAAAGTTAAGATTGTCAATACTTCTCCCTATCCGCTTCCGGCCTATGCGACGCCCCTGTCCGCCGGGATGGATATTCGGGCCAATATTGCTGAACCCATCGTTCTGAAGCCCCTTGAGCGGGTGCTGGTCCCTTCCGGGCTGTTCTTTGCCCTGCCGGCCGGCTATGAATGTCAGTTGCGCCCGCGCAGCGGCCTCGCCTTCAAGCACGGCATTACCGTGCTGAATACCCCCGGCACCATCGATGCCGATTACCGCGGGGAAATCAAGGCCCTGCTGGTCAATCTCTCGTCCGAGCCCTTCACCATCGAGCCCGGAGAAAGAATCGCCCAGTTGGTCGTCGCACACCACGAACAAGTGGAATGGGAATGCACGGATGCCCTCGATGCAACGGAACGGGGCAGTGGAGGATATGGTTCAACCGGTACTAAATAAGTTATGATCAATCGTTTATATTCACTTTTCCAAACCTGTGGAAAAGTCACGACCGATACCCGTACCCTGCAGGGCGGGGAACTTTTCTTTGCCCTGAAAGGGGAGAATTTTGACGGCAATGAATACGCAATGAAAGCCCTGGAAGCCGGGGCGGCGTATGCCGTCGTGAATGCGGGTTCCCGTTATGACGGGGCATCTCCGCGGATTATCGCTGTACCGGATACCTTGCAGGCCCTGCAGGCCCTGGCCCGGGAGCATCGGCGGAACCTGCCCGGGCTGACGGTCATCGGCCTGACCGGAACCAACGGGAAAACCACGACGAAAGAATTGATACGCAGCGTGTTGGAAACCCGCTATCGGGTTACGGCTACGCAGGGGAACCTGAACAATGACATCGGTGTACCCCTGACGCTGCTGCAGATTCAGGCCGATACGCAGATTGCCGTGGTCGAAATGGGTGCCAACCATCCGGATGACATCGCGCACCTGGTTGCGGTCGCGGAGCCTGACTACGGGCTGATTACCAACGTGGGGAAAGCCCACCTGCTGGGCTTCGGCAGTTTCGAGGGCGTTCAGCGGGCAAAAGGCCAGCTCTATGACTTTATCAGCGCCCATGGCAAGGCCGTAT
The DNA here is from genome assembly GCA_902796555.1 of uncultured Bacteroidia bacterium. Classification (GTDB taxonomy): domain Bacteria; phylum Bacteroidota; class Bacteroidia; order Bacteroidales; family UBA932; genus Cryptobacteroides. The sequence continues at coordinate 28,370 of CADBPR010000058.1, forward strand.
TCCTGAATGTGGATGACCCTGTTCTGTCGGCCATGGCAGCCGCCCGTCCGGGCCTCTCCGTGATTCCTTACGGCATCGGGTACAGCAATACGCTCGTCCTGCCGTCCGACCCCGAGCACCCTTTCCTGCGGATGGCTCTTCCGGAAGATATGGCCGATTCGGACTGCCTGCTCGGACTGGAAACCCATCTGGCCGGTTCTTACAACGCCAACAATGTGCTGGCTGCCATCGCGGTCGGCATGTACTTCGAAGTGCCGCTGGAAGATGCGATGCAGGCCGTCAGCGATTATGTCCCGGCCAACAGCCGTTCCCAGATGCTCCGCGCGGGGAGCAATACCCTGATTCTGGATGCCTACAATGCCAATCCGACCAGCATGGCCGCCGCTCTGGACAATTTTGCCGCGATGCAGGCGCCCTGCCGGATTGTTCTGCTGGGGGATATGCGTGAACTGGGTACGGAATCCGTATCGGAACACATCGCGATTCTCCGCAAACTGGAAGGAATGGGCCTGCAACGCATCTGCCTGGTAGGGGAGGAGTTCCATAAAGCAATGGACGCCCATCCGATACAGGCTGAATGGTTCGCTACGTCGGACGACCTGGCAGCCCGGTTGAAGGAGAGCCTTCCCGAGCAGGCCATGATACTGGTAAAAGGGTCACGGGGCATCCGCATGGAAAACGTCCTGCCCTCGCTCTCCTAAACGCCTCCGAGGGCTTCCCAGAGACCGTCTTTCAAGTCGTTGATTCCCTGTCCGGTGACAGAGGAAATGAAGAAGTGCGGCACTTTGCGGGGCAGTTTCCGGACCATTTTCTGCAGGGCTTCCGGCTCGACCAGGTCGCATTTCGTAATGGCCAGGATGCGGTCTTTGGCCAGCAATTCCGGGTTGTACTGTTTCAGTTCCGACAGCAGAATCTTGTAGCTGGCCGCCACGTCCGGTTCATCCGCCGCTACCATGAACAGCAGGACGGAATTCCGCTCGATATGCCGCAAGAATCGCAGCCCGATGCCCCTTCCCTCATGGGCGCCTTCGATGATGCCGGGGATATCGGCAATCACGAAAGATTTGTCGTCATAGTATTTGACAATGCCCAGATTCGGCTCCAGGGTGGTAAAAGGATAGTTTGCGATTTTGGGCTTGGCGGAAGTAACCGTCGCGAGGAACGTGGATTTGCCGGCGTTGGGGAAGCCGACCAGGCCGACATCTGCCAATACCTTGAGTTCCAGGATAAACCAGCCTTCTACGCCCTCCTGCCCGGGTTGGGCATAACGAGGGGTCTGGTTGGTGGCTGATTTGAAGTTGTTGTTGCCCAGCCCCCCGCGTCCGCCGGGGCAGAGGATGCGCTCCTGACCGGGCTCCACCATTTCAAAAAGGACTTCTTCGGTCTCCGCGTCTTTGACGACAGTCCCGACCGGGACGTCCAGGTAGATGTCGGCCCCCTGTTTTCCCTTCATCAGGGCCCCGGAGCCGGCCTGTCCGTTCTCAGCCCGGACGACTTTGCGGTATTTCAGATGAATGAGCGTCCAAAACTGCGGGTTCGCCCGCAGGATAATGTGTCCGCCCCGTCCGCCGTCACCGCCGTCGGGACCTCCTTTCGGGACATATTTCGCCCGGTGCAGGTGCATGGAACCTGCGCCACCGTGTCCGCTGGCGCAGAAAATCTTTACATAGTCTATGAAATTGCTTTCGGCCATGGCTCAGGCGTGCTGGTCCAGCAGGGCGAAAATGCTGTCGCGGACATCGTCGATGGCACCGCTACCGTCAATCTCATGGTACTTCCCGGCCTGCCTGTAATACGCGACCAGGGGTTCGGTCTTCTCATGATAGGTGCTGATGCGGTGCGCTATCGTGGCGTCGCTGGCATCGTCTGCGCGGCCTTCGATGGCCGCCCGGTGGCGGATCCGTTCATAAATCAGGTTGTCCGGAATCATGATGGAGACGACGCCGGTCAGGCTTTCGCCCCGGCGCCGGAGCATGCCGTCCAAGGCCTCGGCCTGTGCAAGCGTGCGGGGGAATCCGTCCAGCAGGAAGCCTTCTACACCGGTGATGCTGTCGAAACGGCTTTCAATCATCTGTTCGACCACCTCGTCGGGCACCAGCTGCCCGTCATCAATCAACGCTTTGGCCTGTTTGCCGAGCGGCGTGCCTTCCGCGATTTCGTGGCGGAGCAGTTCGCCGGTAGAGATATGACAAAGTTTGTATTTTTCAACCATGGCCGCCGCCTGGGTGCCCTTGCCGGCACCGGGAGGCCCGAAGAGGATATAATATTTCATGGGTTTTGGAGGATTGTTGTCAATGACGTAGATATCCGGCAGGTTGCGGCCCAGTTCGTCATAATCCAGGCCGAAACCGACGATGAAACGATTGGGAATTTCCATGCCGACATAGTCCAGCCGGACAGGCTGCCGGTAGACTTCCGGCTTGAGCAGCAGGGTGAAGATGCGAACGTCGCTGGCTCCGGCCCGGGTCAACATGTTCTTCAGGGCGACGATGGTGTGTCCCGTATCCACGATGTCCTCGACCACGATGACGCGGCGACCGGTGATGTCTGCCGTCAGGGGCAGGTCGGTCCGGACGTTGCCGGTGGACTGGGTCCCGCTGTAAGAAGTCAGTTTGGTGGAAATCAACTGGCAGTTGAAGTCCAGCCGCTTCATCAGTTCACCGCAGAACAAGATGGCACCGTTGAGAATGCAGACCAGAACCGGGATGTCACGGCAACCGCGGAAGTCGGCGTTAATCTGTCCGGCCACTTGCGAAATGGCGGCGTCGATGCGGTCGTAGCCGATAAAGGGAACGAATGACTTATCGCCCAAAGTAATCCTTTTCATAGCTATCGTCACTAAATTTCCACAAAATTAGCAAAAACTGCGGTAAAAATCGTACAGGAAGTTAAAAATAGTCAAAACTTTTCATCCCCCTGTGGAAACGAAGACGGACTTGTGTATCTTTGACGGCATGAAACCGATACTGATAACGGCCTTTTTGCTCCTGTCGGCCGTCCTGAACGCCCAATCCTCCGATACCTTGCAAGCCATTCTTCAACTGACCGGCGCAACCGACGCCGAAGAACTGGACGAAGAAGTGCTGGAGCGTTTTTCCGTGCTGGCCGCGCATCCTGTCGACCTGAATCATGCCGGCCGGCAGTCCTTGCTTGCCTGCGGCTTGTTTACGGCTTTTCAGGTCGCGTCCCTGATGGAGGCGCGGCCGCTGCGCTCCTATATGGAATTGGCCCTGACGGACGGCTTTTCTCCGGCCCTGGCAGCGGCGTTGCGGCCTTTTACCCGGATAGATGACAGCGAAACGCTCTCCCCGGCGCCGGCACCCCGTCATGACGCGCTCGCTCTGGCCGGCTGGAAAGACGACAGCTGGCAGGCCGGTGCCAAATACCGCTTCGCTACCGCCCGACTGACAGCCGGCGCGGCGCTGCGCCGAAGCGGGGACGGAAAACTGCATACAGGCTGCTCCATCGGCTGGACCGGGCGGCGGACCCGGCTGTGGCTCGGCGATTTCAACGCCCGTTTCGGTCAGGGACTGTGCCTGTGGAACGGTTTTTCGCTATCCTCCCTGGCGTCGGTCGATGCCTTCGGCCGGCGTCCTACGGGTCTTTCGCAGGCCTGGTCGTGGTCGGATGCGCCCCTGCGCGGGGTCGCTGGGGAATTGAGCCTGGGCCGGTTCAGCATCCGTGCCCTGGCTGCCATTCCGGTGCTGCGCAGTGCCCTTGAAGGCGGGCCGGTTGCCGAAGAAAAGGTGCTTCCCGCCGGGAATGTCACCGGCTATTTTCGCTGCGGCTCGGCCGGCGTGACGGCTTCTTACCGGGGTGGTACGCTCAAAGTCGGAGGGGATGTGCGGGTTTGTTTCCGCGGAACGGACCTTTTCACGGAAGTCGCCTGGGACGTGAAGAACCGTTCTCCGGGCCTTGTCGCCGGATCCCTCGTTCCGCTTGGAACGGTACGTCTGGCCGCTTTGTTCCGTTATTATGGCCGGCAGTTTTCCGCCGACGGTGCCGGCGCCGTGCGCAGCGGGACCCGGGTCTCGGACGAATGTGGCGCCGCGCTGGGCGCATCCTGGAAAACGCTTTCGCTGACCGTGGATGCCGCTCGGAAACTGACAGATGGGAAACGCACGCTGAAAATCGTTGCGCTGGCTGCGCCGGTACTTTCTCCGTCCCTGACCTGCCGGATTCGTCTGAGCGAACGGCTGCGGGATACGGAACCCGTGAACCGGACCGATTTGCGGGCGGACCTGTGCTGGACCCGGGGACCTTGGCGGGTCAATCTGCGGGGCAACATCGTATGGTCCAGCCGTTTCGGGATACTGGGCTATGGAGAAGGCGGTTACCAGGCCGGAAGATGGACCTTGTGGCTGCGTGGAACTCTGTTTCGGGCGGACCAGTGGGATGACCGCATCTATGCCTACGAACGGGATTTGCCCGGCTTTTTCTCGGTTCCGGCCTATTACGGCCGCGGTTGGGCCGGGTCCGTCAGCGGCAGTTTCCGGTGGCAGTGGTCCCGCGTCCGGCTGAAAATCGCTTTTCGCGGCGAACTGACACGCTATCCCTGGATGGAAACGGAAAAACCCGGCCGGGCCGGGTTGCGGATGTTATTGTCCTGCCAGTTTTAAGGACGGACGCGTCAGCGGACCGGGATTTTTAACTTCATGCCTGGCCGGATGGCCGTGGTTTTCAGGCCGTTGTGCTCCATGATATCCTTTGCGCTGACTCCGGGATAGAGTTTGGCGATGTCATAGAGGGTATCTCCGGATTTGACGGTATAGGTGCTGCCCGTTGCTGCGGTTGCGGCCGGGGTTGATTTCGTCTGGGAAGTTGTCCCATTGGCGGGAGCCGGCGCATGACCGTTGCGGTAGATAATGAGTTTCTGTCCCACGCGTAAATTATTGCTGCGCAGATGGTTCCATTTCTTGATCTGGTTGACGGTCACATGATGGCGGGCGGCAATCCGGCCGAGGTAGTCACCGCTTTTGACCTTGTAGACAATCCGCTGGTTCTCCGGCTTGGCCGATTCCTGGACATTCTGGACCAGTGTCGGGGTAAAAATCTCCTTGGCCCGGTGGGTGTAGACGGAGTCCTCCCGGTCGACAAAGGCCGCCGTATAGTTGTACGGTATCCGAAGGACATATTTCCCATCGCCGGGAACGATGTCGTGGACATACTGCGGGTTGAGTTCCCGCAACGTCTCTACCGGGATGCCGACCACTTCGCTGACCTGCTGGAAATGCAGCATCTTCCGGACCAGAATCGTATCCGTATGGGCGGGAAGGCCAACAGGCGTAGGGGAGAGGCCGTGCTCTTTGTAGTAGGTGAACGCGTACATGGCGCCCACGAAGGCGGGTACGTAACCGCGGGTTTCCCGCGGCAGGTATTCGTACAGGTCCCAGAAGTTCCGGCTGCCGCTGCGGCGGATGGCTTTGCTGACATTCCCCAGGCCGCAGTTATAAGAAGAAATGGCCAGGTTCCAGTCACCGAACACCTTGTAGGCGTCCTTCATGTACCGGGCGGCGGCATCGGCCGATTTGACCGGGTCCATGCGCTCGTCGACATAGGAATTGATTTCCAGGCCGTAGCTCCGGGCAGTATTGTACATAAACTGCCACATGCCCGTGGCCCCGACGCGGGAGACGGCCGTCGGATTCAGGGCGGACTCGATAATGGCCATATACTTGAGCTCCTGGGGCATGTTATACCGGCTCAGGGTCTCTTCGAAGATGGGCATATAATACTGGGACAACCCCAGCATATGCTGCATTTTGGTCGGCATCTTCTCCGTATAGAGGATGATGTAATTCCGAATCTTCTCATTGTAGGGCAGCGTGATATAGGAGTGCATCTCCTCCATGCGGCGGATGAAGACACTGTCGGGGACATTCGAAGTGAAATGAACCGAATCCATGTTGAAACCTTCGCCTTCATGAATGGCATTGCTGCGGCGATGGACATACCAGAGGTTCAGCAGGCTGTCCGTTACTTCCGGGGTGTATTCTTCCGGGCTCAGTCCGGCGGCTTCCTTGTCTTCGTTTTCGCTGTACAGGTCTATGATTTCGGTCCGAAGGCTGTCTTCTGCCTGTAATTGCTCCTGGTAGTCTTCCAGCAGCAGGCGCAGGGAGTCCAGTTGCTTGGCCATCCGAATGTTCTCTTTAATCAGTTGACGCCGGGTCATCTTCTGGGCAGGTTTCTGCGCCGCGGCGGGAATGCAGGCCAGCAGGAAGGCGGCCAGGATAATATATCTGAACTTTTTCATTAAAAACGGAATCCTACCCGCAGGCCGAAGGCATTGGAACCGGAGCCGGAATAATGCAGGCTGGCCTGGGAATTCGTATACGCATAGACCGGCGTGTCGGTAATGACGGCCGGGCTCACTTGCATGGCAATATTGTCTGACAGGTCGAAATAACGCATATAGGAGAATACGTTGGCGTCG
>CADBPR010000059.1 GCA_902796555.1 uncultured Bacteroidia bacterium
ACCCCCTCAGACTATCGTCTGAACCCCCTATTAGGGGGTATTTCGGCCTCCGGCCGGTCGCTGAAGCGACTTTTTAGCCACCCACTTCTTTGTGTTATTCAGTAGCAATTTTTAAAAGCGCAGGCCGAAGGTCAGGACGGCGTCCCACAGCCGGTTGTTGACGGCGATTTCAGGCGCGTCTGCGGTAGGGTAGGGATAATTCCAGTCCGTCGGATTGATTTTGCAGCGCAGGGCGAAATCGCAGAAGAAGGAACCGGAAGAACTGTAACCGATACCCAGGGACCCGGTATGCCACCAGGCGGAAGGAGTGAAGCGGATACCGTTCTCGTCGTATTCCCGGTTGGGGTTGCTGCCGAGGTTGTAGCCGGCGCGGATGGCGAACTGCGGGATAATCTTGTACTCGGCGCCGAGGCGGAAATAGTGCGCCATGCCGAGATAATCCGTCACTTCGGCGTTGGAGCCGTCAAATCCGCTGTGGTCGTTCCCGCGGGCTTCGCGGTACCGGGCGGTGCTGAAGTCCGTCAGTTCGTAGTCGAAACTGACCAGACCCTTCTGTCCGAGCGTCCACGCGATACCGAAATTGTAGCGGGCCGGCAGACGCAGCCGATAGCGGTATTCGTAGTCGGCCGAAGCCTTGCCTTCCGCACCCTTGAAGTTGTTCAGGGCATCGTACCACCGGTATTCCTGGATGTTCATGGCCGTGGGCGTCTGGATGGCCGCGCCGATGCGCAGACCGTCCACCGGAACGGCGATGATGCCGAATTTTCCGTAGACGCCGCTGCCGGAAGCGTTGTATTCATAGCTGAATTTCATGTCGGTCCAGCTGTCGCTCTCGCCTTGGATGGTGACGGGGAACTCCTCCGGATTCAGGGCGGTCTCCCGGATGTATTCGTTCATCCGGTTGCTCAGGAAAATCATGCCCAGGTTGGCACCGATGAACACCCGGTTGGCGATATTGAAACCCAGGTTGAAGACCATGTCCTGTTTGCGGCCAATCATCTGCTGGCCGTACTGCTGGTTGATTTCGCCCCGCAGCGGATAGTTGCCGCTGCCGCTATTCAGCTGGGCCGGGCTGATATAAGGGGCGCCCGCCACGCCGGTGGCTTCGTTGACCATCCCGGACTGATAGCCCAGTGCGGGCAGCCAGTAAGCGGTGGACAGGTCGCTCAGGTTGCCGTTCAGCGTTGCTGCGGAAAGATTGGCGCGGGTGGCTGCATCGGCCAGGTAGCCCATATAGGAGGACGTGCCCTTCCCGGCCGCCGTAAAGTCCTTGTTCCAGATGCCGGTGGCGTTCATGACGAACCCGAAGGTGACAGCCTTCAGCCCGGAAGTCCGGTGCGTGTTGAAATTCAGGATGCCGCCTACGTTGGGCAGGTTGACGCGGGTTTCGCTTGTCTTATAGGGGCTGCCGTCGTTGAAGGAGGCGGAGCTTCCGGAAATGCTCAGGGCCGGGGTAATCGTGAACTGGGACCAGTTGTTGACCGCTGAACCGGCCGGGTTGATGCCGACGGATCCGAGGTCGCCGCCCAGGGCGGTGAAAGCATTTCCCATGGCGACGGTCCGGGCCGTTCCGTAATAGTTGTTTTCTCCGAAGAGGAGGGCTTCATTGGCCCCTTGGCCCCAGGCGGTCACACCGGCCGCCAGCAGGGCGCAGGCCATCAAAATATGTCTTTTCATTGTCATCGGATACTGCTGAGTTGATTATCTTCTGTGTACACCGCTTCCGCCCACGGAGTGGGAACCGCCGGAGGAATGGCTGCTGCCGCCCGAAGAGGACCCGCCCCGGTATCCACCGGAAGAGGAACTGCCGCTGCTGCGATAACTGCTTGAGGAAGAGCTGCTTCTATAGCTTCCGGAAGAGGAGCTGCTCCGGTACGAGCCGGACGAAGAGCTGCTTCTGTAGCCGGAGGATGAAGAACTGCGGTAACTGCCGGTAGAGGAGGAGCCGCTGCTTCTGCGTACGGTAGAGGAAGAAGAACCGCTGCCGCCCACGCGGTAGTTGCTGCCGGAGGCGGTGCGGCGGCTGGTGCTCACGGTACCGCTGCTGTGGCGGACCGTATTGCTGCTGCCGGCACTGCGGACAGAACTGCTGCTGCGGACCGTATTGCTGCTGCCGGTTCTGCGGACGCTTTGGGACGTACCGCTGACCGTGCTGCGGCCGGCGGCTGCGGCACCCTGATGGGCACGGACCGTCGTAGGGCTGCCGGTACGGGCCGTGCGGACCGCTCCGGACTTGGTGGTGGCTCCGAGACCGCTCCTGCGGACGACGCTGGCCGACGAAACGTCGGTCCGTGCGACCATCCGGTCTGTGCTGCTGCGGCGTGCCGTGGACGTGAATCCGCCCAGCCCGCCGGCACGGGGTACGAAGCCTTGTCCGGCACCCATGGGACCGTGGTTCATGCGATGGCGTCCGCCGCCGCTGTACCAGCCGTCATACCAGCCGCGGTAATACCCGTGATGGTAACCGGGGCCGTACCAGCCGCCGTAGTAATAAGGCCTGTACCAAGGGTCGTAATACCAGTGGTGATGGCCCCAGCCCCAGGTCCAGCTGTCATAGTACCAGCTGCTGCGATACCAAGGGTCCCAATACCAGGAACTGTAGTACCAGGGGTCATAGCGCCAGGCATGCCAGCCGCTGTAATACCAGGGGTCCCAGTACCAGCTGCTGTACGCCCAAGGACGGTACCAGTAGGTATAGGACCAGGGGGAATAGCCCATAAAGGGGTCGATATCCACGATGGTGACCGTCGTGGTGCTGTTGTCTTTGAAAGATACCTGCGCGGCTTTGCCGGCAGGGAGAATCAGCGTGTCCCGCTGACCGTTGGCAATGTATATTTCCGAGCCTTTCGTCTCCTCGATGAGGCCGGCCACCTCCGCGTCGGCGGCGAGGACCTCTTGCTTATCCGTATCGGAAGGCCTGTAATAGATTCCGTCCTGAAACTGCTGGCCGGAAGAGGCGAGCTGAGCTGATGAACCGCACGCGGACAGTGCAAGCAGGGCTGCTACCATTGTTGTGATGTTCCGTTTCATAATCGGTATCTCCTGATAAATTTGTAATAAAAACTTCGTATATTTGCAGGCCGGCAGGCCTGTATCGGTATCGTCTCTGCAATTATCAGACCCGAAACCCGGTACAAGGTTAAAAAATAATACGGTAAAAAACAAACATAATCGATAAAAATGGCAGATCAGATTACAAAACGGTCGGATAATTATTCTCAGTGGTACAACGACCTCGTGGTGAAAGCGGACCTCGCGGAGCAGTCTCCGGTGCGGGGATGTATGGTCATCAAACCCTATGGCTATGCAATTTGGGAAAAAATGCAGCGGACGCTGGACGATATGTTCAAAGCCACCGGTGTGCAGAACGCCTATTTCCCCCTGTTTATCCCGAAGTCTTTCTTCAGCAAGGAGGCCGAGCATGTGGCCGGGTTCGCGAAAGAATGTGCCGTGGTGACCCATCACAGGCTGATGAACGACCCCGACGGCAAGGGCGTGGTCGTGGACCCGTCCGCGAAGCTGGAAGAGGAACTCATTGTCCGGCCTACGTCTGAAACCATTATCTGGAGTACCTACAAGAACTGGATCAAGTCCTGGCGCGACCTGCCCATCCTGTGCAACCAGTGGGCGAACGTCGTGCGGTGGGAGATGCGTACCCGCCTCTTCCTGCGGACGGCCGAATTCCTCTGGCAGGAAGGCCATACGGCCCATGCAACGGCCCAGGAAGCCCAGGAAGAGACCCTGCGGATGGTCAACGTATACGCCGATTTCGCGCGCAACTACCTGGCCCTGCCGGTCATCGTCGGACACAAGAGTCCCAACGAGCGTTTCGCCGGTGCCCTGGATACGATGACCATCGAAGCCATGATGCAGGACGGAAAGGCCCTCCAGGCCGGTACTTCCCATTTCCTGGGGCAGAATTTCGCCAAGTCCTTCGACGTGAAATTCGCCAACAAGGCCGGGGAACTGGAATATGTCTGGGCGACTTCCTGGGGCGTATCCACCCGTCTGATGGGTGCGTTGATCATGGCCCACGGCGATGACAACGGCCTCGTGCTGCCGCCGGCCCTGGCGCCGATTCAGGTGGTGATGGTTCCGATTTACAAAACCGACGACGAGCGGGCCGCGATTCTCGCCAAAATGGCCGAATTCAAGAAGGCCCTCGAAGCGAAGGGACACAGCGTGAAGATTGACGACCGCGATACCCTCCGTCCCGGCTTCAAGTTCGCCGAATGGGAATTGAAGGGCGTTCCGGTCCGCATGGCCATGGGCCCGCGTGACCTGGCGAACGGTACGGTGGAAGTGGCGCGCCGCGACACCATGACCAAGAGCACGGTCGCCCTGGAGGGGCTGGAACATTCTGTCGAAGACCTGCTGGCCGATATCCAGAAAGGTATTTATGAAAAGGCCTTCGCCTTCCGGGCTTCCAATGTGGAGAAGTGCGACGACTGGGAGACCTTCAAGGCCAAAATCGGCACCGGCAAGTTCCTGCTCTGCCACTGGGACGGTACGGCCGAGACCGAGCAGAAAATCAAGGACGAGACCAAGGCGACCATCCGTTGCATCCCGGTCGACAGTTTCGTCTGCGAAGAAGAGGGCAAGGATATCTATTCCGGAAAGCCTTCCAAACAGCGCGTTGTATTTGCAATCGCTTATTAGTTAGTATATTTGCAATTGCCGATTAAATAGAAGTTTATGAAAAAGATACTGAGCCTTATCGCCTTTGCCGCAGCCGTCGTTCCCGCCCTTGCGCAGGAAGTGACGGATGCCCAGGCCGCAGCCGAACAGGCCGCCGCCGCCATTGCGGACGCTCCGAAGGAGGAAGTCGCGGCCCCGAAACCGGTGTATTGGACCAACACCCTGCAGACCAACATCAATTTTACCCAGCTGGCTCTGAAGAACTGGGTGGCGGGCGGCTACAACGCCGTCGCCCTTGCCGGCAACGTGGACGCCAACGCCAACTATGCCAAGGACAAGATGAAGTGGAACAACCGTCTGCAGTTGGACTACGGTTTCATGTACTCCAAGGACAAACCGATTCTCCAGAAGACCAAGGACAGGATGTACTTTGAAAGCAAGTGGGGCTATGCTACGCCGGTCCGGCATCTGGACTATTCCGCCAACTTCAGCTTCCTGAACCAGTTCCACAAGAACTATGACTACAAGACGCCGACCGACGACCAGTTTGCCGCCTATCCGGACAATCCGACGGCCGCCTGGGAAGCGGCGCGGGTCCTGAAATCCGACTTCTTCGCCCCGGCCTACATCACCCTCGGTGTCGGTGTGGACTGGACGCCCTGGGACTGGCTGGCCGTCAACTTCGCCCCGATTACCGGCGGTGTGGTGGCCGTCAGCGTGCCGGAACTGCGCAAGACCTACGGTATGGCCCTGAAGTCCGAAGGACTGGACGATACAGTCGGCAGCAACTTCCGCAGCGCCCGTTTCCAGTTCGGTGCCCAGCTGAAGATTGATGCCAAATGGATTATCAACGAGAACTTCAGCTATACCACGCAGCTGGTCGTTTTCACGGACTATCTGGACCATCCGTTCACCAAGAACCGTATCAACTGGGATAACAAGGTGTACTGGAAACTGGCCAAATATTTCGCCCTTACCCTGTCCACGAACATGATTTACGACCCGAATGTGACCATTCCCGACCTCGGTCACGACGGCGTCCAGTGGAAGGAATTCCTCGAGTTCGGTTTTACCTACGCCTTCGCCTTCCCGAAAGCCCAGTGATTCGTACTTTTACAGATACCTTCGAAAGACTGCTCCCATCCGATATGGGAGCAGTGTTGTTAGCGGTCAGCGGCGGCCGCGATTCGATGTGTCTGGCGGACCTGACCTTTCGCAGCGGCCGGCCCTTTGCGGTGGCGCATGTCAACTTCCATCTGCGGGGGGCGGACAGCGATGCCGACGAGGAACTGGTTCGCAGTTGGTGCGCTGCCCGCGCGGTGCCCTGTCATGTACAATCCTTTGATACAGTATCCTATGCCGCCCGGGAGGGGCTCAGCATTGAGATGGCCGCCCGCCGGCTGCGTTACCGGTGGTTCGGCGCTTTGTGCGCAGCGGAAGGCTATGCCGCCGTCGCGGTGGCGCACCATGCCCAGGATAATGCAGAAACGCTGATTCTCAATTTGTTGCGCGGCACCGGACTCCGGGGTGTCTGCGGAATGGATCCGGTCGGGGAACTGCCGGATTCCGACCAGGCCGGGATTCCCTTGATTCGCCCCCTGCTGGGTTTTTCGCGGGAGCAGATTCAGCAGTATGTCCAAACGGAACAGGTGCCGTACCGGGAAGATGCCACCAATGCGGAAACGCAGTATAAGCGGAACCGCATCCGGCACGAAGTCCTGCCTGTTTTCGAGCAGATCAATCCCGCGTACCTGTCCGTCCTGAACCGGGATATGGCCCATTTCGCCCAGGCCCAGGCTGTCCTGGACCGCTGGTATGCCGCGGTGACGGCCCGGCTGGTCCGGGAGGAAGGCGCTGTGCAGCGGGTGGACCTTCGGGCGCTGGCCGCCTGCCCCGACCGGGATTATCTGCTGTATCGCCTGATGGCTGCCAACGGCTTTCATGAAGCGGAAACCGCATCGGTTGCGGCCCTGCTGGACGGAAGCGGGACTCGTAGCGGCAAGGTCTTCAGAAACGCTTCCCGTACGCTGGTGACAGCGACGGGGGAACTGTTGTTCTTCAATACGGTACAAGGGGAAGAAACGGATACGGCCGTGGTGATTCCCGGCCCCGGCACGTATCAACTGGGCGCGGACCGCTTTTCCGTAGAAGTCCGGCCGGCGGATGATGCGCTGCCCCTGAAGCAGCCCGGCTCTTCCTGTCTGGATGCGGACCGCCTGCCCTTTCCTTTCGTGGTCCGCCGTCCGCAGCCGGGAGACTGGCTGAAACCCATCGGCACCGGCGGCCGCAAGAAACTCAGCAACCTGTTCACGGACCTGAAGTTTTCCCTGCTGGACAAGGCCGGCGCACTGCTGGTCCTGCCGCCGGGCGAACCGCACCGCATCTGTGCCCTGGCAGGGTGGCGCGTCGATGAACGCTACCGGGTGCGTCCCGATACGCAGCAGGCGGTAGTTATCCGTCGAATTCTTTGAAATCATAAGAAAACACCGTATCTTTGTCTATCGTTCATAATTGATAACATCGAAATGGATAAGAATATTAAACTCAATCCCAACGCCGTCGTGGCCTTTCTGGGCAAAGCGCCCGAGACATTCACCCGTGAGGATATGCTCCGTTTTATCTGTGAGAACGGCATTCGCATGATTGACTTCATGTATCCGGCCGAAGACGGCCGGGTCAAAACTCTCAATTTTACGGTGAACAGCCTGGCCTATGCTGAGACCATCCTGTCGGAAGGCGAGCGGGTGGACGGTTCCAGTCTGTTCCCGTCCTTCATTGAAGCCGGAAACAGCGACCTGTATGTGATTCCCCGCTACCGGACGGCATTTGTCGACCCTTTCGTGGAGATTCCGACCCTCTGCTTCCTCTGCTCTTTCTTCGACAAGGACGGCAAGCCCTTCGACTGCGCTCCGTACCAGACCCTGCTGCGGGCTGAAAAGGCCTTCCATGCCGCTACCGGCATGACGTTCGAGGCCATGGGTGAGTTGGAATATTATGTAATAACGGACGAAGACCCGCTTTTCCCGGCCACCGACCAGCGGGGCTACCACGAGTCGGAACCGTTCGCCAAGCTGAACGATTTCCGTCGCGAGTGCATGGACCATGTGGCCAAAGCGGGCGGTCAGATTAAGTACGGCCACAGCGAGGTCGGTAACTTTACCCTGGACGGAAAGATTTATGAGCAGAACGAGATTGAGTTCCTGCCCAATCCGGTGGAAACGGCGGCCGATCAGCTGCTGATTGCCAAGTGGGTCATCCGCAACCTGGCTTACCGCTACGGGCTGGATGTCACCTTCGCTCCGAAAATCATTGTCGGGGAGGCCGGTTCCGGCATGCATATCCACATGCGTCTGATGAAGGACGGGGTCAACTGCACCCTGGGTCCGGACGGAAAACTGTCCAAGGAAGCCCGCCGGGCCATCGCCGGACTGATGCTGATGGCGCCGGCTATCACGGCCTTCGGCAACAAGAACCCGACGTCGTACTTCCGGCTGGTGCCCCACCAGGAAGCGCCGACCAATGTCTGCTGGGGCGACTGCAACCGTTCCGCACTGGTCCGCGTGCCGTTGGGCTGGTCTACCGGTACGGATATGTGTTCCGCCGCCAATCCGCAGGAACCTGCCCGCCAGCTCGACACCACGGGGAAACAGACCTTCGAGATGCGTTCTCCGGACTGTTCCGCCGATATCTACCAGCTGATGTCGGGCTTGTGCGTCGCCGCCCGTTACGGTCTGGAACTTCCTGAGGAAGAGGCACTTCGCATTGCCGATGAAAAATATGTGGATATGGATATCCACAAGGCCGAAGCGGCCGACAAACTGGCCAGCCTGGATTCCCTGCCGACCTGCTGTGCGGAATCTGCCGCGTGCCTGGAGAAGGCGCGGGCCATTTTCGAAGCGGAAGATGTGTTCCGCCCGCGGATGATAGACGGTATCGTGAAATCGCTGAAGGCCTACGATGATGCTGACCTCCACCGTCGCGCCAAAGAGGACGAGGCGCTGATGGGCAAGTTGGTGGACAAATATTTCTACTGCGGCTAGGTGCGTTTGCGGGGAGAACCGGACGGCTCATCGCGGCGGCATGCCTTGTTAAACTGGAAATATGCAATCTTTTATCCGTGAAGTCAGGCAGTTCCTGTCTGCCGAACAGGTCTATACCGACGTTCTCCGTCGCTTTGCATGGGGCACCGACGGCAGCTTCTACCGCCTCACGCCCCAGGTTGTCGTACGGGCGGCTTCCGAAGAGGAAGTTTCCCGTGTCCTTGCGGCAGCCGGCAGGAGAGGCATTCCCGTAACCTTCAGAGCAGCCGGTACGTCCCTTTCCGGACAAGCGGTCTCTGACAGTGTGCTTTTGGTGGCCGGGAAGAACTGGGAACAGAAGTCCTATCATCCCGAAGACGCTTCCGTCACCCTCCAGCCAGGCGTTGTCGGAGCGGAAGTAAACCGGTTTCTGGCCCGTTATGGCAGGCATTTCGGACCGGATCCGGCCAGCATTGGGAGCTGCATGGTGGGAGGCATCGTAAGCAACAACGCCTCCGGCATGAGTTGCGGTGTTCGTTACAACAGCGACCGCATGCTTCTGGATTCCAGGATTGTCCTCGCAGACGGAACCGTGGTCGACACCGGCTCCAAGGAGAGCCGCGAAGCCTTCCGCGCTTCTCATCCGGCTTTTGTGAAAGGAATCGAGGCGCTCCGGGACAAGGTCCAGGGCGACCCGGAACTGGTGGCGCACATCCGTTACAAGTATTCCATCAAGAACGTCACGGGGCTCAATCTCCTGCCGCTCATTACCTACCATGACCCTTTTGACATCCTCGCTCATCTGATGGTGGGTTCGGAAGGCACGCTGGGATTCATCAGCCGCGTCCGCATGAAGACCCTTCCGCTGGCGCCGTTCAAGGCCTCCGCGATGATTTATTTCCCTTCCATCAGGACCGCGGCAGAAGCGGTGGTGGCCATCCCGGAAGGGACGGTTTCCGCTGCCGAACTGCTCGACCGGCGCTCGCTGCTGTCTGTCAAGGATCCACACGTGGGGGAGGGGGACACGACAGCCGTGCTCACCGAAGTGCAAGGGACCACGCATGCGGAACTGCTTTCCCGGATACAAGCGGTCCAGGAGGCGGTCAGACCTTTCGGCGTGGACGTGGATTTTACCGAAGACCCTGCCGTCTATGCCGGATACTGGGCCATCCGTGCAGGGATATTCCCCACCGTAGGAGCCATGCGAAAGGAAGGTACGACCTGTCTGATTGAAGATGTCGCCTTCCATCTGAAAGACCTTCCCGATGCAACCGAGGACCTGTCCGCTCTACTTGACAGGCACGGTTACGAGGACAGCTGCATCTATGGCCATGCCCTGGCCGGAAACTTCCATTTTATTATAAACCAGTCGTTTGCGAACCAATCGGAAGTGGAACGCTATGCGGAGATGATTCGCGACGTGGCATCTCTGGTGGTCGACAAATACCACGGGTCGCTGAAGGCCGAACACGGGACCGGGAGAAATATGGCACCGTTCGTCGAACGCGAGTGGGGCAGCGGGGCATTCGCCGTCATGAAGGAAATCAAGGCCCTTTTCGACCCTTCGGGAATCCTGAATCCGGGCGTCATTTTCAACGATGACCCCCAGTGTTTCATCAAGCATTTCAAAGCCCTTCCGCCCTTGTCCCTGGAGACAGAATCGGAGGAAGCCCGGGACGTATTGAAAGCTGCCGACAAATGTATTGAATGTGGCTTTTGTGAAGTTAACTGTACATCCTGCGGCTTCACCCTCTCATCCCGGACGCGCATTGCCGTCCAGCGTGAAATCGCCCGTTTGAAAGCCGACGGATCGGACCCTGAGACACTTGCCCTGCTGGAAAAAGGATATACGTATTTCGGAGATCAGACCTGTGCGGCAGACGGCCTCTGCGCGACATCCTGCCCCATGAATATCAATGTGGCCGACCTGACGCACCTGCTCAGGGAAGCCGCAACCACAGCGCTGGCCCATCGCGCCGGTGCTTTTGTCGCCGACCATTTCCACGGCACGAAGAATGTGCTGCGGGGTGTGCTGGGGCTTGCCCAGGCCGGAAGAGTCCTGATGGGGCCGACGGCTATGACTGCCGTTGGGAAAGCACTCCATAAGGGTCTCGGCCTCCCACTTTGGACCCCCTCTACCCCGAAACCCTACCGTGTGAAACAGATACCCCGGAAGGAATCCTGCGACAAGGTGGTTTATTTCCCCAGCTGCCTGAACCAGATGATGGGATTGCAGCCTGCGGCGCCGGTGCAACGGCCCCTGGTGGAAGAGACGGTCGCCCTGCTCGAGAAAGCAGGATTCGAAGTGGTCTTCCCCGCTGAGATGGACAGCCTCTGCTGCGGGATGATATGGGAAAGCAAAGGGCAGAAGGACGTGGCCGACCAGAAGGCCGGGCAACTCAGAGCGGCCCTGTTGGCGGCCTCTGACAACGGCCGTTACCCCATTCTCTGTGACCAGAGTCCCTGTCTTCACCGCATGAAGAAGACCCTGAAGGGACTTGACCTCTATGAGCCCGTCGGTTTCATCCGCAAGTTCGTCGTACCCAGGCTTTCGTTCCACGCCGATGATGTGCCTGTGCTGGTACATGTGACCTGCTCGACCCGCCTGATGGGGCTGGAGAAGGATTTGATTGAACTGGCCGGGCTGTGTTCGCATGACGTCCGCGTCCCGGAGGGCGTCGGATGCTGCGGCTTCGCCGGCGACAAGGGCATGACCCGTCCCGAACTCAATGCGTGGAGCCTCCGGAAACTGCGTCCGCAGGCAGAAGGCATTCCGGCGGGTTACTCCAACAGCCGCACCTGCGAGATTGGCCTGGAGACCCACAGCGGCGTCCCTTACATGTCAATTGTCTACCTGGTCAACGCCCATACCCAGCCTCTTCCCCAGCAGGGCGGCACCGATTGAGCATAATACAGTTGAAGATAATCCGGACGGCAGAGCAAGCCACCGACGTGACCGTCAAATAGCAAAGGCAACCTCTTTCAGGCGCCAGCTTCTTTCCGTTTGCTCCGGAAAAAGTCCAGCATCAGGGCGGAACAGGGTTCGGCCAGGACGCCGGCGGTGATTTCGGTACGGGGATGGTAGAGAGAAGGGGAGTAGAGCGAACTGCCCCGCCTGGGGTCCCCGGCGCCGTAGACGACGCGGCCGGTCTGGGCCCAGTTCAGCGCTCCCGCGCACATAGGACAGGGCTCCACTGTAACATATAACGTACAGTCATTCAGGTATTTGCCGCCGATGGCCTCGGTGGCGGCGGTAATGGCAATCATCTCGGCATGGGCGGTGGGGTCATGCAGGGTCTCCGTCAAGTTGTGCCCCTTGGCGATGACCCGCCCTTTCCATACCACGACGGCCCCAATCGGGATTTCCCCGGCATCCAGGGCCTCCCGTGCCTGGCGAAGTGCTTCGGCCATGAACTTTTCGTCTGCTTCCATAAAAAGTGAGCCTTGCTTAACGTTTTACCGGATTTCCGTGAGGGCGCCGGTGACGGAATCGATGATGAATCCTCTGACCACCAGATCCTTCGGGACCAGCGGATGATTTACGATAGCGGCCACCGTCTTCCGGACCGAGGCCTCCGTGTCATGGAATCCCTCCAGCCAAGCGGCGACATCTTTGGAAGACTCCCAGTCGGCCAGTGTTTCCGCGCTGATTCCCCTTTCCAGCATATGCGGCTTGAACGCCTCATAGCTCATGTGGCAGGCGCCGCAGGTGGAATGATGGACGACCATCACTTCCTTCACGCCCAGTTCATAGATGGCGACCAACAGCGAGCGGATGGCGGAGTCTTTCTCCGATAAGACGAGTCCTCCGGCGTTCTTGATAATCTTGGCGTCACCGTTGCGCAGCCCCAGGGCTTTCGGAAGGAGTTCCGTCAGCCGGGTGTCCATGCAGGTCAGAACCGCCAGCTTCTTTTCGGGATACTTGTCTGTCACATAAGGTTGGTATGCCTTCGATGCTACAAATTGCTTGTTGTACGTGAGAATCTGATCAATCATACTATTTTTCTCTAACATGTTTTCCGCTCATATGTTCAATGGTAAGCGCCAGCACCAGCGCCCGTGGCGCATTCTTTACCATATCCGCTTCGATATCGTATCCTCCCGGGAAATACTTTGCTCCGAGAAGACGGAGCAGCCTGTCATGTTCGGCGGGGTCGGTAATTTCCTGGATTCTACCGAAGCAAATCACGCTCGTGAAGCAGTTCCACCACTCTCCCGGGTTCTTGTGGGCGCCGGATAGCACACAGAAAGAAGCCTTGTCACAGGCGCGGACGGCATCCAGTTTATGGCCTTCCATCGCGCAGTGGAAATAAATCTTTCCGCCCTCGTAGATGAAATTCAGCGGCATGCCGTACGGGTAGCCGCCGTCGCCAAGGACGGACAGGACCCCGCGAGGTGCCGTTTTCAGGAGAACCGTGCACTCCTGCTCAGAGGCCGCCTGCTTGAAGCGGCGCATGGGTCTGAATGTTATTGCCATTTCAAAACAAGTTGTTCCATTCGTTTCTTACAAAAACAAAAATAGTAAAAATCTGCTAATTTTTTTTTCTCTCATCCGGCGGATTTTCCGTATTTTTGTATGACGGACGCGCATCGATATGAAAAGCGACTGTAACCCGGTGCCTGTCCGAAAGAAAAAGAAGCCGAATCCGTATAAAGGAAATAACTGTAACGTCCGCCTATGAATGTGATGGAACCTTTTCTGAAACAAGTCGCGGAGCATGCCTGTGAAACCGGCGGCATCGACGGAACCTGCTTTGTGTTCCCGAACCGCCGCGCCATGGTCTTTTTCCGCAAATACCTGTGCGCCGTCGCCGCCCGTCGGAAAACGCCCCTTCTGGTTCCGGAGATGCTGACAATCAATGACTTCTTCTACCGGATTGCCGATGCGGACTTGACCGACCGGGTCACCCTCCTGCTGACCTTGTATGACTGCTACAAAGCGTTGCATCCCAAGGCGGAACCCCTGGACGACTTTATTTTCTGGGGCGATGTGATTCTCGCCGATTTTTCCGACGTGGACAAATACCTGGTGGACCCCCGCGGACTCTTCGCCAATGTCGCCGAGCTGCGCGACCTGCAGGATACCTACACCTATCTGACGGACGAACAGCGGGCCGCCATCGAACATTTTATCACCCATTTCCGCGAGGGCGGCAAACTCAAGGTCCGCCTGGACACGGACGCGCCCGACGTGAAAGCCCGTTTCCTGCAGATATGGAACCTGCTGTATCCCCTGTATACCGCCTTCACGGAGCGGCTCCGCAGCCGGCACCAGGCTTACGACGGCATGGTGTACCGCGCGATGGCCGAGCGCTTGGAACAGGAATCGGCCGTCGATATCCTGGCCACAGCCTTCCCGAATGCGGAACATTTTGTCTTTATCGGACTCAATGCCTTGAGCACCAGCGAAAAACGCGTGCTGAAAAAGATGAAGGACGCCGCGCTGGCCGACTTCTGCTGGGACTATAGTTCCCCGATGATTCGTGACGGGCATAACCGTTCCTCCGTCTTCATGGAAGAGAACATCGCCCTGCTGGGGCAGTCCTTCCAGACCGATTCGGCGGGTTTGCCGCAGACGGAATTCCATGTGGTCAGCGTACCTTCCGCGACGGGGCAGGCCCGGCTGCTGCCCGCATTGCTCGGCGACGGCTCCGAGGAAAGGACAGCGATTGTTCTGCCGGATGAAAGCCTGCTGCAGCCCGTCCTGGCCTGCATTCCGCCCCATATCCAGGATATCAACGTGACGATGGGCGCCCCGATGAGCGGGAGTGCGCTGGCGGCCTTTATGTCCGATGTGGCGGCCCTGCAGCTGCGGATGCGCCGGCAGGGCGACCGCTGGCTGTTCTACCATAAGAACGTGTGGAGCCTGTTTTCCTCCCAACTGCTGCGGCAGGCCCTGGAAGAAACGGAAATGGCTCAGCTGGCTGCCATCAAACGGGATGCGCAGTATTATATTCCGGCCGAACGTTTTGACGGGGGAGCGCTGCTGCAGCTGATTTTCCGGCCGGTGGTGACGGACCCGAAGGCGGCGGACGCAGCCCAGATCCGTGCCTTGGAGGATTACCAGACTGCCGTACTGTCGGCCCTGGCACCCCGCATAAAGGCCGTTTTCCCGCAGGAAGTGGAATATGCCCGGCGCTATTTCCAGTGCATTGCCCGGCTGCGCACACAAGACCTTTCCGTCCAGCCGCAGACCTATGTCCGCCTGCTGAACCAGCTGCTGGCCGGGGAATCCGTCCCGTACAACGGCGAGCCGGTGAAAGGCCTGCAGATCATGGGTCCGCTGGAAACCCGTGCCCTGGACTTCGATACCCTGATCATCCTGTCCTGCAACGAGGGGGTGTTCCCCCGCCGCAGCGTGTCGTCCTCCTTCGTCCCGCCGGAGCTGCGGAAAGGTTTCGGCATGCCGACGTATGAGTACCAGGATGCCGTATGGGCCTATTATTTCTACCGGATGATTCAGCGCGCGCAGCAGGTGTGGCTGCTGTATGATTCCCGTACGGAGAAGATGAAACCCGGAGAGGAAAGCCGCTACATCAAGCAGCTGGAGTACCATTTCCGCGTGCCGGTGCAGCGGCATGTCGCCCGGGCCGCCATCGCCTCGCCAGAAGCGGAAGAATCCTTCCCCAAGCCAGCGTATTATACCGAACGCCTCCATGCCCGGCCCCTGTCCGCATCGGCCCTGCAGAGCTGGCTGGCCTGTCCGGCCCAGTTTTTCTATGGCTTTATCGAAGGACTGGAGGCCGAAGAAGAGGTGGCCGAATCGCTGGACGCCGGCATGATCGGCAATGTCTACCACAAGACCATGCAGGCCCTGTATACCCATACAGACGCCATGCGGCCGGATTTTGACATGGCACGGATCCGGGACCTGACGCCGATGGCGTGGGTGACGGACGACTACCTTTCCGCCTGGCTGAAACGGCGCGACGAGATTCACAGCCGGGTTCTGAGCCTGATTCAGGCTGAGATGAACACCCTGGAAGTGACGGGACGCAACCTGGTCTACGGGGATGTCATCCTGAACTATGTGCTGAAGACCCTGGAGCGGGACCGGGAACGTCTCCGGCAGTCCCATACCGACCGTTTCCGCATCCTGGGCCTGGAGGAATGCCGTTTCTGGTCGTTTGACGGATTCCGTTTCAAGGGTTATATCGACCGCCTGGACAGTTTCACCGAGGGCGAAATCCGGGTGGTGGACTACAAGACCGGCAAGGTGACGAACGAGGACGTGCTCATCACCGACGCCAATGCGGAAAAGGTGCTGGACGCCCTGTTCGGAACGGACAATGCGAAACGGCCGAAAATCGCCCTGCAGCTGTTCTTGTATGACATGTATGTGTCCGACGGCGATGCCGGCCGCCTGGCCGGGATGCGCAATGCCATTTACCCGGCGGCCAAACTCTTTACGGCTCCGCCTCCCGAAGCGCCGGTCAGCCCGGCCTTTTGCCGGGGCATGAAAGAACGGCTTTCGGACCTGCTGAAAGACCTTTCGGACCCGACGTCGCCCATTACCCGGACTGCGGACCGGAAAACCTGTGACTATTGTGATTTCAAAAACATTTGCGGAAGATGATACGGATACTGAAAGCCTCTGCGGGCTCCGGAAAAACCTTCCGCCTCGCCAAGACCTATATCAGCCTGCTGCTGAGCTCTGATGACCGTTATGCCTACCGGCATATCCTGGCCGTCACCTTTACCAACAAGGCTACGGACGAAATGAAACGCCGTATCCTGAAAGAGCTGGATATCCTCTCGCGGACGCCGGAAGAAAGCGGCTATATCGAAGACTTCCGGAAGTGCTTCGGGAGCACCGAAACCATCCGCAAAAAGGCCCGGCGCATCCTGCTGGATATCCTGCATGACTACAGTGTTTTTTCGGTCAGCACGATTGACAAGTTTTTTCAGCTGGCCCTGAAGGCCTTTGCCCGCGAAATCGGCCAGTTCTCTTCCTATCAGGTGGAATTGGACAAGGATACCCTGGTCCGCGAAAGCGTGGACCGGATTCTGGATGCCATGACCGCTTCGGACAAGGCCCTGATCCGCTGGCTGACGGACAGCGTCATGGAGAACCTGGAACAGGGCGGCCGCCTCAGCCTGGAGAACAGCTTGTATGAAACGGCGATTGCCCTGAAATCCGATGAACACCGCGAGCTGATGGAACGCGCGGGCCTCCGGGAAGACCAGGTCTATTCCAAAGAACATCTGACCCGCGTGCGGGACATTTGCCGGAAGGTTATCCGGACCTATCTGGAACAGGTGCGGACCGCCGCGGAGACGGCCTTGCGTATCCTGGATGAGGCGGGCGTGTCCCCGGATGTGACCCGAGGCGGGTTTATGGCCAAATTGCGGGATGTGTGGGCGCAAGTGGACGAACGCAGCGGCGTGGAGCCGCCTACGGATGCCTGGATACGGAACGCCCGGGATAGTGAGAAATGGTTTACCAAACCGAACGCCCCGCAGTACCTGCCCCGCGTGGCGGGTGTGCTGGACCCTGCCCTGAATGCCTTCTGCGACCTTTTCGGTCCGCCGTACAAGGTGTACCGGACCGCCCTCATCCTGCGCAGCCAGCTCTACAGCCTGGGCATCGCCGGGGAACTGTACCAGTCCTTCGACGCCCTGCTGAAAGAGAAGAACGTCATGAGTATCGATGATTCCAACAGCCTGCTCCGCAAGATTATCGGCGAGAGTGACGCGCCGTTCATCTATGAGAAACTGGGCGTCCGCTTCGAGGATTTCCTGCTGGATGAGTTCCAGGATACCTCCACGATTCAATGGGAGAATTTCGCCCCGTTGCTGGCCGAGAGTGAAGCGGCCGGGCGCGACAACCTGGTGGTGGGCGATATCAAGCAAAGTATCTACCGCTGGCGGGGCTCCGACTGGAACCTGCTGGCTTCCCGTGTGAAAGAACGCTTTCCGCGGGCGGATGACGGCGAGTCCCTGCGGGACAATTGGCGCAGTCTGCGGACGGTGGTGCAATTCAACAATGCCTTTTATCCCTACGCGGCGGCTGCGCTGGACCGGCAGTGCGGGGGCACCCGGATAGCCGAAATCTATGCCGATGTGGCGCAGCAGGTCCGGACCCGTGACCAGGCGCCTGGCCATGTCTGTTGTGCCTTCTGTCCGCCTTCCGAGCAGCCCGCGCGGGTGCTGGAGGCCATCCGCGGCGTCTGCATCCGCGGCGCTTCCTATGGACAGATTGCGGTGCTGGTGCGCGGCAATGCCGAAGGCTCTGCGCTGGCGGCTTACCTGATAGAGAATGGCATCCCGGTCGTGTCGGACGACTCCCTGAAGGTCAAATCCTCCGTCGCGGTGCGGCGGCTGGTATCGCTGCTCTCGCTGGTGGACAATCCCGGCGACACGGTCGGCGGCTACCTGGCCTCCCGGCTGGGCGTGACCATTCCGGAAAGTTATACCTCGCTGGTGGAACTCTGCGAGGACCTGCTCCGCATGATGCAGGAACAGACCGACGATTCCTACGACGGGCAGTTGCTGTATATCCAGTCTTTCCTGGACGACCTGCAGGACTGGACCGCCACCAGCGGAAACCATCTGTCCGCCTTCCTGCGGCATTGGGCCGAATCAGACAGCAAAATCAGCTCTCCGGACGATGCGGATGCTGTCCGCATCCTTACCATCCACAAGGCAAAGGGACTGGAGTTTCCCTTCGTGATTTTCCCCTATGCCGAAAAAGTAGGCTTGTTCCGTCCTTCCGAGCGCTGGACCTGTCCGCCGCTGGAAGGTACGGCGCTGGACGGTGCGGGCGAGGGCGCCTACCGGGTGTCCCTGTCGGACCAGTCGCGCGACACCCTCTTCCAGGTAGATTTCGAGCGGGAGCGGCAGCTGCAGTATATCGACAATATCAATACGTTCTATGTGGCGACGACGCGCGCCGTGACGGAATTGCAGGTCATCGCCGCCTTGCCGTCGGAAAAGTGCCGTGCGGCCGCGCGGGACGGGGCGGACTATCCGTTCAAGGATTTTTCCCAGCTGCTCTGGCATTTCCTGCAGGCGGAACATGTCCCTTCCGACGAGGACAATGTCTTCTGTCTGGGCGAGCCGTATGATTACCGCAGCCTGCCTGCACCGGCCGAAACGGTCGTTCCGATGGAAAGCCGTTACCGGTCCTGGCCGGCGGATACGGGGGAAGGACCGCGGTTGAAACTCAAGTATGATTCCTTCGATTTCTTCGGGGAAGAAGGCCGGTCCGAACGGTTGAAGGGCATTCTGCTGCATGATATGCTGGCCGGTGTTCGGGTGGCGGCCGATGTGCCGCGCGCCGTGGAACGTGCCGTTCAGGCGGGCGATATCGATGCCTCTGACCGGGAGGCCTATCTGCAGTTCCTGTCCGGCCGGATTGCCGCCCATCCGCAGTGGTTCCCGGACGACGGGGCGCAGGTGCGCAACGAGGTGGATGTGATTGCCCCCGACGGGACGCTGCATCGCCCCGACCGGGTGGTGCTGAGCGGCGGGAGCGCCGTTATCATCGATTACAAATTCGGAGAAGCCCGTTCTGCCTATCGCCGCCAGCTGGAGGGGTATGCCGCCCTGTACCGGGCTCTGGGTTATCCGGACGTGACCGCCTGGCTGTGGTATCTGACCGATGACCGGGCCGAACAGGTGGTATAAAACCGAGCAGGCCGTATCAACTCCGGCGGGACGTAAAAAAAGGGCAGCCTTTCGTTGAGGCTGCCCTTCTTCAATGTGTTGTCACAGAATTATTTGACTAATTCGGCGCGGGTGCGCTGAGTCGTCCTGTGCTCCTTGTCGGAAGCGGCCGGGACGGTCGCGACCGTGAGGGAGACTTCTTTGCCGGCGGGAGCAAGGCTGCCACGTTTCTTGGCTTTGATCGCTATATTTGCCTCGGCTGCAGCTTTGCGGAGGGTCATCGGGTCGATGTTCTTGATAGCTGCGGTAGCGTTGGAAAGCGTCTCGTAGACATCCAGGTCAACGAACAACATGTTCTTGAACATCAGGAGATATCCCAGGTCGTCTGTGCAGGCCTCATCCGAGTAGGCTTCGAGGGCGAATTGGTCGACGCCATAGCCATCCGTATCGACGAAAGCGATGATGCCGTCGGCCACTTTGACACCGATGTTATAATAGTCATATTTGAAGAGACCATATTTGCTGCTATACTGCACGAAACGGAGGTAATACGTGTCATTGAACAGCCAGGTGACGGTATTGCCGGTCAGGAAGTACAGGTAACCGTTATACCACTCGAATTCAATCTTGTCATCACCGTCTGCGAAACCGAGGCTCAGGCCGCTTACCGTGACCAAATCGACGTCGTCCGCCTTATCCTCTGCTTCTGCTATCTGGGCCAGGCTCAGATACTCGCGCTTGCCGGCAAAGCCTTCTTCTCCTTCAAGATCGCCCATGACAATCCATTTCTTGGCGAAGAGTTCTTCCTTTTCGGCTCTTCCGATTCTGTCACCGGTCGTGTACTCGACCTGCAGCGGATCGATTACCACGGCCTCTTTGGTGATTTCGATTTCGGTCGGAATCGATACAAGGGCCGTATTGCCGGTAATGCTGCCGGCTGCAACACTCAGGAAGGTAAAGCTTTCAAACTTGTATCCGGAAGGACCCGTCTGTGCTTCAGCCGCGATGCTGCCGTCTGTAAGGTAAGATACGGTGAAAAGGGTGCTCGGCTCAACATCCGGTCTCATCGGATAGAGTACGCTGGATTTGTTGAATACACCGGCGAGGTAGACCCCGGCTGTCGTTTCGGTCTCGGCAACGACATTCTGCTCGACGAAATGGAAGTAGCCGTCGACGAATTTCGCTTCGACCGCATAGTCGCCCTGGCCGTTGATGCCGGTGACGGTGTAGCTTTCGCCGTTCACCTTTTCTTCAATGGTCCAGATTGTCTTTCCGTCAAGCACCATGGTGCCGAGGAAATCTTCGTAAAGGGCGGGTACATGCGGGTCAACTTTCTCGAATTCGAGATAGGCATATTTTCCGGTCGGATAACCGTTCTCGTCCAGACCGGTAGCGAAGACGATATACTTGCCATAGTCGACGGCATCCGGATAGAAGGAGCCGGTCTCGATGCGGGCGTCATCTTCGATGGTCTCGCCGTAGCGGCTGAAGTAGAAAATGATATTGTCGGATACGTTCAAGGCCTCTTTCATCGCCAGATTGGCAATGGAACCGGCTTCGGCGAGATCTTCTTCGCTGTAGATGGTGATGCCGTAGTATGCATAATAATCCTGGCTGCCTTCTTCCACCGTGTTGAGGATGTCTTCCATCTCATAAACGGTACCGCCGTAGGTTTCGGAAATCGTTCCGTTGTAGGTGAGCGTCCATGCAGGATTCTCCGTGAATTCGATACCCTTGACGGAATTGGCGATGAAGTTGTAATAACCGGTGAAATTGAACGCCTCATCCAGATCTACGAAGACGCCGTTGGTGTAGCCTTCTACAATGACGGGCTTGTCGACAAGGGCCTCGAAAGCGGCTTCGTCGAGCGGTGTCTCAATCATGATGGCCGGGATATACGGAGTCGTCAGGACATATTCGTCTTCTACTTTGGACAGTATGCCGGCTGTACCGGTCTTGATGGAATTGTAGTTCTCGCCATAGCCGATATACATCTGATCCAGTTCATAGATTTCGTTGTCGGAAGAAGCGACTTCGACTGTGGTGGTTTCTACATAAACCAGATTGGTCTGCTCGTCGGTTTTCTTTACACCGGCGAAGTTGATTTCGTCACCGATGGCGACGGGCGTGGCGGTGGTCACATAGAGGTAGGCACCGTTTGCATCGATGATGAGGGCACCCTTCTTGGAAGCTGCGGATACGATACCCGTGGCGCTGACAGCTTCGCCGTCAGGGAGTTTGCGGATGGATGCGATGTCGACAGGCTCGCCCGCGACGGGATCCTGAACGATATCCCAGGTCTCGATGGCCTCGCCGGTAGCGGTATTCACCAAGGCGACCGTACCGTAGCGGTAGGCGGCGGTGGTGTTGGCATCGATGGTGATTTCCAGGTTGTCCGTGTGGGTTGCCTTGGTGATGGCGGGAACATGAATCCAGCTCTCGGCTCCGTCACTGACATTGATGGAATAGGCGATATTCGTGGTGACGGATACCGGAATCGTTCCGCCGTCGGCAGCGATACGCTCCACTTCTGCCACGCCGGTCAGGGTGCCGGTCTCCAGGGTGATGGACTTAATGTTGGTCTTTCCCTGGTTGTTGTCGGCATAGACGAAAATTTTGCCGGTGGTGACATCGGTGGCGGTGATGATGATTTCACCCTGGATAGCGGTGGTGGCATTGACCTTGGCGCTGATGCCGGCCGTGCTGCTGAGCACATCTACGGTGACGTTGTCCAGCGCGGCGGCGCCCTTTACGCTATAGGGAACGGCGAGGCTGGAGTTGGCGGAAATACCCAGGCCGGCGAGGTCGGCATCAATGACGAGGGCGAAGGGGTTGCTCACCGGGACGGTGATGGTGCTACCGTCGGAAAGGGTGATGATGCAGTTGGCCCCGGAACGGTCAATCTTGACGATAATCGGGTTGCCGGTCACGCTGACAGGTCCCCAGGTCGTTCCGTCGAAGGAAACTTCCAGCACGCCGTCGGCAATCCTGAACTGCGGTGCGGCGCCCTGGACAGGCAGGGGCTTGCCGTCTTCGCCATTGACCAGTTCACCGTCGATGGTCCAATAGTAAACACCGTCCTCGAGCTTGACGCCGACGAGCGGGGAGTGACCGTCATGACCGATGACACCGTTGGTGATGTTGGCGGTGGTTCCGTCGGAGAAGCTGATGGCGTAGCCGTCCTCCGTAGGGGTTACTTTGTCAACGAACACCTTCTTCTGAAGGTTGTTGACGATGGTCTGGAGACCGGGAATCGTGGTCTCGGAGAGAGCCTTGACCTTGGTTTCCAAGGTCCCGACCCGTTCTTTGAGGTCGCTGATGTCCTCTTTGAGGGCCGAGTCGTCATACTGGCAGGACGTGAAGGTCACCAGCAGTGACGCAAAAACAAACCAAATAACTTTTTTCATATTACAATAGGTTTAAAAAAATAACTTTAAGCTTAATTGTAGTTTCAGGTCGTAAGTCTGAATGGTTTTAATAGGTCAAAAACTATAAGTCCCTAAGATTCAAATGTATGAAAATTGCTTTTAAATAGCAACCCTGGCCCTCGAAAAATAACGCAAAAACTACCAAAAGAACAAAATTACGACCAAATGAACATAATTGTATAACCCTTGCTCTTACTGATTGAAACTTGCGGGAAGCAGCGCCGGCACACGCGTAAAAAAAATAATTGAGAATCATTGGCAGGAAATCCGCAAGGAATTGTTAACTTTGCAGGACAAGTCTAAAATATAGGGCGGATGGTCGCATCCGCAAAAAGCGTATTTATGGAAAACAGAAATAATGTCGTATTGGATTACAATACTGAAAGAGAAAGAATGAAAATGCCGGAATACGGCCGCAACGTGCTGCGGATGGTCCAGCGCCTCAAGACCATTGAGGACCGTGACGAGCGGACACGCCAGGCCCGGGGCGTGGTGCGGGTGATGGAACTGCTGAATCCCCAGGTCCATGTCGAAGAGAACTGGGAGCAGCGTCTGTGGGACCACCTCTTCGTTATTTCCGGGTATGACCTGGATGTGGATTCTCCGTATCCCATCCCCGAGCCGGAGCATCTGCAGACCCGTCCCGATGTGATTCCCCTGAAGAAGAGCCGGATCAAGGCCACGCATTACGGCCGCAACATCGAGAGCATCATCGACCTGATTGCCGGGCTGGAAGACGGCGAGCGCAAGACCGAGATGATTCGTTCCCTGGCCATCTACATGCGCCAGCAGTATCTGATCTGGAACAAGGACAGCGTGGCGGACGAGACCATTTTCCAGGATATCGAAAAGCTTTCCGACCACCGGATCCGCGTCCCGGAAGGCATCAGTCTTTCCCGCATTTCCGCGGAGGCGACCTTCTCCCGTCCGGGCATGAACCTGGACTTCGGCTTCCGGCGGGGTCAGAACCGGAATTTCCAGGGACGTAAATTCCAGGGCGGCAATTATCACAAGAACTTTCAGAAAGGGAATCGCTGATGGCAAAGGAGCAAGTCAGAGCGGAACGCCGGCCCCTGCGGGTCTTCTCGTTCTGGAAAGACATGGATGAGCTTCGCAAAAACCGGATTATCGGTTTCTGCGGGTTGCTGATGGCTGCGCTGGCTCTGTTCACGCTGCTGTCCTGCGTTTCCTACCTGTTTACCTGGCGGGAAGACATGAGCTTGCTGCAGGACCCCGGCCGGATGGCGCTCTCGGAGCCCGTCCATAACTGGGGCGGCAAATGGGGCGCCAGCTGGAGCGCATTGCTGGTGTACCGCTGGTTCGGCCTGGGCGCGTTCGCCCTGATTGTGCTGATGGTCATTCTCGCTGCCCGGATGCTGGGACGCAAGTCCGTATCTCTGGTCAAGTCGGTCCTGCTGACGGTGACTGGAGCCTTACTGGCTTCCTTCATCCTTGCCTTCGTGTCCCGGGTGAGCGGACAGGAGTATTGGTTCGGCGGCGGCCTGGGCGGCCGTTTCGGCGACTTTGCCATTGCTTCCACCGCCAACCTGATCGGGATGCCGCTGACGGCCGTCCTCCTTCTGCTGCTGTTCCTGCTGTGGTTTGTCTTTGCCAACAGCCGTTTTTCCGACTGGTTCTCCGGCATCGGCCTGCCGACCCATCCCGAAACGGCGCAAGTGCCGGTAGCCCCCGCGATGACGTCCCCTGTCGAGAAGACGGAAATAACTGATATAGAGGAAGATGTGGCGGCTGCCGAACCGGAACCGGTGCAGCCGGCCGCCAAGCCCGGCGGCTTTACTTGGGCAGAAGTCAAGATGGAGACGTCCGCCGGTACGCAGGTCGTGACACCGGCCCCTGCGGCGGAACCGGCTCCCGAAGCGGACCAGCTGGAAGTGCTGGCCGGCGAGGAACTGTCCACCGATATTCAGGAGGAACTGCCCCGTATCGACGTGCGGGACGAACTGAAAGACTACCGTTTCCCGTCTCTGGATTTGCTGGACGGCTATGAATCGGGCCGGAACGAGGTGTCCCAGGAGGAGTTGCGCCGTAACAATTACCGGATTCGCGCCACGCTGAAGACCTTCAAAGTGGAGGTCGACAATGTCAAGGCAGTGGTCGGACCGACCGTCACCTTGTACAAAGTCTATCCCGCCCCGGGCGTCAAGATTTCGATGATCAAGAATCTGCAGGACGATATCGCCATGTCCCTGAACGCCAAGGGTGTGCGTGTGGTGACCCTGGAGGATTCCGTGGGTATCGAGGTGGCCAATGACCAGCCTTCCATCGTGCCGCTGAAGGCCCTGCTCAACGATGCGGCCTTCCGCGAGAGCAAGGCGGAACTGCCCGTGGCCATCGGTTATACGATTACCCAGCAGGTCAAGGTTTTCGACCTTGCCGACGCCCCGCATCTGCTGGTGGCCGGTGCCACCAAACAGGGTAAATCCGTGGGACTGAACGTGCTGATTAATTCCCTGCTGTATTCCAAGCATCCTTCCGAACTGAAATTCGTGTTCATCGACCCGAAGATGGTGGAATTCTCCGCGTATGAGGGGCTGCTGAAACACTATCTGGCTGTGTTGCCGACTGCCGGCAGCGACCAGGACGAGCGGGAGCATTGTATCGCCAAGACGGCCAAGGATGCCGAGGCCATCCTGAAATCCCTGTGCGTGGAAATGGACGAACGGTACGCCCTGCTGTCCAAAGGCCATGTGAACAACATCAAACTGTACAACGAGAAGTACAAAGACCGGCATCTCAACCCCAACGACGGCCACAAGTACATGCCGTATATCGTGACGGTGGTGGATGAATACGCCGACCTGACCATGTCCGTGGGCGGCAGCTCCGACAGCAAGGTCATTGCCCGCAGCATTTCCACTTCCATCATCCGTCTGGCCCAGAAGGGCCGTGCCGCCGGCATCCATGTAGTGCTGGCTACCCAGCGTCCTTCCGTGGATGTCATCACGGGTCTGATCAAGTCCAACTTCCCGACCCGTATTGCCTTCCGCGTCTTCTCCATGACGGACTCCCGGACCATCCTGGATTCCCCGGGTGCCGAGAAACTGATTGGCAAGGGTGATATGATTTACCTTTCCGGCGTGGACAACGAGCGTGTGCAGTGCGCCTTTATCAGCAATGCCGAAATCAATGCCATCAATGCTTTCATCGCCTCCCAGACCGGCTGGAAGAAGAGTTTCAATACGCCGTATTACCTGCCGGCCCCCGAACCGGACCAGGCGGAAGAAGGCACGGCGATGGTCGACATGAAAAACCTGGACGAACGCTTCGAAGAGGCCGCCCGCCAGGTGGTTCTGTCCCAGCGGGGTTCGACCTCCGACCTCCAGCGCAAACTTGGCATGGGTTATGCAAAAGCAGGTCGTGTGATGGACCAGTTGGAAGCGGCGGGTATCGTCGGACCGCAGGACGGTTCCAAACCCCGGCAGGTGCTTGTGGGCGATCTCGCCGAGCTGGAAACCATCATTGAAGCTTATAAGAACGCGCAATGAAAAAGGTTCTGACCCTGCTGCTGGCTGCCCTGGCCCTGAGTCTTCCGGCCCGGGCCGACCGGGTGCTGAAGGCCTTCACGGAGAAGGTCGCATCCGCCTGTGTTTCCTTTGAATATACCTGGCGGACCGTGGATGATGTACCGATGACCGGAGCGGGCAAAGCCATGCTGCAGGGAGCCGCCTTCCGTGTGGAAGGAAACGGCATCGAGATGGCCTGCGACGGCCACACCCGCTGGAGTGCCGATCCCGCTGCGAAAGAAATGGTAGTGGAGACCGTGGACGGCGCCCTTGACGTGGCCGGGAACCCGGTCCTGCTGATTACCCGTCTGGAGGAAGTGTTCACGGTGTCCGATGCCGGCCAGAGCACGTTCCGCGGCAAGACGCTCCATACGGTGGCCTTGACTCCGCGGGTGGCTTGCGGGATGTCGCTGGTAAAACTGTATTTCTTGCCGGACGGCGGCTTGCGGGGTGTACGGGTCGTTGCGACGGACGGTACGCAGACCGAGTTTGCCCTGTCCGGATGGACGTTCGCGCAGCGCCGGGATTTGTCCGCCTTTTCCTACGACATGTCCACCCTGGACAACAGCTGGGTTATCAGTGATTTGCGATAGGGAAGCCGTCGGAATGCCAGGATTGCATCCGACCGTCTTCTTCATAAATCAGCAGGCCTTCCAGGTCTGCTCTTTTTGTAATCAGGCTGCGTGCTTCATCCAGCCCGATGACCATGCAGACGGTGGCATAGGCGTCGGCGGTGGCCGCATCGGGTGCCGTGACGGTGGCGCTCAGCAGGGAATGTTCGACAGGATAGCCGCTGCGCGGGTCAATCGTATGGGCGAATTTCCGTCCGCCTCGGATATAGAATTTCCGGTAGTTGCCGGACGTGACGATGCCGACCGGGCCGCCGTCCGAGTGCCAGACGCCGCTGGTCTGCCGGCCCGGCTGGTCATTGCCGTCCACCGGCGTATCCACTGCGATGCTCCAGGGCTGCCCGGAGGGATTGCGGCCGTCGCAGTAGATTTCTCCGATATCGACCAGCATGTCCCGGACCCCGATGCCATAGAGGTAACGGGCTACGACATCGCAGCTGTATCCTTGCGCGATTGCATTGAAATTCAGTTTGGTAACCCCGTCTGCCACCAGGCTGTCCGCCGTGGCGGGCAAGCGTTTCATCCCGCAGGCGGTCAGCAGCGAGCGGACGGTGGCGTCGTCCGGCAGGGAGTCTTTCGAGAAGCCGAATCCCCAGGCATCGTACAGGGGTGCGGCGGCCGGGTCGAAGGCGCCGTCGCTTTCGGCCCATACGGCGCGGGAAAGGGCGTATACCTCCCGGAAATAGTCGTTGGGAACGATGCGTTCACCCCGGTTGAAACGGCTCAGCAGGGATCCTTTGTTGTAGCCGGACAGGGATTGGTCCAGATCCTGCAGGATGGAATCAATCCGCTCCCGGATGACAGCCGGTTTCTCCCGGACCCCGCTGAGGTTCAGTTTGACAGTGTACGTTCCGCCCTGGGCATAGCCCCGGATGGCGATGTAACGGTCTCTCTGACAGCCGCAGAGACACAGGATGAGCAACAGAGCAAGCGATAATTTACGCATTCCGGACAAGGATTTGTACAAAGTTACAGGTTTTTTTCTTATCTTTGTACGAATATACGCTTGAATTGATGAAGATTGCAAAATATATCCTGGCCCTGGGTTTGGCGGCGACGGCGCTCTTTGCCTGTAAAAAGCAAGAGGAGTCTACGACGTTGTCCGACTCTTTCGAAGGGAAACTGGTCATCCTGACGCCCACCTTTGTCGAGGCGGGGGATGTCCTGCAGATTACGCCCGGGGGAGTGTCCCCCTTGACAGATGACGTAGATTTCGGTTACTTCTGGACTGTGTCGCCTGTGGCCACGCAGCGCGATACCGTACGCCATATCGGCGACCCGGCCGAGAAGGACGGGACCCTGACCTTCGCCGTGCCGGATACCCTCTGCAGCCTGACGTTTACCTGTTCTGCCTTTGCCAAGGGGTACTACAATAAGTCGGGTTCCGCCCATACGACCATCGTGTCGGACGAATCCCTGACGGACAACGAAATCGCCATTACGGACGGCGGCATCTTCAAGGACGACCGGGACGGCAACGAATATATCTACAACCACATCGGCGGTCAGGACTGGCTGTGTTCCAACCTGGTATACGGCGAAGACGGCATGTCCTACGAGGACTGTGATGCGGTCCGGGATATGTTCGGCGTGTTCTATACCTGGGAAGAGGCTTCGACGGCCTGTCCCGCCGGCTGGCACCTCCCTACGCTGGACGAGTGGAAGAGCCTCTGCGGCGGTTCCTTCGCGGGCAAGGCCGGTTCTCTGATGGTGGACGCCCGATTCAACGGCGAGAAGTTGTGGGAGTATTGGCCGGAGGTCAAGATTACCAATGAGACCCTTTTCACGGCTCTTCCGGCCGGATACGGGACCCGCGACCTGGTCGGCAGTACCTTTACCGGTTTCGGTTCCTATGCCGCATTCTGGACGGCGGATGTCTATGATGCGGAGCAGGCGGTCTATGTCTATCTGAACGAGCGTACGCCCGATGTGATGGCGGCCAGTGCAGACAAGACCCATTTCATGGCTCCGGTGCGCTGCGTCCGTTAGGAAGTTGTTATTGATTATTAACAGCTTCTACAGCCCGGCGATAATTTCGAGAATCTGAATGAGCAACTGGCAGGCGGCATCGTCTGCCAGTATCAGTATCTGCGGGCAGCAGCCGGCGGCGGAGAGGGCGACCGTCGCGACGGA
This sequence comes from uncultured Bacteroidia bacterium, assembly GCA_902796555.1. Classification (GTDB taxonomy): domain Bacteria; phylum Bacteroidota; class Bacteroidia; order Bacteroidales; family UBA932; genus Cryptobacteroides. Next base: position 28,980 of record CADBPR010000059.1, read on the forward strand.
CAGTATCATCAGCAGGCTGCTGACGGGCATGGCCAGCAGGTTGGTAAGCAGGAAGAAACGCGGGAAGGTCCCGAAAATCCGCCAGCTGAGCGGGGCGGTGAAAGCCTGGCAGGAAAGGGCCAGAGCGGCGCCTTCCCAGATGCGACGGGGCAGGTTGAAGCGGTCCCGGACGGGCCCATCGGAGGGATACAGGTCCCGCAGCGGGGGAAAGAGCAGGAAAATGCCGGCCATGGCCAGGTAGGACAACTGGAAGCCGACCGATGTAATCACGGACGGGTTCAGGGCCAGTTGAATCAGGATGCCGCCGCACCAGACTTTCACCGGCGTGGTTTCCCGGCCGGTCAGCCGGGCGGTTTCCCACAGGAAAATAAAGAGGAAGGCCCGGACAATGGACGGCCCGGCGCCGGTCACCAGCACATAGGAACCCGAGGACAGGAGAATCAAGCCATAGCGCAGGGACCGGGCGAGGGGACTGTTCCCCATCGGTTTCAGCAACCAGGTCAGTATCAGATAGATAATCCCCAGGTGCATCCCTGACAAGGCCAGCAGATGCGCCGCTCCGCTGCGGCGGAAGACGGCGGTCAGTGCCGGGTCCAGGGCACTGCGGTCGCCGGTCGTGAGCGCTTTGACGAGCGCGCCGCTGCGCGCATGGGGGTAGGGGATGGCGTCCACTACTGTCTGCAGTGCTGTCGCGGCCCGTCCGATGCAGGCAGGGCCTTCCGATACGGTGCCGAATGTGCCCAACTGCCAGCTCAGGCTGCAGAACAGTCCGGTCATCAGCAGGAGCGGCAGCAAGGAAAACCGGGTGCGCAGCCGCAGGGCAAGCAGAAGGCAGCCGGCCAGCAGGGGCAGGGCCATCCCCGCGGCCGGATACAACAGGGCCGGCCGGCAAACCGTTATCAGAACGGCTCCGGCGGCGATTCCAGCTACGAACGGCAGGGATAGGCTTTCTATGTCCCGGGAGAATGTCATCGCCACTTCCTTCAGATTCTTTGCTAAAATAGCGATTATTCTGTATATTTGCGAAAGAAATCTGAAAAATATGATCATACTTGTAATCAACTGCGGCAGCTCTTCCATCAAGTATCAGCTGCTTGACATGAAGAGTGATGATGTCTATGACCTCATCGCAAAAGGAATCGTAGAGAAAATCGGCCTTGAATCCGGTATTTTCCAATACAAACCGACCGGCAAGGAGGCGGAGGTGCGCGAATTGCCTGTTCCGGACCACAAAGTAGGTATGAAACTGGTCCTGGAAGCCCTGACCAATCCGAAGACCGGTGTGCTCCAGTCGATGGAGGACATCGAAGCGGTCGGTCACCGTATCGTGCAGGGGGCGGACTTCTTCTCCGGCAGTGCGCTGGTCAATGAAGACGTCCTGGAGAAAATCGGCATCTGCTGCGATTTCGCTCCGCTGCACAACCCGGCCCACCTGCTGGGCATCCGTGCCGTGCAGGATGTGCTGCCGACCGTTCCGCAGGTCGTCACCTTCGACACCGCTTTCCACCAGACAATGCCTGCCTACGCCTATATGTACGCCCTTCCGTATGAGTATTACGAGAAGTATCACGTACGCCGTTACGGTGCCCATGGTACCAGCCACCAGTTCGTGGCCAACAAGGGTGCGAAGTTCTGCGGCATCGACATCAACCATTCCAAGATTATCACCTGCCACATCGGCAACGGCAGCAGCGTGACGGCCATTCTGAACGGCAAAGTGGTGGATACTTCCATGGGTTTCACCCCGCTGGAGGGCATGATTATGGGTACCCGTTGCGGCAATATCGACGCCAACATCATCCCTTATATCATGAAGAAGGAGAACTTGACGCCCGATGAGATGACCACCATCATGAACAAGAAGAGCGGCTTCCTGGGTCTGTCCGGCAAGACTTCCGACTGCCGCGACCTCAGCGACCTGGCCGCTTCCGGCGACCCGAAGGCCAAACTGGCGCTCAAGAAGCTGGTCTATGACCTGATTAAGAACATCGGTATGTATGTGGCCGTGATGGACGGTGTCGACCTGATTGTGTTTACCGGCGGTATCGGCGAGCACAACGGACGGCTGCGCCGCCGCGTCTGCGAGAATTTCACCCACCTGGGCCTGAAGTTCGACTACGATGCCAACGTCGCCTTCGGTGAGGATGCCATCATTTCCCTGCCGGATTCCAAGGTGAAGGTGGCGCTGATTACCACGGACGAGGAGTTGGTCATCGCCCGCGATACGATGCATATTGTTTCTGCTTTAGAGGATTAATTATCCTCTGAGATTTTTTTCGTCAACAAATAAATAGCGTCTCATAATGATAGCAAACTTTAACGATGTATTCGCCGAACTGAAAGCCGGCGGCATTTGCAAGAAAATGGTGGCCGCATGGGCCGTGGACGAACATACCATCGAGGCGGCCTCCAAGGCGGTCGACATGGGGATAGTCAAAGTAGTCCTGGTCGGTGACGAACAGCTGATTCGGGAGGTCTGCGCCAAAATCGGGGCCGACCCTGCCAAGTTTGAAATTGTTCATGAACCGGTCGAACTGAAGGCGGTGGCCAAAGCGGTGCAGCTGGTGCATGACGGCGAGGGCGATGTCCTGATGAAGGGTCTCTGCTCCACCGACAAATTCCTCCGCGCCATCCTGAACAAGGAGACCGGCCTGCTGCCTCCGAAGGGCCTGCTGAGCCATGTCGGCGTGATTGAAAACCCGAACTACCACAAGCTGATTTTCCTGACCGACATGGCCGTGATTCCGGCTCCGGATTTCCGTCAGAAGGTGAAGATGACCGGTTTTGTGACGGATGTGGCCCGTGCGTTCGGCATTGCGAAGCCGAAGGTGGCGTTCATCGCCGCTTCCGAGCAGATGCTGGACAGCATGCCTGCCTGCATGGAAGGCGCCATGTTGGCCAAAATGTGTGACCGCGGCCAGATCAAGAGCTGCATCGGTGACGGCCCGTTGGCCCTGGATGTGGCCATCGATGCCGAGTCGGTCCAGATTAAGAAGCTCCAGAGCCCCGTGGCCGGTGATGCCGACTGCCTGGTATTCCCGAATATCGAGTCCGCCAATGTGTTCTGGAAGACCAATTCCAAACTGGCGACCGGTGTCCGTCAGGCCGGCATGCTGGTCGGTACCAAGGTTCCTTGCATCCTGGCCAGCCGCGCCGACAGCGTCGACACCAAACTGAACTCTATCGCTGAAGCAGTGATGTTCGTGAAATAGCCGGGCGTATTGCCTGCATGATTACGTGTCCCTGGGGGCTGTCTTTCCGGATGCCTTCAGGGATTCGTTTTCGGCTTTGAGGCGGTCGATTGCCTCCAGCGCTTTTTTACAACGGTTCTCCAGCGTGTCTTTACCCTTGGGCCCTGTCCGTTTGGGCTCCGGGGGTGCTGCGGCGATGATGCGCGCGCACAGGTTTTCAAGCATGGGCACGGCTTCCCATCCTTCTACGGCGTAGATTTCCTCCAGCCGGCGGTTCAGTTTCTCAAAGCCGTGGGTCACGCGTCTGCGGATGGCTTGTACGGTCGTCACCTTCAGCAGCGGCATCTCCGCCACCCGCATATTGCAGCGCAGGTATTCCACCAGAAACCGGCCATCCTTATCGTCCCCCAGCACCTTCTCGATGAAGGCTCCACGTGCTGCCAAAGGCCCGTTCGCTTAGCGGGTCATCCGCTCGAGGCCCAGTTCGATGAGGCCGCGAATCTGCGGCTTGTAGTCCGGATTGGAGCTCTTGAGGTGGCGGTTGGCGATGGCGCAGCAGACGGTGGCGGCGTTGTGCCCGAGCAGGGCGGCCAGGCCGGCCAGCGGTGCGCTTTCCATTTCGAAGTTGGTGATGCGCCAGTCTTTGAAACGGAAGGACTCAATCCGGCTCAGCATGTCGGGCATGGCCAGCGGCAGGCGGACAACACGACCTTGCGGACCGTAGAATCCCGGCGCGGAGATGGTAACCCCCTTGATGGTGACGTCGGACAGCCTGTCGATGATGGGCTGGCCGGCCTTGACGAAATAGGGCGAAGCAATCAGCGGGTCCCAGTTCATGTGCTCTTTGAACCGCTCTTCGACCTCGGTGAGGGCGATGTCTTTCCGGCCGGCATACCAGTTGAGCACGCCGTCGAAGCCGACGGAATAATGGCTCAGCACGTATGAGCCCAGGGGAATGTCAGGATGCAGGGCGCCGGAGGTGCCGATGCGCAGGATGTTCAGGGTCTTGTGTTCCGGTTTCACCTCGCGGGTGGCGAAATCCACGTTGGCCAGCGCGTCAAGTTCGGTCATGACAATATCGATGTTGTCCGGCCCGATGCCGTGGGAGATGGCCGTGACGCGTTTGCCGTTGTATTTTCCGGTAATGGATACGAATTCGCGGTTGGCATGGCGGAATTCGATATCGCTCAGGTATTCACCAATCATGTCAACGCGAGCCGGGTCTCCCATCATCAGAATGGTGTCGGACAGCTCTTCCGGTTTCAGATGAATGTGGAATACAGAGCCATCATCGTTGATGATCAGTTCGGATGCAGGTATTTTCATAAGGCATATTATTAAAAGACAAATATAGTTTTTATCTGCGAAATTTCCTATTTTTGCAATCCGAAACTTGAAAACTATGTGGCAAAGAGTACAGACTTTATACCTGGCTATCGCAACGGTGCTCATCGGTGTGATGTTCTTTTCCGTGAAAGCGGCCAGTTATGGTGCGGACGGTGAGACGGTCCGCACGTTGATGTATACCGATTATATTCCTTATCTGGTTCTCCTGATTGTCATCACCCTGCTGAATATCCTGGCGCTGACCACCTTCAAGCACCGTATCTTCCAGATGCGCACCGCCGGCCTGGCCGCCATCGTCACGCTCGCCCTGCAGATTTGGCTGGGCGTGGATTTCTGGCTCACCCGCGGAGAATTCGTCTTCAAGGTGACGGCCGTGTTCCCGTTGCTCTGCGTTATCCTGGACATCCTGGCCGCACGTGGTATTCTGGCTGACCAGCTGCTGGTCGAAAGCGCCTATCACCTCCGCAAAGCCCGCAGGGAGCGCCGCCGGTAAAAGGAGGCGGCGTCCACGTCTTTAACAGAAAGGCTGAATGCAAGGGTAGCAATAGCCTGCATTATCCTTTATATACTCCGATGAATAGCAAGGCCCCGGTCGTTTGTTCTGTTATATAGAAAACAAATGGCTGTAGGGCATGAAAGTATTTCATCGTAGGATCGAGTGCATCGTGCGATTATTTCTCGAAGAAGCTGAAGTGGACCCTGCCGTAGCGTTTTTCTTTGACGAAGGCGGGGTGGGCGGAGAAGTTGTGCTCGTCGCCGTGCTCGAGAATGAAATAGCCTCCCGGGTGAAGGATATCCCGGGACAGGACCTGGTCCGGAAGGGTTTCCAAGCCGTCCAGCGCATAGGGCGGGTCGGCAAAAATCAGGTCGAACTTCTCCGTACAGAGCGGGAGAAAATCGAAAACATTGTGCCGCACTACCGTCATGTTGCGGATGCCCAGACGACGCATCTGGGAGGAGATGAATGTGGCATGGGCCGGCGCCATCTCGACACACCAGACATGCCCGACGCCGCGGGAGATAAACTCAAAAGAAACGGCCCCGGTACCGCCGAACAGGTCCAGTACCTTGAGGTCGTCAAATTCGTATTCGTTGGAGAGAATGTCGAACAGGGCTTCTCGGGCGAAGTCCGTCGTGGGACGGGCCTTGTACCCGGCCGGCGGGTCAATCGTCTTTCCTTTCAGGCTGCCCCCGATGATTCTCATAGCGTCTCGACCGATTTGAAATAACGGTACAGGGACATTTCCTGGTCGGACGTGAGCGGCGTCCGGAAACAGATGGAACTCAGCTCGGGATTGAGCTGGAGCTTCTTCATGGCCAGGAAAATGAAATACTCGGCGGTGGTGAAGTCGACTGCCTCGTAGACGTTGCACAGCAGCAGGCTCTTGCCCTGGGCCACCACCAGGTGCAGCCACCCGTCCCGCCAGGAAGCGAGAATCTTGTTGTACTCGGTGCAGCGGCTCAGGTCGCGGAGCAGATAGTACAGCTCCGGCAGAACGCGGACCGTGTCCCCGGCCGTCGTATAAACGGTCTGTGCAATCACTTTGGACAGGGACTCGTCGATGGCGTTGGAAAAAACCAGCACGGCGCCCAGGGAAGGAATCGCGATGGATTCCACCGGGTCGCTTTCCCGGAGCCGGACCACCTCGGAGAGGGACTGACGGGCGGTTTCCGGGGTAAAGAAGTGAGCCGGCACCAAGGTGCATTTGGGCGTAAGGAGGGCAATCTCTACGCTGTCGTAGCGGCGCTGGAACTCCGGCGTAGTGAAGAGCCGGTCGGCTCCCAGCCAACCGGATTCCCGGACCTTTCCGTCCTCTTCCACTTTAAAAGAATATCCACTCAAGGAGACTTGAATGGATATTCTGCTATGCTGGTCAGGAGTCATATTACTCCCAGTTGCCTGCGTTGTTGTTCGGCGCGGTTACGCTGCCGACCTGGAGGCCTTCGTAGCGGTTGGACGCACGGCAGTCGGCATCGAGGTTGATGCGAAGCTGGTTGTCGAGGCCTTTGAGGAGGGCGCGGTAGGGCATCTTGGCTTCAAAGAGCGGAACCTGAACACCGGATACGGTCTTGACGATGGCGTCCGTTTCAACGGGCATCTTGCCGGAGAAAGGAATGTACTTCAGCGAGTCGGCGACGAAGTCGGTACGGCTGTGGAAGAGGGTGTCCTTCACCGGGATGGAGTTCTTGATGGAGAACACGAGGTTCTCGCCCTTGAGGTAACGCTCGTACATTTCCTGCGGGGTAATCTTGCGGTTCTGCTTCTTGAGCTTCTCGGTGTTCACCACGGCGAGGGAGTCGTCGTTGGAACCGACCTGCATGATGATGTCCATCTTGCCGGTGTTGTAGAACAGAATCAGGGAATCCACATCGGCGGTGTAATGACCGGTGACACCTTTGTACGCCACTTCCAGGGTGCGGATGTCTTTCAGACGCTGCACGGCGACGGCGCTGCGGATGTCTTTCTGCTTGTTGAAATTGACGGGCTCCATGATGCTGCCCACGATTGCGTATACCAGATAGACAATCAGCGCGAGGAGCACGATGCTGAGGGTAATTTTAAGACCTTTGTTCATTATGATGCTGTTTTATTTTTGTCAAACTTCCGACAAAGTTATGAAAATCATTTATCAAATACAAGATTTTGACTAAATTTGCAGAGACAAAAAATGATATGGAGAAACTGGAACGGACAAAGCTGGAGACCCTGCATCGCTTCCTGACGGAAAGCCGCAGGGTGACCCTGGTTTCGCATATCCATCCGGACGGCGACGCGGTCGGCAGTACCACGGCGCTGTACCTTTGGTTGCGCAGCCTGGGGAAGGAAGCCCATGTCTGTTTCCCGACCCGGGTGCCGGACAGCCTCGCTTTCATCGCACAGGATGCGGAGGCCCGGGCTTATGACCCCGGCTGCTGCGATGCCGACATCCTGTCTTCCGACCTGCTGGTCTGCCTGGATTTCAATGCGTTGAACCGGGCGGAAGGGATGGAGACGCTCCTGCGGTCACTCTCCGCGAAAAAGGTGCTGATTGACCATCACCTGGCCCCGGCCGAGGACGAATTCGACCTGTGCTTTTCCCGCACGGACATTTCGTCGGCCTGCGAACTGCTGTTCTATATCCTGATGGAAATGCCGGAAATCGGAGGGGATGCCCGTCGGCTTCCGCCGGCTTCCGCTGCCGCCCTCATGGCCGGGATGACGACCGATACCAACAACTTCGCCAATTCGGTCTTCCCCTCGACGCTGGAGATGGCCTCCCGTCTGCTGGCCGCCGGCGTGGACCGGGACGCTCTGCTGGAGGCCCTGTACAACCGCTATCGGGAGAACCGGATCCGCCTGTTCGGCGAAATGCTGAAAGACCGGCTGGTGATTTCTCCGCGGGGCGTGGCCTGCATGTTCCTGGACGAGGCGGTCAAGCGCCGCTGGGATGTCCGGGAAGGGGAGTCGGATGGGCTGGTCAACCAACCGCTGGCCATCGACCGTGTCAAACTGTCCGTCCTGGTCAAGGAAGAGGACGACGGCTCGGTACGGGTCTCGCTCCGGTCGAAACGCGGCGTATCGGCCAACCGTTGCGCCCGCCTGTATTTCCACGGCGGCGGACATGAACAGGCAGCCGGTGGCAAGATTCTTGTGCCGCAGGATGTGCCGGCGGCCGCCGCGGCCGGAGACTTTGCCGCCCGCATGGCGGAACAATACATGGAATTATATGAAAGCTAAATACTTCGCACTTCTTGCCATTGCCTTCCTGCTGCTCTCCTCTTGCATGAAAGAGAGCACCAAGACCTTGTATGCCCGGCAGGAGACCAACATTGAGACCTTGGTCGCGGCGCAGCAGAAGGCCAACGAGAACTATACCGTGACCACCCGCGACGGCAGTACCCGGCTGACGCTGGCGGCAGGCGAGGGTGACGAATTGACAGATGACAAAATCATCTCCTTTTATTATGCCGGCTATGTGCTGTCCGGTTCCTCCCTTCCGGCGGCAAGCGCGCTTTTCGCGACCAACAGCGAAGAGGTGGCCACCGCGGCCAAATGGGATTTGACCAAGGCGGACGAAACGGGTGCCGACGTCAGTGGCGATGCCAGCGCGGATGCTTCGGAAGATGCTGCAGCAGAGGAAGTTGAGGAAGAGCCCGACCCGCGCTATGAGATTCTGACCGTGCGCCTTTCGGAAGCCCGGTTCATCGAAGGCCTGCACAACGGCCTGCTGGGCGTGAAGGGCGGAGAAGAGTGCTGGATTTTCTTTTCCGGGCAGCATGGGTTCGGCGACCGGAAAATCGGCATGATTCCTGCAAATTCAGCCATTGCCTACCATATTTGGGTACACAGCGTCCAGACGGATGCCTTGTAGGAATTACGTAATGAACATGCGTATGAAAAAAATACTTGTTTTGATAGGAAGCGTGGTGGTGCTGGCCACCTGCGCAAAGACGGAGACCGTCAATGCGAACGATACCGAGAAAGCCGAGCTGGAAGCCTGGCTGCAGCTCAATTACCCCGGGGTGCAGGCCACGGATCCGGGCATCTATATCCTGGAAGATACCCCCGGCACCGGAACGGCCCTGCCGGAAACCGGCTATCTGATTGTTGATTATACCTCCACGGAACTGTCCGGCGAAGTGGTCAACACCACCAGCGAGACCATCGCCCGCCGGGTGGGGACCTATTCGGCTTCTTCCTATTACGGCCCCGTTGTCCAGTATACGGGCGGCACGACCCTGCCTGCCGGCGTAGCTGCCATGATGCAGGGTATGAAGGAAGGCGGACGACGCAAAGCGGTTATCCCGGCCTGGCTGCAGACCACGACCCGCTATGCCACGGCAGCCGAATATCTGGCCCAGTCCACGGATGCCTCCACCCTGATTTATGACGTGACGGTCCGGGAAGTGACGGATGATATCGCCGCCTACCAGAAGCAGGAAATCGAAACCATGTCCCGCACCCTTTTCGGCAAAGTGAATGCCGTGGAGGACGGGTTCTACTACTATACGGTCCGGGATGCGAAAAGTTCCCGGGACATGCCGTCCGACACCACGGTCTATATCAATTATACCGGTAAACTGCTCAACGGGCAGGTCTTCGACACGACGGTCGAATCCGTAGCCAAAGATGCCGGCATCTGGAGTAAATCCCGTACATACAAGCCGGCCAAGATTGACTGGGCGTCGGAGCGGGCCAACCTGAAAATGACACCTGCCGGCAGCACGTCTTCCTCCACGGTCATCGAAGGCATCCAACTGACGCTTTGGCAGATGCATCCGGGGGAATCCGCCGTCAGCCTGTTCTGGTCCGACCTGGGATACAAAGACTCCGGCAGCGGCAAGTCCATTCCTGCCTACGCGCCGCTCCTTTTTGAAATCGAACTGGTTGATAATCAGTAATCTATGGCGGCAGGAAAGATTCCTTCGGAACTCGGAACCAAAAAAGTCAGCACCCTGCTCAAGGAGTACGCCGTCCCTGGTATCATCGCCATGACGGCTTCTTCCTTGTATAATATGGTCGACAGCATTTATATCGGCCATATTCCCGACGTGGGCTCCCTGTCCATCGCCGGTCTGGCCGTCTGTTTCCCGCTGATGAATCTGTCCACCGCCCTGGGTACCCTGGTCGGTGTGGGCGCTGCCACGATGATTTCCGTCCTGCTGGGCAAGAAGGATTATGACAAGGCCAACACCGTCCTGGCCAATGAAGTGAGCCTCAATGTAATCGTGGGGACGCTGTTCGCGGTGCTGGCCCTGGTGTTCCTGGACCCGATTCTCACCTTCTTCGGGGCCAGTCCCGCCATTCTGCCCTACGCCCGGGACTATATGCAGGTGATTCTGTTCGGGAATGTCATCACCCACCTGTATTTCGGCCTGAACAGCGTGATTCGCTCCTCCGGCAACCCCCGGCTTGCAATGGGGCTGACCATTTTCACCGTTACGTCCAATGCCATCCTGGACCCGCTCTTCATTTATGTGTTCGGCATGGGCATCCGCGGCGCGGCGTGGGCGACGGTGCTCTGCCAGGTGATGGCCCTGTCCTATACGTTGTGGTACTTCCTGGACCACAAACGCTTCCTGCACCTGCCCAAGCGGATTTTTGCCCTGGACTGGGGCATTGCCAAAGAATCCCTGGAAATCGGCATGGGGCCGTTTCTGATGAATTCCGCTTCCTGCATTGTGGCGATTTTCATCAACCAGCAGCTGCAGAAATATGGCGGCGACCTGTCCATCGGGGCCTACGGTATCGTGAACCGGATTAGCTTCCTGTTCGTGATGATCAATATGGGCATCAACCAGGGGATGCAGCCAATTGCCGGGTACAACTATGGCGCACGGCAGTATTCCCGTGTGAAAGAAGTCTATTTCCTGGCGGCCAAATGGGCGACGGTGGTGATGGTGGTCGGCTTTATCGTGTCGGAATTCCTGCCCGGCCTGGCCGTCAGCGCCTTTACCGGCGACCCGGAGCTGGAGACCGTGGCGGCACGGGGACTGCGGATGATGAACATCGTATTCCCCATCATCGGTTTCCAGATGATTGCCACCAATTTGTTCCAGTGCCTGGGCATGGTGCAGACATCCGTGATTCTGTCCCTTTCGCGGCAGCTGCTCTTCCTGGTCCCTTGCGTCTACCTTTTGCCACTGTGGTTGGGCGTAGACGGGGTCTGGGTCAGTTTCCCGGTATCTGACTCGCTCGCTACCATCTTGACAGTCATTTATCTGACGGGCCTCGTCCGGAAACTGAACCGGCTTCACGACGGGGACGACCCCGCTATTTTGGGTTCGAGAATATGAGGAATAAAAACATACTTTACGCCGCGGCGGCTACGCTGGGTCTTGTGGTCATCGTGCTGATGACGGCGGGCCGCTCCTGCCAGGCGGAAGACGAACCGCAGGTCCAGGGGGTCAACGCCTGGATTACCAATGCCTTGTCCGATACGGCCGACCTGAAAGGACTCGACCGCAAAATTGCCCAATATATGCAGCAGTGGCAGCTCAAAGGCTTGTCCCTGGCGGTGATGCGCAATGATTCTCTGCTCTATGCCAAAGGATACGGATGGGCGGACGAGGAGCGGCAGGAAGCGATGGAACCCTATCATCTGCTGCGGATTGCGTCCGTGTCCAAGTTGGTCACGGCTGCGGCGGTCATGCGGCTGCAGGAGGAGGGGAAACTGTCGCTGCGGGATTCCGTTTTCGGCCCGAACGGCATTCTGGCGGAGTACAACGACGCCATCAAGGACCGGAACCATTATCGGATTACGGTGGAGGACCTGCTCCGTCACAAGGGCGGTTTTACGGTCCGCGGCGGCGACCCGATGTTTTCGACCCGTACCATCATGCGGGTGAATCATCTGGATGTGCCGCCTACCAATGCCGAACTGGCCCGGATTGTGCTGGGCCGCCGGCTCGGTTACCTGCCGGGCACCTCCCAGTCCTATTCCAATTTCGGATTCGTGCTGCTCAGCCTGATTATCGAAAAAGTCAGCGGACAACCCTATGCCGATTATGTGCAGGAACATATCCTGCAACCGGCCGGATGCATGGATTTCCATATCGCCGGCAACTATCCCGCCGACGCCCATCGGCATGAGGTGCACTACTATGTCCCGGTGAACGAAGTCCCCGTCCCCGAATTCAATAACAGCGGGGATTCCGTGGTCCGTTGCTACGGCGGCAACAACATTACCGCCCTGTCCGGCGCCGGCGCCTGGGTGGCCTCTGCACCGGAAGTGGCCCGTTTCGTGGCCGCTATCGACGCGCGGGGTATCCTACCCGACGTGATTGGCCCCGAAAGCGTGGCGGACATGGTGGAATATTTTGACAAAGAAACCTACTCGCTGGGCTGGAACGACACGGAACCGGAGTCGGGGTGGACCCGTTCCGGCACCTTCTCCGGCACCAGCGCCCTGGTAAAGTATTATCCGGACGGGGAGTGCTGGGTGCTGATTACCAATACCAGTACCTGGAAAGGCCCCGGACTGGCCCGGTACACGTCGGGACTCTTCCGCAGCCTGCGGGAGCAGTACTCCGACCGGCTTCCTGCCCGTAATTTATTTGAAAACAGCTTCTAAAATGGACATAAAAGTATCAGACGAACTGAACGGCATCATCGGCTATGCCCGGGAGGAGGCCCTTCGCACCGGCAGTTACGGCATCGGTCCGGACCACCTGTTCCTGGGGATTATCCGCCATGCCGAGAACCCGGCGGCGGCCACCCTCAAGGGGCTGGACGTGGATACCGACCAGTTGAAGAAATTCATCGATTCCCGCATCTTTACGTCCGAGCAGATTCCTTATTCGGAACTGGACCATATCACGTTTTCACGCGGTGCGCAGAACGTGCTCAGCCTTACGGTGTTGGAAGCGACACGCCTGCATAGTTCCGTGGCGGGTGCCGAGCATCTGCTGCTGGCCCTCTGCCGGACGACGGGCAGTTACGGCCAGGCTTATCTGCGCGGTGTGGGCATCGATTACGGCCGTATCCTGACCTATATGGAAAAGAACGGTCTGCTGGGCCAGTCCACCCGCCCCGAGACGCCCGAACGCAGCGACGACGGCGACGAAATCAACTATGATAACGGCCAGAACGGTGCCGGAAAGGAAGAGAAGGACGAACTGGCGGAATTCGGCTACGACCTCACGAAAGCGGCGGCCGAAGGCAATCTGGACCCGGTCGTGGGCCGCGACAACGAAATCAGCCGGGTGATAGAAATCCTGGGCCGACGCAAGAAAAACAATCCGATGCTGATTGGCGAACCCGGGGTGGGCAAGTCCGCCATCGTGGAGGGAATCGCCCTGCGGATTGCATCCGGGGACATCTCTCCGGTGCTGGCGAAAAAGCGGATTGTTTCCCTGGACATCGCCTCCGTGGTGGCCGGAACGAAGTACCGCGGTGATTTTGAGAAACGCCTGAAGACCATCATCGCAACAGTCAGCAACAATCCGGACATCATCCTTTTCATCGATGAATTCCATACCATCGTGGGCGCCGGCGGTGCCGGCGGGAGCCTCGATGCGGCCAATATGCTGAAACCCGCCCTGGCCCGCGGTGAAATCCAGTGCATCGGCGCCACGACGATGGACGAGTTTACCAAAATCGTGGAGAAGGACGGGGCGCTGGACCGTCGTTTCCAGAAAATCGTGGTCGAAGCGACCGATGTGGACCAGTCCATCGCCATCCTGAAGCGGCTGCGCGACAATTACGAACAGTTCCACAACGTGACCTATAACGATGCGGCCCTGGAGGCCTGCGTACGGCTGACGGACCGGTATTTCACCGAACGTTCCCTGCCGGACAAAGCCATTGACGCGATGGACGAGGCCGGTTCCATGGTGCGGATCAAGGCCGGCGGCGCCAAACGGGCCGTGACGGAAGAAGATGTCGCGACGGTGGTGTCCAAGATGACCGGCATTCCGGTCAATAAGGTGGCCGAGTCGGAAGGCAACCGGATTCTGAAGATGCGGGAACGGCTCGCCGGACGGATTATCGGCCAGGATGAAGCCATTGATACGGTGGTCGGCGCCATCCGGCGCAACCGGGCCGGACTGAAGGACCCCTCACGCCCCATCGGCTCCTTCCTGTTTTTCGGTCCCACCGGTGTGGGAAAGACCCAGCTGGCCAAGTGCCTGGCGGAGTATCTGTTTGACTCCGAGGAGAATATGGTGCGTATCGACATGAGCGAGTATATGGAAAAATTCTCCGTCTCGCGGCTGATTGGCGCGCCTCCGGGCTATGTGGGGTATGAAGAGGGCGGCCAACTCAGCGAGCGGGTGCGCCGCAAGCCCTATTGCGTGGTGCTGCTGGATGAGATTGAGAAGGCGCATCCGGATATTTTCAACTTGCTGCTGCAGGTGCTGGATGACGGCCGTCTGACAGACAGCGAAGGCCGTACGGTCAGTTTCCGGAATACCATTGTCATCATGACGTCCAATGTCGGAAGCCGGGATATGGAAGAGTACGGAAGCGGCGTCGGTTTTTCCACTTCGACGCGGAATGTGGCCCAAAACCGGCAGAGCGTCCTGGAAAAAGCCGTCAAGAAGGCCTTCCCGCCGGAATTCATCAACCGGGTGGACGAGCAGGTCTTCTTCAATGCCCTTACGCGGGAGGATATCGAACGGATTATCGATATCGAACTGCGCGACCTGCGCAAGCGGGCGGAAGAGGCCGGCTTCAAACTGACCGTGACGCCCACGGCGAAGAAGTTCATCGCGGATGCCGGATTCGACCCGGCCTTCGGGGCACGGCCGCTCAAGCGGGCCCTGATGCGTTATGTCGAAGACCCTGTGTCCGAGTTCATTATCGCGGACCGCGTCTTGAACAAGGGCCGTTCGCCGGAAGGACTCCGGACCCTGCGGGTCATACTGACCCCGGACAAGGAGAGTACGACGGTGGCCCTGAAAGAAACGGAAACCGAGACCGTTTAGACCGTATGGATGTCCTTGATTTCCAGACCCATGTCGGAAATCATGTCGACAAGTGCCTGCAAGGAGGCTTCGGAGGAGATGATGGTGCTCAGCGTGTCGAGGTTGTATTCTGTGTTTTTCATGGCTGAAAAATTTTGTCGTTCAACTTTCTGGATGCAAAATTACACCCACCTTGTGCCAAAGCAAGGCACAAGCTAAAAAAATTGAAAAAACTTTTACTATTTTGATTCCACTATGGAGAGAAGCACCGACAAACTGGCTCGTTATACGATGTACACCGTGGCTGCCGCGGCTGTCTTCGCCCTTTGCTGGTATTTCCGTAATGTATTGATTTACATTATTGCCGCCTTGGTGGTGGCCCTGATTGCGGCCCCGCTGAAACGTTTGTTGAAAAAAATCCGGATCAAAGGAAAAAGTGCGCCGGACGGTCTGCTGGCCGTCATCAGCCTCCTGCTGGTCCTGGTTCTGTTCATCGGACTGGTGACGCAGATTATTCCGGTCGTCTACAGCATCGTCCAGAATATTTCGGGCAATCTGCAGACGGCGTCGTTCTCTTCCTCCGGTTTTACGGCCGCCCTGGATTCGGTCAACCGCTGGCTGATCGGGATGTTCCCCGACCTGGGACGGGATTTCCGGGTGGAAACGGCTGCGGTAGACTTTATCCGGCAGGAATTCAAATTTTCATCCGTGACTTCGGTGGTGGGGTCCGTGGCTTCCGTCGTCGGCAGCCTGGGCGTGGCCCTGTTCTCCATCATCTTCATCGGCTTTTTCTTCATCCGGGACGACAACCTCTTCCGCAATATCATGGGAGCCCTGGTCCCGGACCGCTATGAAGAAAAGGCAAAGGACACCATCGGCGATATCGAGTACCTGCTGTCCCGTTATTTCGTCGGCATCCTGATTGAAGTGATGGGGGTGGCCCTGCTGAATTTCCTGGGCCTGTGGCTGGCGGCCCGACTGGACCTGACCACCGCCCTGGGTATCGCGTTCATGACCGGCATCCTGAACATCATTCCCTATGTCGGACCCTGGATCGGGGCCGCCATCGGCACGGTCCTGGGCGTGGTGCTCAAATACAGTTCCGCCGCCGCTGCCGGGGCATCCCTGAACTTCGTGGCGGTCGTCGCGGTGCTGCTGGCCGTGTTCCTGGTGACGCAGCTGGTGGACAATTTCCTGTTCCAGCCGATTATCTATTCGCGGAGCATCAAGTCCAGTCCGCTGGAGATTTTCATCGTCCTGCTCCTGGCGGGCCATCTGGGCGGTATCTTCGGCATGATTGCGGCCATTCCGGCCTATACGGTCGTCCGCGTGGTGGCCGGCACCTTCTTCCGGAACGTCAAGGCCATCCGCCGGCTGATACCGGAAGAATAAAGAACCTTCCCGATATGAAAAAGCCCTGCCGGTTGAGCAGGGCTTTATTTGTAGACGTAACCGTCTGAATTACATCTTTTTAACCTTGTCGAGGAAAGCCGCGACGTGCTGCTTGTATTCCTCGGGATACTTGGCGAAGGAATTGGCGTGGACGGCGCCGGGCGTTACCCACATCTCTTTGTAGCCCTGGGTCTTCGCATCGTAGTTCTTCTGCAGGTGGGAGAAGGGGACAAAGTCGTCGGCGTCACCGTGGATGAACAGCATCGGCCGGTCGCATTTGGCAAGCTGATTGACGGAAGAAGCCTCCTTGAAGGACCATCCGTAGCGTCTCTTGCAGACCGTGCTGGCGCTGTTCAGGACCGGGAAGGACGGCAGGTGGAAGCTATCCTTGAGGTTGAAGGCGAGCTGGTCCCAGACGGAACTGTAGCCGCAGTCTTCGATGTAGGCCTTGACGTAGTCCGGCTGCGGGTCGCCGCTCATCATCATCGTCGTCGCAGCACCCATGGACACGCCGTGAACCACCAGGAAGTCGTCCTGGAAGATGTCGTGGGCCACTTTGGCCCATTCGGACACGTCGAAACGGTCGTACCAGCCCATCTGGACGTGGTCGCCTTCCGAATAGCCGTGATACTGCAGGTCGGGGAAGAGAACGTTATAGTTGAGGTCGTCCCGGTACATCCGGACCAGATACAGGAATACGAAGTGGTTGTCGCCGTAGCCGTGGACCACGATGGCCGTTCCCTGGGCCGTGGCCGGGTCCTTGGCCGGCGCGTAGCAGCCGTGTACCTTGAAGTTCCGGTAACCGGTGATGGTGGTGTCTTTCAGGATGCCTTGCGCCTTGAGGCCGTCATACCAGGCCGTGCTGCCGGGAAGGAGGGAGTCCGCTTTGTGGCGGGTACGCTCGATATCTTCCACACCGTGTACTTTAGGAACGAGGGCGAAGTTGCACATATACTTGCCGACTGCGCAACTGCTCAGAGAACAAACAGCCAGGAAGGCTGCGAGAAGTTTGGGAATTCGTTTCATTGCTTTAATTATGTTTGCTGTTGCAAAGGTAGCAATAATTTTAGGAATTGTGAAAAAATAACATGTTTCCCTTTTGCCGTTTTGTATTTGTGATTTCCCTAAAAAATTGTTAAATTTGCATGTTTTAGAGAAACCTGAAAAAACAGAGTAAACGATACATGGAGAATAACGAAAACGAAGAGCTGAAGACAAGCGGTATCATCGAACAGGTGAATATCGATGAGGAGATGAGAAGCGCATACATCGACTATTCGATGTCTGTGATAGTATCCAGGGCCCTTCCCGATGCGCGGGACGGCCTGAAACCGGTGCAGCGTCGCGTACTGTTCGGTATGGACGGGCTGGGGCTGAGCTACAGCGGCCAGACCCGCAAATCGGCCAAGGTGGTCGGTGAAGTGCTGGGTAAGTACCACCCGCACGGCGACAGCAGCGTGTACGACGCCATGGCCGTGCTGGCCCAGAACTGGAAGCAGCGCTATCCGCTCGTATACGGACAAGGTAACTTCGGTTCGATGGACGGCGACCCGGTCGCGGCCATGCGATACACGGAGGCGAAGCTGGAGAAAATCACCGAAGAAATGCTCCAGGACCTGGACAAGCAGACCGTCGATTTCACCCCGAACTTCGACGATACCGAAATGGAGCCGACCGTGCTGCCGACCAAGGCGCCCCTCCTGCTGCTCAACGGTTCTTCCGGCATCGCCGTGGGTATGGCCACCAATATGGCTCCTCACAACCTGAGCGAATGCTGCGACGCCATCTGCGCCTATATTGACAACCCCGATATCGACACCGACGGCCTGATGCAGCATATCAAAGGTCCCGATTTCCCGACCGGCGGCATCATCCAGGGCGTGAGCGGCATCCGCGAAGCCTATGAGACCGGCCGCGGCCGCATCGTCGTACGGGCCCGTACCGATATCGAAGTGGCGGACAACGGCCGCGAGACCATCGTCATCACCGAGATTCCGTATATGGTCAACAAGCGGGCGATGATTGAGCGCATCGGCCAGATGGTCGAGGAGAAGCGAATCGAAGGCATTACCTATATCAACGACGAAACTTCCCGCGAAGGCGTCCGGGTGATTATCCGCGTCAAGCAGGGCTACAACTCCAACGTGGTGCTGAACACCCTGTTCAAGTACACGGAGCTCCAGTCCAGTTTCGCCATCAACAACGTGGCCCTGGTCAAGGGCCGGCCGCGGACGCTGAGCCTCAAGGAGATGATTCAGGTCTTCGTGGACTTCCGTCATGAAGTGGTCGTCCGCCGGACGAAATTCGAGCTGGAAAAGGCCCAGAAGCGTGCCCATATCCTCGAAGGCCTGCTCAAGGCCATCGACGTGATTGACGAAATCATCCGGATTATCCGCGCTTCCAAGAACGTGGACGATGCCAAGAACGAGTTGATGGAAACCTTCGCCTTTACCGAGGTACAGGCCCAGGCCATTGTCGAGATGCGTCTCCGTCAGCTCACCGGTCTGGAACGCGAGAAGCTGCAGGCCGAGTTCGACGAGCTCTCCAAGTTCATCGCCCACTGCCAGGAGGTCCTCGGCAGCGAAAAACTGCAGATGGACATCGTCAAGCAGGAAACGATGGAACTCAAGGCCAAGTACGGCGATGCGCGCCGCACCGAGATTACCATGAGTTCCGACGAGTTCAACCCGGAAGACTTCTATGCCGACGATGACGTGGTGATTACCATTTCCCACTTCGGCTATATCAAACGGACAGCCCTGAGCGAATTCCGTACCCAGAACCGGGGCGGCGTCGGCATCAAGGGCAGCGCCACCAAGGACGAGGATTTCATCGAGCATGTCTATGTGGCCAATATGCACAGCACGCTGCTGCTCTTCACCGAGCAGGGCCTGTTCTACGGCATCAAGGTCTATGAAATCCCGGAAGGCAACCGTACGTCCAAAGGCCGAGCGATTCAGAATCTGCTCAATCTTTCCGCGGACAACAAGGTCCAGGCCTATATCAACGTCAAGAACCTCAAGGATGAGGATTACCTGAACAACAACTACATCGTGCTCGTGACGAAGCGGGGAACGGTGAAGAAGACGGTTCTGGACAAGTATAAGAACTACCGCAAGAACGGCGACGGCGTGCGCGCCATCGTTATCCGGGAAGGGGACGAACTGGTCAATGCCGTGTTGACCAACGGACAGGAAGAACTGCTCATCGCCGCCAAGAAGGGCCGCTGCGTCCGCTTCAATGAGACGGATGCCCGCCCGCTGGGTCGTACCTCCTCCGGTGTGCGTGGCATCAATATTGAAGAAGATGATGAAGTGATAGGAATGATATCCTATGACCCCGAGACGGAAGGTGCTGAAAACCAGACGGTTCTGGTCGTCAGTGAGCACGGGTTCGGCAAACGGACCGACTTCGACGAGTACCGCAAGACTGCCCGTGGCGGCAAGGGTGTCAAGACCATCAACATTACGGACAAGACCGGCAGCCTGGTAGCGCTGAAGAATGTGACGCAGGAGAATGACCTGATGATCATTACGAAGAGCGGCCTGACCATCCGGATGGCAGTATCCACGATCAAGGAGTCCGGACGGGCCACCCAGGGCGTGAAGCTGATCAACATCAAGGACGGCGACTCCATTGCAGCCGTGTCCGTGGTGAACCGTAACGAAGAAGAGGAAGCTGCCGCCGATGCGCCTGACGCAGAAGCGCCGGCGCCGCAGACAGAGGAATAATAACATTAACTGATACGATTATGAAAAAGATTTTCATCGCATTGGCACTTTTGGCAACCACATGGGTGGCCGGTGCCCAGGTAAAGAGCCCTGCGGAGGCCAAGAAGATGGTCGACAACGCAATCTCTGCTACCCAGAATGAAAAGAAAGCCGGCAAAGCCAACACCTGGATCAATCTGGGCAAGGCCTATGTGGCTGCATACGAGGCTCCTATCGGCGAAGTCTGGCAGTGGGCTTCCAAGCAGGAACTGTCCCTGATTATGAAGGAGCAGCCTACTTCCGTCAGCAACGTGGAACTGGCCGACGGCCTTTACACCAAGGAAGTTTATGCCGACAAAAACCTGTATTTCAACCAGGCCGGCCAGCTGGCTGTCATCGAGGTGACGAACCCTGTGCTTGACAATCCGCTGAGCAAGGCAGTCGAGGCATATACGAAAGCGTATTCCCTGGATGCGAAGAAGGCGAAAGACGTGACGGCGGCCCTCAGCTCCATCTCGTCCAAGTTCACGACGGATGCCTACAACCAGTACACGCTGGGCCATGTGGCCGAAGCCAGCGTCCTGTTCGAGAAAGCGGCGGACGCCATCGCCAACCCTCCGGTCAGCCGGATTGACACCAACGCGATTTACAATGCCGGTTTCACCGCCCTGCAGGTCGGTAACAAGGCCCGCGCCAAGACCTTCCTGGAGCGTTGCTACGAAATCGGTTACTATGCCGAGGGCGGAGAGGTGTTCTCCAAACTGGCCGAGGTCGATACGACCAAGACCCGCGCCTATCTTGAAGAGGGCTTCACCAAGTTCCCGCAGAGCCAGTCCATCCTGATTGGTCTGATCAACTATTACATCAAGTCCGACGGCAACACCACCCGCCTGTTCGAACTGCTCGACATGGCGAAGGCCAATGAGCCCAACAACCCGTCTCTGTACTATGTGGAAGGCAATATCCGCACGGAGCTCGGTGAGGTTGAAAAAGCCGTTGAGGCATATCGCAAGTGCGCGGAAATCAGCCCGGCTTACGAGTATGGTTATATCGGAGAGGGTATCCTTTTCTACAACCGTGCCGTCGAGCTGCAGGACAAGGCCAACAACGAAATCGACGATGCCAAGTACATGGAGCTGAGCAAGCAGTTTGAGGAAAGCCTGAAGAATTGCATCGAGCCCTTCGAGAAGGCATACCAGATTACGGCTGATACGGTCGTCAAGACCAGCATTGCCGAGTATCTGAAGAACGCCTGCTATCGTTTCCGTGATGAGAGTCCGGAGTACATGGCCAAGTATGAGAAGTATGACAAGGTGGTGAAGACCGGCGTAGCCGACTAGTTTTCACTGAAATAACGCAAGAAGGGCGGCTCCGTCGGGAGCCGCCCTTCATTCATTTATCATGCAGATGTCCGCTATGCTTTCTCGTAGGCCCGGACGATTTTGGTAACCAGCGGGTGCCGCACGATGTCGGCGCTGGTGAAGAAGACCGAGGCGACCCCCTGGATGTCCTTCAGCAGCTCGATGCTGCGCAGCAGGCCGGAATCTTCACGCCGGGGCAGGTCCACCTGGCTGGCGTCGCCGGTGACAATGAATTTGGCATTGGGTCCCATACGGGTCAGGAACATTTTCAGCTGCCCAATATTGGTGTTCTGCGCCTCGTCCAGAATGACGCAGGCCCGGTCCAGGGTCCGGCCGCGCATATAGGCCAGCGGGGCAATCTGAATCGTGCCGTCCGCAATGAAATCCTGCAGCTTGCGGGTGGGAATCATATCGCCCAGGGCGTCATAGAGGGGCTGGAGATAGGGGTCCAGCTTGTCCTTGAGGTCGCCGGGTAGGAAGCCCAGGCGCTCGCCGGCTTCCACGGCCGGACGGGTCAGGATAATCCGCTTGATTTCCCGGTTCTTCAGCGCCCGGACCGCCAGGGCAATCGCGATGTAGGTCTTGCCGGTACCGGCCGGCCCTACGGCGAAGACCAGGTCATTGTCGAAATAGGCCTTGACCATGGTCTCCTGGGTCTTATTCCGGGCTCGGATGGGTTTGCCGTCGGTGTTGTGCACGATGACGGCGTCCCCGCTGAGGCGGAACTTCTCCGGGGCGTTTTCGCCGTCGAAGATATCCTCCACATCGTAGGCGGTCAGGTTCATCTTATGGTGTCTGCGTTCAATCAGTTCGCCCAGGCGGATATTGAACTCCTCAATCTGGGACGGTTTGCCGTCCAGGTGCAGTTCATTTCCTCTTGCAACTACTTTCAAACCAGGGAAATAGCTGCAGAACGTTTCCAATATCCGGTTGCCGGCCCCATAGATTTCGATGGGGTCGATGGCTTCGAGTATGATGGTTTTCTTCATGGTTTTGCAAATTTAGACAATAATTGCGTATTTTTGCATATGGGCCTGAACAAAATCAGACGGCTTTTCTTCCTGGCGGCATGGCTGTGCTGCCTGCCTTTGCATGCCCAGCGCCTGGAAGACAATTGGATGGCCGGGTTCGGCGACGTCCGCGGCCTGTGGGAACGCTCGGATACGGTGACGGTGACGCTCATCGGCGATGTCATGATGCATGCGCGCCAGCTGCAATACGACTGTACCGCCTTTCTGGAAGGCATCCGTCCCTTGCTGCAGACGTCCTCCCTGGCCGTGGCCAACATGGAGTTCACCCTGGCGGGAGAGCCGTATACGGGCTATCCGAGTTTTTCGGCGCCGGACCGTTATGCGGATTATGTCCGGGACTGCGGCGTCGATGTGTTCCTGCTGGCCAACAACCATATCCTGGACAAGGGTAATGCCGGGCTGCTGCGGACCCTGGGCGTCTACCGGGCGATGGAAGGGGTGTACTATACCGGTGTGGCGGAGGATGATGCCGAAGAAGCGGCGACCCATCCGCTGATACTGGCTGCGGGCGGCATCCGCATCGCTTTTGTCAACGCGACCTACGGTACCAATCACCCGGGCGGACGCGGCTGGCCGAAAGTCAACCGGCTGGCGGAAGCGGACCTGGTCCCGGCCATTGACCGGGCCCGTCGCGCGGGTGCGGATTTTGTCATCGCCCTGCCGCATTGGGGCGAAGAATATGCGCTGCGGCACAATGCCGCCCAGGAACGGACGGCCCGCATGCTGGCCGAGGCAGGGGCGGATGTCGTGGTCGGAGCCCATCCCCACGTGGTTCAGGACAGTTGCACCGTCGTGACGAGCCGGGGGCGCCGGGTGCCGGTTTTCTATTCCCTGGGCAACGCCGTCTCCAATATGAGCGCGGTCAACACCCGGCTGGAACTGGCTGTTACCCTGCGCTTTGTCAACCGCCCCTGGAACCGTCCCGAAATGCTCCCGCCCCGGGTTCATTTCCTGTGGTGTACGCTGCCCGGCAAACGGACGGACAACTACGGCACGATTCTCGTACGGGATGCGCTGGGACACCGGGACGAATGGCTGCAGCCGTCCGACTATGACAACATGGTTTCCACCTGGGAACGGGTGAAGTCCGTCACGGGTATCCGCGAGGAATAATTCTGCAGGCGCGTGCGCGGCCGGGGGCGAAAAGGGTTTGAAATCCCCTGCAAAAATGCTATCTTTGCAAATTGTTTACAATGTAGAGGTATATGAGAACAGCTGTCATACCCCTGTTGCTGGCCGCCGTTTTGCTGGTGACCGGTTGCGATGCATTCCGCCGGCTGGCCGGACGGCCCACCGCCGCTGAGTTGCAGGCCAAAAAGGAACATGTCCTGATGGAACGCGAAGCTGCGCGTCAGGCGGTGCGGGATTCAATCGAAAAGGTCCGCGCCGACTCCCTCCTGCGGGTGCAGGAAGCCCTGGATTCCCTGGAAACCTTGCGGACGACCGGTCAGGCCAAGAGCTCCCGGGGGCTGCTGGCGGAAGCTTTTCCGAAGCGGTATGCCGTGGTGCTGGGCGCCTTCAGCGTGCCGGAAAACGCCACCCGTTTTGCGGAAAAGGTGAAAAAAGCGGGCTATGACGCCCGGACCGTCGCCTTCCGAAACGGACGGACAGCCGTGTACGTCAACCCTACCGACCGGGAGCAGGAAGCCTTCGATTCCATGGAAAAAGTCCGTCAGGAGGATTTCTGCCCGCAGGATGTCTGGATTCTCGTCAATGAGTAGGCTGAAAATAATCTGTATGCTGCTGATGCTGCTCCCGTGGGCGGCATCGGCCCAGTTCCGCAGCACCATGCTGCAGGGAGACGAAAGCGAGACCGTGCAAGCGCTGCGCGGCCACGTTTCGTATTGGACGGCGGCGGCCCTGGAAGGACGGGCAGCCGGGTCCGAGGGCGAAAAAGAGGCGGCGGAATACCTGTATGATATCCTGGAAGGATACGGCGTGGAGATGGTTTGTCCCCGGCAAGGGGAGACCTTCGGCATCGCCCGGGACAACGGGGACACCCTGACCTCCCGCAATATCATCGGCATCGTCCAGGGCTATGACGTCAAACTGCGGGACCGCTACATCGTGGTCGGCGCGCGGCTGGACAATCTCGCGCCCGGTGTGCTGACGGTCGACGGGGAACCGCATGTGCAGCGATATCCCGGAGCCAACGGGAACGCCTCCGGTCTGGCGATGCTGGCCGAACTGGCCCGGATGGTCTCCATCAATGCCGTGCTGTTCCGCCGCAGTGTGATTTTCGTCGGATTCGGTGCGTCCCGGGAAGCGTTCGCCGGCTCATGGTACTTCCTGAACCGGTCGTTCTCCGATGTCCCCGGCATTGACGCGATGAT
This sequence comes from uncultured Bacteroidia bacterium, assembly GCA_902796555.1. GTDB lineage: Bacteria > Bacteroidota > Bacteroidia > Bacteroidales > UBA932 > Cryptobacteroides. The sequence continues at coordinate 53,731 of CADBPR010000059.1, forward strand.
CAATCTGGATATGCTGGGTGCCGGTGAGGAATTCTATGCCTATACCGCCTCCAACGCTGATTTGAACCGCCTGGTGGCGGCCATTGAACTGCCGCCGGTCAAGCCGGTGCTGACAGCGGCGGAGCCTTATCCGTCCGACCACCGGAGCTTCTATTCCAAACAGATTCCGTCCGTGTTTTTTACCCGCGGCATCTATGTCCAGCATGACAGTCCCCGGGACACCCCGGATATCCTCGATTACGAACTGATGGAGCGCGAGCTGGAGACGGTGTACAGCCTCTGCCGTGACCTGGCCAACCTGGACCGGGCGCCCGACTTTATTGCCGAGAGCGGTTCCGAGAGCAAGGATGACAAAGTCTACGCCTATGACGCCGTCGACTTCAAACCGACCTTCCTGGGCTCCGCCTATCTGGGCACCTTCCTGGAAAAATGGGTCTATCCTTATTTGAAATACCCGCCGCAGGCCGTGGATGAAAAGGTCCAGGGCACGGTGCACGTCCGTTTTACCGTAGACCGCAAGGGAAAGGTCGGCGACGTGCAGGTGGTCCGGTCCGTCCACCCGCTGCTGGACGCAGAAGCCGAAAAGGTGATTGCCGCCTCGCCGAAATGGAAACCCGCCAAACTGAACGGGAAGACCGTTCCCTGCCGGATTACCGTACCGGTGGAATTCAAATTGACCAAACAAGCAACTTTTGATATCAAGAAATAACTATGGAGTACAATTTCAGGGAAATTGAGCAGAAATGGCAGGCCCGTTGGGCGGCAGAACATACATTCAAGGCCGTGGAGGATGCCTCCCGACCGAAGTATTATGTGCTGGACATGTTTCCGTACCCGTCCGGTGCCGGTCTGCATGTGGGACATCCCTTGGGCTACATCGCCAGCGATATTTTTTCGCGCTACAAACGCCTGCAGGGATTCAATGTTCTCCATCCGATGGGATATGACGCGTTCGGCCTGCCGGCCGAGCAGTATGCCATTCAGACCGGGCAGCATCCGGAAGTCACCACGGACAAGAACGTGGCGCGCTACCGTCAGCAGCTGGACCGGATTGGCTTTTCCTATGACTGGGAGCGGAGTTTCCGTACCTGTGACCCGGACTATTTCAAATGGACCCAGTGGGCTTTCCTGCAGATGTTCGGCAGCTGGTATGACCCGGAGCAGAACAAGGCGCGTCCCATCACCGAATTGATTGCCCGTTTTGAATCCACCGGTTATGCCGATGTGACGCCGGAGCGCTGGAAGGCGGCTTCGGAGCGGGAGAAATCCGATATCCTGATGAACTATCGGATTGCCTATCAGGGAGAAACATCCGTGAACTGGTGCCCGGAACTGGGTACGGTGCTGGCCAATGACGAGGTCAAGGACGGACTCTCCGTGCGGGGCGGATTCCCGGTGGAGCAGAAGAAAATGACCCAGTGGCAGCTGCGCGTTTCGGCTTATGCCGAACGGCTGCTGGACGGTCTGGACCGTTTGGACTGGACGGAATCCCTGAAAGAGATGCAGCGCAACTGGATTGGCAAATCCTACGGTACCGAAGTGGTTTTCACGGTGGAAACCGGTGACAAGAAGACCGACGTCACCATCTTTACCACCCGCGTCGATACGATTTTCGGTGTCACCTTCATGGTTCTGGCGCCGGAAAGCGAGCTGACGCAGCAACTGACGACCCCCGGACAGGAAGCGGCCGTGGCGGAGTATCTCGCCTATGTGGCCAAGAAGACGGAACGGGAGCGGATGGCTGAAACGAAGACCGTAACAGGCGTATTCTCCGGTTCTTACGGTATCAATCCGCTGACCGGCCAGAAGGTGCCGGTTTGGATTTCCGAATACGTGCTGGCCGGCTACGGCACCGGTGCCATCATGGCCGTGCCTGCGCATGACAGCCGCGATTATGCCTTCGCCCGGAAATTCGACCTGCCCATCGTGCCCATCATCGAGGGCTGTGACGTCAGCGAACAGAGTTTCGATGCGAAGGAAGGCCGTATGTGCAATTCCGGTTTCCTGAACGGCATGGATGTCAAGGAAGCCATTCCGGCCGCGATGGACTATGTGGAAGCCCACGGTCTGGGCCACCGCAAGACCAATTATCGTCTGCGTGACGCCATTTTCTCCCGCCAGCGTTACTGGGGAGAGCCGTTCCCGATTTACTACAAGAACGGAATTCCCACTCCGCTTCCGCAGGAAGCCCTGCCGTTGACCCTCCCGGAAATCGACCAGTACAAACCGACGGCGGACGGACAGCCCCCGCTGGCCCGTGCCAAGGACTGGACCTATGACGGATGGCCCCTGGAGACGAGCACGATGCCGGGCTTTGCCGGCAGCAGTGCCTATTATCTGCGTTATATGGACCCGCGCAACGACCGGGCCCTGGTCAGCCCCGAAGCCAATGCCTACTGGCGCAGCGTTGACCTGTATATCGGCGGCACCGAACATGCCACCGGTCACCTGATTTATTCCCGTTTCTGGAACAAATTCCTCTATGACCTGGGTTATGTCTGCGAAGACGAACCGTTCCGCAAGCTCATCAACCAGGGCATGATTCAGGGCCGGTCCAACTTCGTCTACCGCATCGTCGGGACGAATACCTTTGTGTCGGCCGGACTGAAGGAGCAGTACCAGACCCAGGAAATCCATGTGGATATCAGCCTGGTCCGCAATGACAGGCTCGACCTGGAAGGCTTCCGTGCCTGGCGCCCTGAGTTCGCCCAAGCCGAATTCGTGCTGGAGAACGGCGAATATATCTGCGGCTGGGCCGTCGAAAAGATGAGCAAGTCCATGTACAACGTCGTCAATCCCGACGATATCTGCGACAGCTACGGAGCGGACACCCTGCGGCTCTATGAGATGTTCCTGGGTCCCTTGGAACAGTCTAAACCTTGGGATACGAAGGGTATCGACGGTGTCCATCGTTTCCTGCGCAAATTCTGGCGGCTGTTCTATGACGGCGACCGTTTCCTCGTAACGGACGAGGAGGCCTCCGCCGAAGATTTGAAGACCCTCCACAAGCTGATCGGGAAGGAACAGTCCGATATCGAGAACTTCTCGTTCAATACGACGGTGAGCGCCTTCATGATTGCCGTGAATGACCTGACGGACCGCAAAGTCTCCAAGCGGGCCGTGCTGGAGCCGATGGTCATCCTGCTTTCTCCTTTCGCCCCGCATATCGCCGAAGAACTCTGGCAGGCCCTCGGCCATACGGACAGCGTGGCCTATGCCGCATTCCCGGTCTACCATCCGGAGTATACGGTGGAGAACAACTGCACGTACCCGGTTTCGTTCAACGGCAAGATGCGTTTTACGGTGGATTTGCCCAAGACCCTGACCCCTGCCCAGGTGCAGGAACAGGTGCTGGCGTCGGAACAGACCGCCCGCTACACGGACGGAAAGACCGTGGTCAAGGTGATTGTCGTCCCCGGAAAGATAGTCAATATTGTCCTGAAATAATATGATCAACCAAAAGAGCGTCGGAACCATCATCCGTGAGTATCTTGTCCTGACCCTGGGCGTCCTGATTTACGTCACGGGCTGGACGGTCTTTCTGACCCCGCACAATATCGTGGGCGGGGGCGTGACCGGTATCAGCTCCATTGTCCAGTATGCGACAGGCTTCAAGATGGGTTACACCTATTTTATCATCAATGTGCTGCTGCTCATTATCGCCTTCCTCATTCTGGGGATGGGGTGCGGGGCCAAGACGATATATGCCATCATCCTGGCTTCAATCGGGCTGAACGTCCTGCAGGCCGTCATTCCCCCTTCCATCATCGAAGGACTGGCCCTGAACAACGGCAAACTGATGTCCACCCTGATGGGCGGTATCATGGCCGGCCTGGGTATCGGTATGTCCATGTCCGTGGGCGGAAGTACCGGCGGGACCGATATCATTGCCTTGATTGTCAACAAATACCGGAACATTTCCCTGGGCAAGATGATTCTCATCATGGACGTGGTTATCATCCTGTCCTCCCTGCTGTTCCCCTCCTATACGAAAAGCGGCGAGCTGGTCGGCTGGGCAGACAAGATTACCAATGTCGTCTATGGTCTGATTCTGGTCACGGTCAACAGCCATGTGGTCGACCTGTATATCTCCGGTTCCCGCCAGTCCGTGCAGCTGATGATTCTGTCCCGGAAATATGAGGAAATCGCGGATGCCATCACCTATGATTTGAAACGCGGCGTGACCGTCATGCCGGCCAACGGCTGGTATACCAAGCAGGCCAGCCACGTGTTGCTGGTAATTACCCGCAAGACCGACCTGAACATTCTGCTGCGTTATATCAAAAGCATCGACCCGGATGCCTTTCTGTCAGTCAGCTCTGTCAGCGGCGTGTACGGAAAAGGCTTCGATACCATCAAAGAATCCTTCCGGCACAGCCTGGATGCGGGGCCTGAAAAAGATAAAAATGGTAAAAAGCGATAAAAATCGTATATTTTTGCAGTCAACCTGTCATGAAAAGATTTCACGGCAGGTTTTTTTATATACTTTTGTTGTGTCGAACCGCTGCTGATTAATGAAAAGAATTGCTAAAATCATAACCAATACTATGAAAAAGATCATTGCTTTTTGTCAAAGCAAGCCGGCCGTCCTGATTCAGGCCGCATCGCTTTCTGTCATTGTCCTGGGGCCGGTTTTCCGGCTGGTGACCGGCGCCCCTTTCCGCCCGGAGTGGCTGTTGTTTGATTTCAGTTTGGCTACGACGCTGATTATGTTGCTGCCCTGGCCCGAAGATTCGTCCCGGGTGCTGCTGTCGCTGAGCCTGTCCGTTCTGGGGGTGGCCGTCCTGTTGTCCCTGTCGGGGAACCTGCTGCCGGCCCCGATGCTCCGTATCCTGTATATTCTGGCCGTTACGTTGCCCCTTCCCATCCGGTTGGCGGAGCGGGTTCGCCGTTTGACGGCCGACAAGGGCTACCTGACGGCCCAGTGGTCGGGGTGGGAGTTCCTTCAGATTCAGTTGAATCTGGTCCAGAATGTCGCTTTCCTGTTCTGGTTCGCCCTGGCCTCCCATTGGGTGACCCTGGCGGATTCCCCCTGGATGGACCTTCCTGCCGTCCTGATCAGCGTGGCCCTCTACCTGTTTCTCCTGTTCCGGGCCCACCTGCACAAGCCCGTCCCTCCCGAAGAAGCCGGCGATATCGCTTTTGCCCGCAGCCACGGTTACCCGGCCGGCGTCTTGTCCGGATCCCGGCAGTACAAACGCCTCTATAAGGCGATGTGCATGCTGCTGGAGGAGCGGCGTCCCTACCTGCGCAGCAATTATACCGTTCAGGATATGGCCCGGGAGCTCGGGACCAACCGGGCCTACCTGTCGCACATGATAAACCAGACGACCGGGCTGAATTTCAGTCAGTTGATGAATAAATACAGAATTCTTTCAGCCCTGGAGCTGATCAAGAAGAATCCGACCATCCAGACGGAAGAGGCCGCCTTGCTCAGCGGATTCAACAACAAAGTTACCTTCGGTCTGGCCTTCAAACTGTTTCTGAACTGCACGATGAAGGAGTGGCGTCACCGCTATATGGAGTCCCTGGATCCGGAACAACGGTCGGCCATCCTTTCCCGTCCGAAGGCAAAGAAGCGCAAATCTCCATCGGGACGTGCCGCACAGGATGCTCGAAACGGATGTTCCGTGCCAGCAAACTGATGCTTCCGTCCGGATTGGACCGGGGCGCACCGTATTTCAGGTCCCCTTTGATACAGCAGCCCATGTGGGCGAGCTGGCAGCGGATCTGGTGGTGCCGGCCGGTCAGCAGTTCCACCTCCACGAGCCAGTAACGCTCCGTCGGCTGCAGGAGGCGGTACCGCAGGCGTGCCAGCTTGGCATCCTTGCGCCCGGGTACGCAGACAAAGGACTTGTTCAAGGATTCGTTCCGCCACAGCCAGTCTTCCAGCAGTCCTTCCGCAGGGTCGGGCCGCCGGCAGACCAGGGCCCAGTAGGTCTTGTGGATACCGCCGTCCCGGAAAAGGGCGGACAGGCGTTCCAGGGCCTTGGAGGTCTTGGCCAGGAGGGTGACGCCGGCGACCGGACGGTCTAGCCGGTGGGGGATTCCGATGAAAACCTGCCCGGGCTTATGGTCCCGCATGGCGAGAAAAGCCTTGTATTTCTCGCCGAGGGGCTCGTCCCCGGTCTTGTCGCCCTGGACGATTTCTCCTGCGCGTTTGTTGACCGCCAGGATGTGGTTGTCCTCGTACAGGATGCGGGCAGCCAGGTCGGCGTATTCTGTTTCTGTCAGTTGTCTGTATATCATTTCGGACCGATTGTGTCACAAAGATACGATTTAATTCTGACAATTTGGCATAAAAAAGCCGCTGGCATAACATTGGATAAAACGAAGGGTGTCCGCATGGACCATGAAAAGAATAAAAAACAAAAATAGGAGATAAAAATATGGGAAAAATTATCGGAATCGACTTGGGAACCACCAACAGCTGCGTCGCTGTGATGGAAGGTAACCAGCCTACAGTCATCATCAACAACGAAGGCCAGCGTACGACCCCTTCCGTGGTCGCTTTCACCGAAGGCGGCGAGCGGAAAATCGGCAGCCCTGCCAAACGCCAGGCCATCACCAACCCGAAGAATACGGTATTCTCGATCAAGCGTTTCATGGGTGAAACCTTCGACCAGGTCTCGACCGAGGTCAACCGTGTGCCTTACAAGGTCGTCCGTGGCGACAACAACACCCCGCGCGTAAATATCGACGGGCGTCTCTTCTCCCCGCAGGAGATTTCCGCTATGATTCTGCAGAAGATGAAGAAAACGGCCGAAGATTATCTGCGTCAGGAAGTGACCGAGGCCGTCATTACGGTCCCGGCCTACTTCAGCGACTCCCAGCGTCAGGCGACCAAGGAAGCCGGCAAGATTGCCGGTCTGGACGTCAAGCGTATCATCAATGAGCCGACGGCAGCCGCCCTGGCCTATGGCCTGGACAAGAAGAACAAGAACATGAAGGTCGCGGTGTATGACCTCGGCGGCGGTACCTTCGATATTTCCATTATGGAACTCGGCGACGGTGTGTTCGAGGTGAAATCCACCAACGGTGACACCCACCTGGGCGGTGACGACTTCGACCAGAAGATCATCGACTGGCTTGCTGCCGAATTCGCGGCCGACAACAGCGGTGCGGACCTGAAGAAGGACCCGATGGCGCTCCAGCGTCTGAAAGAGGCGGCTGAAAAAGCCAAGATTGAACTGTCCAACCAGACGTCCACGGAAATCAACCTTCCGTATATCATGCCGGTGGACGGTGTGCCGAAACACCTGGTCAAGACCCTGACCCGCGCCAAGTTCGAGCAGCTGTGCGACGACCTGTTCGCCCGCAGTATCGAGCCTTGCCGCAAGGCCCTGGCGGATGCCCACCTGAGCGCATCCCAGATTGACGAGGTCCTGCTCGTGGGCGGTTCCACCCGTATCCCGAAGGTGCAGGAAATCGTGAAGGAATTCTTCGGCAAAGAGCCCAACCGCAGCGTGAACCCCGACGAGGTCGTCGCTATCGGCGCCTCCATCCAGGGCGGTGTGCTGGCCGGTGA